>JAYVGW010000152.1:0-6484 GCA_043771735.1 Methyloglobulus sp.
GTTAATCCTTGCCATCCTTTCCGGGCGAAAGGATGGCATCAGGGACAAAATTAGGAGTTTTTCGCTGCCAAGGCTTCTGTGTTACGTTTAGCCAGCCCGTCAATCACGGCAGATAACGAGCCTTTGGTTTTGACTTCATTGCTGAAAGTTGAGCGGTAGTTGGTCACCAGGCTGACACCTTCGATCATGATGTCATAGGCTTTCCAGGCACCATTTGCCAACAGCATACGATAGTTCACGCTGATGGGTTGCAGGCCAGGTTGCAAAACTTCTGTCTTCACCAGAACCTTGTTAGAGCCGTTTGCCATCTCCAGCGGCAGAAAACGGACTGTCCAGTCCTTGAATTCTACAAAGGCACGGGAATAAGTCCGCACCAATAGGGTCTGGAACTCATGTTTGAAACGGCTTTTTTCATCGCTGCTTGCAGCGTTCCACAATTTGCCCAAAACTAACTCGGAAATTTTGTCGAAGTCGGTATGGGGGTTGATGGCTTGGTCAACAAACTGGGCAACTTGGGCAAAATTTTGACTAAATCCCTTATCCTGTAACTTTTGTTGCAGTTTGTCCGATGCTTCTTGGATAGCCTTTTGGGGCGGCAGCAAGTCTGAAGCGTTCGCGCCAGTGATTGACAGCAAGCTAAGTAGCAAGGCCAATAAACCGAAGACATTGTATTGTTTTGTTTTCATAAAACCCTCTAAAATCGAGCCAATACGCTTGCGTTATTAAGTTTAAGCGACCAGCGGTTGATAGTGTGAATAAGTAGGGATGCCGTTTACGCTTATTTTCAATTAAACTGTTCTGATTAAGTTGTTTTAATCAATGTGTCAGATAAAGTCAGGGTAAACATCCAGCATCCCTTAATCCATGAGTAAACATAAGATGCCTTATAATAACATTAATTTCCCTTCCACACGCATGCGAAGAATGCGATTTGATGATTTTTCCCGCCGTTTGATGCGCGAAAATCAACTGGGCGTCGATGATTTAATTTACCCGATGTTTGTTACTGAAGGCTTAAATCGGAGAGAGCCGATTGCATCCATGCCAGGCGTAGAAAGGTACTCATTGGATTTGCTCTTGGCAGAAGCGCGGGAAGTTTACGGGCTTGGCATTCCAGCCATTGCGCTGTTTCCGGTTGTCGGCACTGATAAAAAATCTTACGATGCCGCAGAAGCGTATAATCCAGACGGCTTGATCCAACGCAGTGTTCGTGCATTGAAACAAGCTGTGCCACAATTGGGCATCATCACCGATGTTGCGCTCGATCCCTTTACGGTACATGGTCAGGACGGGCTTATCAATGACCAGGGTTATGTGATTAACGATGAGACCAACGAAGTGTTGATCCGGCAAGCGCTTTCCCATGCCGATGCGGGTACAGATATCGTTGCGCCTTCGGATATGATGGACGGGCGTATTGGTGCAATCCGGCAAGCGTTGGAGGCAAAAGGCCATGTCAATGTAAGGATTCTCGCTTATTCTGCCAAATATGCCTCCAGTTTTTATGGGCCATTTCGGGATGCCGTCGGCTCGTCAGGCAATCTGGGTAGCGGCAACAAATACAGTTACCAAATGGATCCGGCTAATTCCGATGAGGCCTTGCGCGAAATTCAGCTGGATTTGCAGGAAGGTGCGGATATTGTGATGATTAAGCCCGGAATGCCTTATCTGGACATTATCCGCAGGGTAAAAGACAGCTATGGCGTACCCACTTTTGCTTATCAGGTCAGTGGGGAATATGCTATGATAAAAGCAGCTGCCATGAATGGTTGGCTGGACGAGAAACCAGTCGTTTTGGAATCTCTGCTGGCTTTCAAACGTGCTGGTAGTGATGCAATTTTGACTTATTTTGCAAAATCTGTGGCCCGATGGCTGGCTCAGGCTTGAGTAAGTTTACCTAGACAAAACATTATCTTCAAGGCACTATCACGACGAAAGATGTGCCGTAATCAATAACAAATCACTACAAATAGAGGTATTGCTATGGAATTAGTTACAACAACTCCCGGTTATGAAATGCTGCTGCGCTGGGGGCATTTGTTAGCAGGTATCACCTGGATCGGCTTGCTTTACTATTTCAACCTAGTACAAGGCGAATACTTTAAAGAAGCCGACGGCGCTGCAAAATCGGATGCCATACAAAAACTGGTGCCACGGGCGCTGTGGTGGTTCCGTTGGGGCGCTATGCTCACCTTGCTGACTGGCTTAGGTATACTTGGGCTACGCGGCGGCGGTGGCTCGCTCGATATTTATGTCGGCTCGCTGCTCGGTATCCTTATGTTCACGAACGTTTGGTTAATCATCTGGCCTAACCAAAAAATTGTGATTGCTTCTGCGACCCAGGTCGCAAATGGTGGGCAAGCCCTGCCTGAAGCGGCTGGTGCCCTGGCAACAGCGGGTTTGGCATCAAGGACGAATACGTTGTTTTCCGTTCCCATGTTGTACTTTATGGGGGCCTCAGCGCATTTTCCACATGGATTTAATCTGATGGCTTTCTCGGCTGCGGCTGTAATAATTCTGGCGTTGGAGTACAACGGGGCCTACCCCGCCCTTAAAAATGTCGGCTTCTTGAGTAAATTACCGGCCGCTGGAAAAATGGGTCCTTACACCAGTGTCAAAGGCGTTATCCATTGTGGTTTAGGATTAGCGGTTATCCTGTTCTTGGTTGTCCATTTTATAAAGTGACAACTCATTGAAACGCATAAAAATAGCCGCATAACGCGGCTATTTTTTTGTCTTGTTTTTGGGGCACCAGATTGAGAGCAATGTAGGCCGTTTTGGTTTTTTCCGAGTCGCAACTGTGGTTTTATTCTTTTGCTAAGATGTTAATGATTATGGATAAATAGACTAATCTTATGGAAATTTTGACCGAAAAAAGGTACAGGTATGGCTAAAAAAGACCGTTATGCAGTGTTCGGTTACCCAATAAAACACAGCAAATCACCGCGCATTCATCAGCTTTTTGCGGAACAAACCGAACAATCGCTTGAATATACCGCCAAAGAGGTTACCGCTGAACGTTTTAAGGAGAAGGTCACGGATTTTTTTTCCAAAGGCGGCAAAGGCTTAAATTGTACCTTGCCGTTAAAGGAGCTTGCCTGGGCTTTCGCCGACCTTACCACGAAACGCGCCGAATTGAGCAGGGCCGTTAATACGCTGTTGATCCAAGACGATGACCGCATATTAGGCGACAATACCGATGGTTGTGGGCTTATTACGGACTTGACGGTAAACCATGGCATTGCCTTAAAGGGTTCCAGGATATTAATTTTGGGTGCTGGCGGGGCGTGTCGAGGCATTCTTGCGCCCATTCTCGAAAAGTCCCCGCAAGAGTTAATGCTGGCTAACCGTACACGACAGAAAGCCCATGATCTGGCGGCAGAGTTTTGTATTTTTGGTGATGTGGAAGGTTCCGGTTTTGCGGACCTAAAAAATAAGCAATTCGATTTGATCATCAACGCGACATCGGCAAGCTTGAATGATGAAATGCCACCGCTACCCGATGATTTATTGGCTAAAGGAGGCGTGTGCTACGACCTTGCTTACGGTAACAGACCCACCGCATTTGTCCGCTGGGGTATGGAACACAATGCCAAAAAAAGCCTGGATGGTTTGGGCATGCTGGTTGAGCAAGCGGCAGAAGCATTTTTCTTGTGGCGAAAAGTCCGGCCTAAAACACGGCCCGTGATTGAGGTGTTGAATGCGGCGCGTAAGTTTGTTGCAGAAGATCAGGGTGAACTTGCTGATTAATTTATGTGATCTCTAAAAATTAAAACAAGCTCCTTCTCCCTTCGGGATGCCTACATGGATGTAGTTAGTAGGGCAATGCAGGAGCTATTGCCGAGAAGGTTGGGATGAGGGGGATGTAACTGGTTGATTTTATTCTCCTCACCCCGACCCTCTCCAGCAGGAGAGGGAGCAAAAAAACGAATTGCAACTCATTGTATTTACAAAATAAAAAATTGTGTAGATACCTATGCCCTGAGGGATGGCGTAGCGAGGGTGTCGGGGATTTTTAGATTATTGGTAATGAATAACTGCCGGACAATAAAAAGTCCGGCAGCTATGTATTTTGAAATTATTTGCTGCTTTGCAAAGCAGCAATGCGCTCTTCCAATGGCGGGTGGGTCATAAACAGTTTTTGTATGCCACCGCCATTGATACCGAAAGCGGCGAATTGGCCAGGCAGTTCTTCCGCTTCATGCCCACGTTGTAAGGCACGTAACGCACCAACCATTTTTTCCCGTCCAGCCAAGCTCGCACCACCCGCATCCGCCTTAAATTCACGGCGACGTGAAAACCAGGCGACCAGAATTGATGCAAGGAAACCTAAAGCGATCTGGGCAATCATTTGTACGAGGTAATATCCCATGCCAAAACCGCCGCGATCATTATCGCCGGATAAGGCGCGGTCCACGACGTGCCCTATAATGGTGGCGAAGAAGTACACGAAGGTGTTGAGAACGCCTTGCATTAAGGCCATAGTCACCATATCGCCATTAGCAACATGGGTTATTTCGTGTCCGACGACGGCTTCCACTTCATCCGGTGTCATGCTTTGCAACAAGCCCGTGCTGACGGCGACCAACGCATTATTTCTGTTCATCCCCGTAGCAAAGGCATTGGCGACTGGGGCTTGAAATATGCCCACTTCCGGCATGCCGATACCCGCTTTCTGGGCTTGTTTGGTGACGACATCGATCAACCATCTTTCGGTTTGGTTTTGTGGTTGCTCAATGACTTGCACGCCCATTGAACGTTTGGCCATCATTTTCGACATGGCCAGCGAGATGACGGAACCCGTTACGCCGATGACTGCTGACATTATCAGCAACTGTCCCAGATCTATCCCCCCCTGGGCGTTAATATAGCCGGTTAAACCCAGTAGATTAAATAGAATGCTAATAACAATCATCACGGCAATGTTAGTAGCTAAAAACAGTAAAATACGCATCATGGCGTGGCCTCTCTTATGTTGTGTTGTACAGCCGTTATGGGGATTGAATAAATGAATTCAATGTCACATTAGAATGATAAACTGATTATAAGTTTAGTTAAGGAGGATATTTAATGGCACGAACCAAAACCTTACTTATGTTTCTGCTTGTATTTAACACAGGTTTGGGCTTTGCACAACCTGAGGGACACCAGGATCTGCTAAAAAACCTGCACATGCCGGACGGCTTCAAACTGTCCGTATTTGCCGATAACCTGCCGAATGCACGCAGCATGGCGTTGGGCGATAAGGGCGTTGTGTTTGTTGGCACGGGTGCATCCGGCAATATCTATGCAGTCGAAGATTCCAATCAAGACGGCATTGCCGACAAAAACTATACCATTGCAACAGACTTGTACATGCCGAACGGCGTTGCTTACAAGGATGGCGCTTTATACGTGGCGGAAATCAACCGCATCATCCGGTATGACAAGATTACCGAATCCTTGGGTAAGCCCCCAAAACCGGCTGTCGTCTATGACAAGTTGCCGTCGGATAAACACCACGGCTGGAAATACCTGCGGTTTGGGCCAGATGGCAAGCTTTACACCGCCATCGGTGCGCCTTGCAATATTTGCAAACCCGAGAAACCTTATGCCGCCCTGATGCGCTTAAACCCAGACGGCAGCCAGTTTGAAATCATTGCCACAGGTATTAGGAATAGCGTGGGTTTTGATTGGCAACCCGAAACGGATTCCTTGTTTTTTACCGAGAATGGCCGGGATTTATTGGGTGACGACCTGCCACCTGAGGAATTGAATAACTGGACTAAGGTGGGTGAACATTTTGGCTATCCTTATTGCCATGCTGGTGATATTCCTGACCCCCAGTTTGGTGATGGTAAAAATTGCAAGGAATTTACCGCTCCTGCCTGGAAATTTAAAGCCCATGTCGCGCCGTTAGGCTTACGTTTTTATCGTGGCGGCCAGTTTCCTGCGGAATATAAAGATCAGCTGTTTGTTGCCCAACATGGCTCCTGGAACCGAACCAAGCCGGATGGCTATCGTGTTGCCTTGGTTCGCTTTAAGGATGGAAAACCGGTTTCGGACGAGGTCTTTATCGACGGCTGGTTAACAAAAGACGACAAAGTGCTTGGACGGCCAGTGGATATTCTGGAACTGCCGGACGGTAGCCTGCTTATCTCCGACGATCAGTCGGGACTTATTTATAGGCTTGAATATCAAGGTAAAAAATGAAAAAACAGTTTGAAATCGTCAAAAAAGACGTGGTTTACAGCGGCTTTTACCAGATGGAAAAATATTACCTGAAACACACCTTATTTGGCGGTGGTTGGAGTGGGGAAATTGGTCGAGAATTATTCCGCCGCACCAATTGCGTTGCGGTTTTGCTGTACGACCCCGATGCCGACAAAGTCGTGTTGATTGAGCAATTCCGCATCGGTGCGGCGGCAAACACAGATCGGGCCTGGTTAGTGGAAATTGTCGCTGGCGCTATCGATGAAGGTGAAACCCCCGAACAAGTTGCCCA
>JAYVGW010000153.1:0-2674 GCA_043771735.1 Methyloglobulus sp.
AAGCATTGCCTGTTCGTTGCCATTGACCGTGCCACCCGCTATGTTTACCTGGAGCTACACGACAACAGGCGCATGGGCACCGCCACCGCCTTCCTCCAAAACGCCCTGGCAGAATACCCCTTCAAAGCCGTGAAAATCCTCACCGACAACGGCATGGAATTCAGCTACAACCCCGTGCCTGAAGACAAGAAGCCCAAAGACAGGGAACATCCGTTTGCCGCCCTGTGCAAAGACAAGCAGATCGAACACCGCACCACGCTGGTCAAGCATCCGTGGACTAACGGCATGGTTGAAGCCATGAACAAAAAGGTCAAGGCCAACACGACTAAACGCTTTGAAGGAGTACACGGAAGCGTAACGCTAGTGGAGCGGTGTACGACGACCCCCGGATAGCCGTAGAGGCCGGTGTTTTGACGAAGTTGTAGCGCCAGCGGAAGCGTAGTCAAAATGCAAGGCCATCCGACACGGCGTCAAGTCATTTGGGTAGCCGTGGTGCACAGCGTAGCGTCGCGGAGTTGTGCGCCGCAGCGAACCGAGGACGAATCCGGGCAGCCGTAGGCATTAATCGCCGCGTGATTTTTCGCCGCTAGAATCGGATGGATCCCATTTTAGCTTTCGCGAAAAATAGTGGCGCGCTTGAGAGATCTGTTCACGGTTTTTGAGAAGCCGTTTTATCCTGTTTTTGCGAGTAGACGATTGTCCCAGGGAAACGAGCCAATTGCTTTGGAGTACCGCCATAGACATCATAGAATGGGCCAGCCACATAATAATCCATTTCCCGATTTACCTTTTCTCGTTCGTTAAGCGCTGTTTGATCAGTATAAGTCCATGTTAATATTTCTATTTCGCGGAAACTGTCCGTCAAATCCTCGGTCTTAATACGACAAAGGTAGCGATCGGTTTCTGTGACCTCAAAACGTCCACAATCGGCTGCCCTTGCAACGGTCAAGGCTAGTCTGATTGCCGACAGATCATCGTTAGGTCTCGTATCAAGAGGAATGTCTCTGACAGGGAGCCAAAGCATAGTCCTAAACAATACCCCAAATAATCCTGAAGCAATAAACCACCCGCCAACTAGCAGTGACGCAAGCATACGATAACCAATCGGAATACGCTTCATAAACTTTTTGAGTTGCACAAAGTTTCTCCTAATCATTCAAAACATATTCCATGTGGGCAAACCCGCCCTATTCAAATTGAGAGCAGTTCTATGGTAAAAATGTGGAGGCAAAACAAATCCTTCGTTATACCTCCGTAAATACTTATGGATTACCCGGATTACAGGTGGCCGCCACTGTTTTAAGCCAGCCAACATCAGGTCGGAATTCTTCCAATTGCCACGTGCCTTTTAGTGGATGTCCACCACTCCATGCGTGACAAAGATACTGATTACGAAGTCCCGAAAGATTATTTTTTATTCCCCTGGTCTCATATTCGTTATGGTCAAAGTTTGTGTAAAACACAGCAGTGTCTTTATATCTATTTAAAAGCTCATTCCACCCGGCTACGCCGGCATTATAACTAAGGACATTGACCCTTGCCCAAGCGGTAGGATAGACAAATAAGGAAAAACCCCAATCTATACCGTATCTTATATATTTAGTCCAAACTGCATAACTAATAAGAGCTTTACCCAACCATGGATCAGCCACCACAGGATAACTGACGTTGCCGTCTAAATGATCAACTACCTGGACAACTTGATTGCCCCGGACATCGTAATGCGTCTGTACGGATTTGCCCGTATTATCCACTGCCCAGGGCGGCGCAAAACCACCGATCAAGCTACCTTGGGAGTCAAGAACCAAAACGCCGCCATTCTCCATTTTTTCTATCTTTCCACCCGCAGGCAGGTTGACCTTATAGGCATATTCCGACGGGGAATCGGTTCCGTTTAGAACAGTCAGTATACGTACAGAGTCATCAAAAGGCTGAACAGCAATGTCCGTGGCTTGTTGGTAGCCAGAATAAACCACTGAGCCATCTGATGACACTTTAGCATCAACCGTATTCTTTGTGACGGGAAGGTTCACGATAAAGCTGTCAGCCATCTTGGGACTGTTGCCTCGCGATAACCAAACCGCCCTGTTTTCAGTATCAGGGATGGACACTTTTAAAGTGGGGCTGCTTGATTGAAGCCAGCCTGCATTACGCTTAACCGAAACACGTTTGGGCTTTTGCGTCGCAAGATCAGGTTCGTCGGCATTTTCAGCCGTTCGTTTTGCTGCATCCTCTAAGTTGGCCTGCTTATCCATGCGTTTTGCGTCCGCCTTGTTGATGTATTGGGACACCCGTTCCGCATCCGCGTCCACATAACCCGGAAGAGCCGAAAACGCTTGCCCTGGAAATGCAATGGATACTACCAAATTAACGGCCAAAATGAAGCCGATGTTTCGCACTCTAGTCATGATTTTTCCTTTTGAAAATAGATAAGAAAACAACACAGTTAAAGACTGAGGTTTGAGGTTAGCAGATTAGGGGGGGGGTTAGCAACTTATTAATTTTACTAGAGTGGGTGATTAGGTTGTTTTTTGTAGGAGCTTTCCAGATATTATTATCTGCGTTTTTGTTTTGCTCTAATGCTCCTGATGAAGTAAGCCTCTATTTAAGCGATTATTTCCGTTTCAACTGAAACGACTGACAATACTGGATAATTTATGGACATAGCTTACCC
>JAYVGW010000154.1:0-6155 GCA_043771735.1 Methyloglobulus sp.
GACCGCGAAAGACATCCTGAAACTGGCCGTGCCGATCCCGCCGCAGACCACATCAGGCAGCACAGACAAGAAACGCGCAAACCTTGAGATCAAGACGGCAGCCCCGATAGCCCACAAGTCCGGGGTTGTGCGCTTTATGACGAATGCGGGGCCGGATAGCGACCGCTCGCGGCATTACATCATCGTCGATTTCATCAACTTTGAGGAGATAGCGGCATCAGCCATAAAATCGATGTTTGTGGCCGCCGAGATGCAAAAAAGCCCGCTGAAAATATCCTGCTCGTGCGGGCGTTGGCGTTTTTGGCTGGCTTATTTGGCGACGATTGGCGGCTACAATTCAGGCCACGCCGAAACCGCTTTTCCCAAAATCCGCAACCCAGGCCTGGTGGGCATCGCCTGTAAACACATCCTGCGGGTGACAAGCAACATCTTGACCACGCCTTCAATGGCGCAATACATGATGAAGATGGTCGAGAAAGCCCGTGCCACGGAATCCGTCGAGCGCAAGCAAAAGAGCCTGACGATCAGGCAGATGTCGCAGTTTGCCGAAGCCTTGGGGCAAGAGTTGAGCGCGTCCGACAAGGCTTTTCTGAGGGCGACCAGGCAACCTTCGGAGAAGCTGAAAACCGTCCAAGCCAAGGCCTATACGCCACGGGAGGAAAGGTATATCGCCGCAGCCGGATAAACCGGCGACAGGAATAACCGCCGTAGCAGAACCCGAAGGTTCAGCGGTTAGTTTAACAAAACTCAAAAAGTTCACCTTGAATAGAGCGTAGCAAACTGTAGCGAGCGGTTGCTACACTTAACCGCCTTTTTTTGGCATCACGAAACCAGCAAAATAAATGGCTTGTGTACATGTGTAGCAGTAGCAAATAGAAAATATCAAAAAAATGAAGCCGCCTTAGTACGGTTTTTTGTGGGGTGGGGTATGGGAAATTATTTCCGATGATGACTTAATGGTGACTCAAAGACTATGTTAAACATTAAAAACCTTATAAGCCGTTGATTATATGGCTCCCCCGGACGGGCTCGAACCGCCGACCTAGTGATTAACAGTCACCCGCTCTACCGACTGAGCTACAGGGGAATAATATGATTTTAAATGCGACTTCTTCAATGGCGCGCCCGGAGAGATTCGAACTCCCGACCGCTCGGTTCGTAGCCGAGTACTCTATCCAGCTGAGCTACGGGCGCTTTATTGAACCGACGATTATCCTTTTATGCTGAATGTTTGTCAACCAAAGTTCAGGCAAGGCTAACTATATTTTTTGATATTGGCGGAGAGAGAGGGATTCGAACCCTCGATGGGCTTTAAAACCCATACTCCCTTAGCAGGGGAGCGCCTTCAGCCGCTCGGCCATCTCTCCTTAAACTGGTTTATCTTTCAGAACTGGCCGACTCGGATTGTTCTTTTTTGATTCTTTCGTATATCTCTTCCCTATGCACAGAAACCTCTTTGGGCGCATTGACACCTATGCGAACTTGATTCCCTTTAACGCCAAGAACAGTGACGGTTACTTCATCACCAATCATCAGTGTCTCCCCTACCCGACGAGTCAAGATAAGCATGGCTACTCCCTATTTGTATTAAAAAACCCACTGCTCTTTAACAGCATCCAACCAAGGGCGAGGATTATAACAGTTTTATGCGATAAAAAAAGCCCACTATAGACACCCAATTTCTAAGTGTTCCTTTAGGCGTACAATAGCTATCTGGAAATTTCAACTACCGTTAATTTCTCTTACAGATGTAAACGTACTGCTTGTCCTCTAAATTCAGGGTGGGACACCCCTTTCGGTAATCGTCGCATTTGCCCTGTTTCTTCTTATTTTAGCGAAATTTTGAGGTCCATTTTCAGCTTACCTCATCGCGATGCCGCTGGAAAAAGCGAGGCATCCGTCCATTAGGCCACCCAATTATTGGGCTTTGATATTAGTTTTTCCCAAACCAGCCAGAATCGCTTTTTTATCCCATTTCAACTTTTCGCAATCCATGCAAGGATGTGTTTTAACATAATTTTCAACCGCTAGGATGCGGTTAGCGGTATCGGGATGGGATGACAGCCAATCTGGGCCTGTTGTTTTATCTTTAAACGCTTCCTGCATTTTCTTGAAGAAAGCCACCATACCTTGGGTATCTATCTTGCTTTTTTGCAGTAAGGCGATGCCTTTCAAATCTGCATCGGATTCAGCCTGACGGCTGAAATACTGGGCGGATACCTGGTGCGCCATAATCATCATGACGGCATTGGCATCGCCCAGCACCAGCAAAACAACGGCGGCAATACCGGAACTGGTGATGATGTTCTTTAAAGCGTGGCGTTGTTCAACATGCTGGATTTCATGTGCCAGCACCGCCGCCACTTCATTGGCCGAATCCGCCTTCTCCAGCAGGCCTTTGTTGACAATGACAATGCCGCCCGGCAAGGCAAAAGCATTGATCGCAGGATCATTTGAGAGATGCCACTGGTATTTATAAGGTGAACCTTTGGTCAAGCGAGCGCCGATTTTTTTGATGGTGTCGATGGCGACGCCTTTATTAACCATCGGCGATTGGGTTTTCAGGCTGGCTAACACGGTTTCGCCGATTTTGTATTCTGTTGCTAAAGGCACTCGCCCTGCTACCCAGGAAATCGCGGTGTCGTATTGCCAGACTGCAATGACCGCCAATAACGCCAGTCCGCACAAGGAATAAGCGACAGTTTTCCAAACCAGACTTTGGCCTAAGGTTTCCCGCTTCCATTTGCCTAATCCTTTAATTTCTTTTCTGGGCAGTGACTTAAGCAATGTTTTTTGTGCATCTTGATTGGCTGGGATCAGCATCCAGGTATTGCCTTGGTACTGCCAACATAATTGCAATTGATTGTGGTCAAAACTGCCGACCCTGGCTTCTAATTCTGGAAAGTTTATTGATTGTTTTTGGCTGGGCAGATAAATCCGGCCTTGTTCGACCAAGCAAGTCGTCGGGTGTCCAGCGTTAGGCAGCTCAGGGCCAAACAATAAAATGCTGGCTTCATTATTCATGTCAAGGTTTGGTATAGACAGTGGCGATGGCAAACAGGATAACGGCGAGCAGGTAAAACTTGCCCATCCAGGACGAGCGGCTACTGCTCCCTGTTAAGGCCGCACCCATCAATACTTTGCTTAAGCGATTCATCGGCAAGGATTGTATCCACACTTTGCCGGGGCCGGAAACGGTCGCATAAAACAAGCCTTCACCACCAAACAGGCTGTTTTTCAACTTGCCCGTATATTTGATGTCGTAACGGATAGTAGATGACATCCCCACCAAACAGCCAGTATCAATCTTGAGTTCGTCATCGGGGCTTAATATGGCTTCTTTCAACGTGCCGGAAGCATGGATAAAAACAATGCCTTGTCCGCTGATTTTCTGCATGATGAAGCCTTCGCCACCGAAAAACCCCACACGTAAGCGCTTCTGGAAAGCCAATTGGATTCGTTGCCCTAACTGCCCAGCAATATAAGCGCCTTTTTGGCAAATAATCATGCCGCCATGTTCGGATAAGTTAATCGGGACGATTTCACCGGGGCTGGGTGCGGCAATGGCAATGGTTTGTGGCTTGTTGGCGGTATTCCGGTAAATGGAGCTGAACATCGACTCGCCCGTGAAGGAACGCTTGACCGCATTCCAAAACCGCCCTATTCCGCCCAGCCTGGAAGGGCCGCCATCACCCAGGATGGTATCGACGACAATGTGTTTATCCACGTACATCATCGCCCCTTGTTCGGCAATGGCTTCCTGTCCGGGCTCGAGGATAATTTTTATGTACTGTAAATCGTTACCAGTGATGGTGTAATTCAACTGCGTCATGGCGTTTCCTATCTTTTAATGTAAGCCACCAGTTTCAATAACTGACGGCACTATAATTATTTATTCTTACGTTACAGGCGATTAAGAAACACTTTTTTATAAATAAATATAAATAAATAGCAATAAGTTAAGATATTTTTGAATAAATTGGTTCAAGTCATACCTCGATAAGGCTCCCTTGGTTTCGATAAATACGGGACCAATTGATTTGAACCTTACATAGCATTCAAGAAAGCGGCTTCTTTGTAATTCAGAAAAACAAAGATTAAGGATAGATTATTTTAGGCTTAAAGTAAGCCGCAGGGTATTTGGGATCAAACTGGTCTGGCTGTTCCGGTGCTTGTTCAGTGACGGCAGCACTATCATCAGAATAAATCACTTTCGACTCAAAATTTGATGCAGGGTATTTCTCATCAATCACAGGTGCTTTCGTTAATTGCGTTTGTTCGGCATTCTCATCGATATAAGTCACCTTAGGTTGGAAATTCGCCGCTGGATACTTTTCATCCGTAGTCGATGATTGCGACTGGTTTGCGCTTTCGTCAATATAAGTCACGCTAGGTTCAAAATTAGCGGCAGGGTATTTATCGTCGGTAACGGCCAAAGCACTGAAAGAGTTAAGTGACAAGGCACATACAACCAACCCTAAGATAATTGATTTGTTCATAAAAATTTAATCTCCAATCATTGTTAGTTAAATCCGGCAAACACAATCTACTGCAAGGGTCGGAGTATCGAATATTTTGCTTGAGTTCGCAACCGTTTTAGGAATTCAAGAAAATTTCAGCCCCAAAAAGACGCGGTTTATTTCAAGGTCAGGTGTTGGGTGCATGATGACTAGAATTTTGAAGACATTCAACATTGAAATAGCTACACTTACCGATGCCCAACAACTAAAATAGTCGTTTACACTGTCTGCTAATCAACAGGCATCCAGTTGATTAGCCACAACCTTTACTGAAAATAACTTAATGAACAAACAAAAATCTTTTCTCATCATCGGTGGTGGGCTAGTGGGTTTGGCCACTACTTATCGGTTACTGGAGCGGTTTCCTTCGGCAAAAGTCACTTTGCTGGAAAAAGAATCATCAGTCGGCATGCACCAGAGTACACACAATAGCGGCGTTTTGCATGCGGGTTTGTATTATGCACCCGGTTCTGCGAAAGCGAAATTGGCCGTAACTGGCATCAAACAAATGGTCGCTTTTTGCCGTGCGGAAAATATCGATCACGAAATCTGCGGCAAGCTTGTGGTAGCAGTTACGCCAGACGAATTGCCACGTTTGGATGAATTACTCCGGCGCGGGGCGGCCAATGGACTGCAAGGGTTGAGAAAAATCGAGGGGGATGAAATACGAAAAATAGAGCCTAACGTCAATGCCATCGCCGCCGCACATGTGCCGGAAGAAGGTATCGTGGATTATCGGCAGGTTTGTGACCGGATGGTCGCCATTATTCAAGACCGTGGAGGGCAGATTGTCACCGATGCCAAGGTTGTAAGTATCGAACAAAAAGCTGGCGCATGGATCGCGGCAACCGCGAACGCTGAATTCTCCGCTGATTTTTTAATCAATTGTGCCGGATTATATTGTGACCGTATCGCCGAACTGGCAGGGGAGCAAAGGGATGTGAGGATTATTCCCTTTCGTGGGGAATATTATCAACTTAAACCTTCCGCACAACATCTTGTGAGAAACCTGGTTTATCCAGTGCCCAATCCAGAATTTCCATTTCTGGGTGTCCATTTTACCCGGATGATTCAAGGCGGTGTTGAAGCCGGCCCTAATGCGGTGTTGGCGTTTGCCCGCGAAGGCTACCGCTTGAGCAAAATTGACATTCGAGACATGCTTGATGCCTTGCTTTTCCCAGGGCTGTGGCGCTTCCTCCGCAAATATCCAGCAATGGCATTTACTGAATTGGCTCAATCCTTGAGTAAAGACCACTTTTGTCAGACACTGCAAAGGCTTGTGCCTGACATAAAGGTCGATGACCTAGAACCGGGCCATGCGGGTGTTCGTGCCCAAGCCATGAAAGTTTCAGGTGAATTAGTCAATGATTTTCATTTAGTGGTACGCGATAACGCTATCCATGTCCTTAATGCCCCAAGCCCTGCCGCAACAGCTTCACTGGCAATTGGGGAGCATATTGTTAGCCAGTTACCTGCTTAATAAACACCTGTCCGTTATCGGCAAAACAGACGGATCTACAGGATCTACAATAGTTCGACAGTTAGATACGCGGCATCCCTGAAATTTGGCAAATAGGCCGCTTTCCACAATGTTATACATATACCTTAGAATACAACACTGACATTGTTGATTTG
>JAYVGW010000155.1:0-4837 GCA_043771735.1 Methyloglobulus sp.
AGGCATATTTTAATAAGAATCAATTGGTTACAAAACCAGTGCCATTTTAATTATTATTTATATTCAATAAGTTACGGTTAATTGAGAACAGCCCCTAGCTAATGCCCTTGATTCCAAAACTTTCAGCTTCCTTCAAGTCTTTGGCTACTTTGCCTTTATCCAGTACGATGGTCCGGTCAGTAGAATGGATGGTTTCGGGCCGATGGGCGACAATAATACGCGTGACGTGGGTTGACCGGATGGCCGCGTTGACTGCCTTTTCCCGCTCAACATCCAGATGGCTAGTGGCCTCATCCAACAATAATACCGATGGTCGATGATATAGCGCCCGGGCAAGCAATACCCGTTGTTTTTGCCCCCCTGACAGCACTGTACCCATGTCGCCAATCAGCGTGTTGTAATCCATCGGCATTTTGGCAATATCGTCATGAATAGCTGCCTGCCTGGCGCAGGCTTCAACATGCCGCGGATCGGGGTAATCGGAAAAAAAACTGATGTTGTCGGCGATAGAGCCTGCAAACAATTGGTCATCCTGCATGACCACGCCAAGCATGGAGCGATAGCGTTCCATGCCGACACTCGCTAGCGGGCGGCCCTCTATCAGTATTTCGCCTTCGATTGGTTGCAGCAGGCTGGCCAGTATTTTCAGCAAAGTGGTTTTGCCGCAACCCGATGTCCCGACAATAGCCACGGTCTCACCGGCATTGATGATAAAACTGACCCCATCCAGCACCCAAGGCTCATTTTCGCCGTAACGGAAGCGTAGATTACGCACTTCGATAGAAACGCCTTGCGGTTGACTTTTCCAGTTATCTACCTGATCGTGCAGCTTAAGTTCGGCAGGAACAATCCCGGTCAACTGATCGGAACGTAAAAGGAACATATATAGGCCTAGCCCTTTTTTAATAATATCGGCTAATCGAGTCCGAAATTGGTCTTCGGACTCATTTTCGCCGTAACGGATACGCAAATCATTTGCTTTGGCATCAGCACGTTGCGGACTACTTTTCCAGGCAGTTCCCTGGTCACGTAATTCAGGTTCGGTGAGCGCGATGTCCGCCAAGCGTTCGGAATGCAGACGAAGCATATAAAAGTCCAATCCCTTGTTGATAAGATCGCTTACCCTTGTCATAAACTGATCCTTGTAAGCAATAAAGGCCAATAACATGCCAACGGTAAACGTATTCGCCAATACCTGCTTCGCGCCAAGCCATACCACCAATATTGCCAACACACCAGTCAACAACATATTGGCATGGCGGAAAAGAAGATTTAGCTTTTGGGTCGTCAACTGCCGGTTGATGGTTTGCACCAAAAGATTCAGCCAGTGCGCGCGACGGGAGCCTTGCGCATTGAATAACTTGATCGTTTTGATGCCGCGCAACGTTTCGAGAAAATGGCTATCCCGGCGTGCCGCCCACACGATGGCTTCCATTGACGCTTGACGCAAGGGTTGATAGGCAGCCCAGCGCAGCAAGCCATATAAAACCGCGCCAGTCAGCACGACCATTGCCAGTGTCGGCTCATACAAGAACATGACAATCAAGGTAATCAACGCCAGTAAGCCATCCAGCATCACTTCTACCATATCCGTCGTAATCGCTTGCAGAATAGTCTCCTGCGAACCGAAACGCGACATCACATCGCCCATGTAGCGGGCTTCAAAGAACGATGAGGGCAAGTTGATGAGATGGGAAAAAAGGTTCGCACGGCCTTGCACCTTAAGCGATGCGCCCAGGGAAATCAGCATCCATCCACGCATCGCAGAAACCGAGACCCTGACGATTAACAACAGAAAAAAACCCAGCACAAGCGTAAGCAGCAGGTCATAGTCGGCTGTCATTAAGGCATGGTCCACCACCCATTGCATAAAAAACGGTGCCATGACTGTGCAGGCCTCAATGGCTAACGCAAGCAGGAATATTTGTCCCAGCGAACGTTTGAGCCCAACCATACGCCCCACGAGTGCGCGAAAACGCAAGCGCGGGGCAGGTTGCGCCGGTTCAAAGTTGCTCGAGGGACTGAACTCGACCGCCACGCCGGTGAAATGCTTGGATGCCTCTGCAAAGGACAATTTTCGCACCCCTGCGGCAGGGTCGTGAATCACCATGCTTTTGTGGCTTACGCTTTTTAATACCACAAAATGATTCAGGTCCCAATGTAGAATGCAGGGGGGTTTGAGTTGGTTCAATTCTTCCAGTTCGAGCCTTACAGGCCGGGTGACAAGACCAATCCGCTCCGCAACCTGCGTGAGATCTTTCAAGGTGGCACCGCGCAGGGATAAGCCGAAACGGCGGCGCAACTCAGAAATATCGGCGTGATGCCCATAGTAAGCCGCCACCATAGCCATGCACGCAAGGCCGCATTCGGCAGCCTCGGCTTGCAACACCATCGGCAAGCGTACTCGCCAACCCAAATTGAGATCATTTAATAGGCTCATCAGCTCCACTTCCCAGTCAGGGTAAACAAGGGGTCGAGCATCCATTCAATCAACTTGCGCCGTTCGATAACAATATCCGCCTCCAATTGCATCCCCGGTTGCAGCGCAACTTGCTGGCCGTAAGCAGTCACTGTTTGGTTTAATAGGCTAACAGTGAGCCGATAGACCGGGTCGTTCGAACCATACAGACTGGTTAGCCCGGCAAGTTGCGCAGGCAATTCATTAGGGCTCATGGCTGAACGGGAAATATTGGTAACCGTGCCTTTATAATGCCCGAATTTCTGATAAGGATAAGCCTGATAGCGGATCAATACTTTTTGTCCTGCTCGAACAAAGCCTATGGATCGGCTTGGCGAATAAAGATGCGCCTCCAGTTTTGCGCCCTCCGGCAAAATACTTAGCAACGGCGCTGTCATATTGGCGCGTTCGCCAACTTCCG
The DNA here is from genome assembly GCA_043771735.1 of Methyloglobulus sp. Lineage (GTDB taxonomy): Bacteria > Pseudomonadota > Gammaproteobacteria > Methylococcales > Methylomonadaceae > Methyloglobulus. The sequence continues at coordinate 2,880 of JAYVGW010000155.1, forward strand.
CCTGGATAGCGGTGACAGTTCCGTCTTGGGGTGCGGCAATAACGGTTTCGCGTTTTGCTTCGGCTTCGGCAAATTCCTGCCCAATAGTGGAGATACTGCGCTCGATAGTGGCGATTTGCGACTGGAATTTCAACGGCAAATCATTCATCTCACCCTCAATAGTCAGACGTTCACGGCGCAAATTGGTCTTGTTCCTTTCAAGCGCGCGCAGCTTGGCGGTTTGCTCCAATTTAGCCTCATCCGCGAGCTGAAATCGATGCTCGGATATGAAGCCCTTTTCGAATAGCTCACCCAGTTTCGCCGCAGATTTTTCAGCCAACCTTAGTTGTGCTTTTTGTAGCGCTATTTCGTCACTGATTTGCTCTTCTTCAGAACCTAGCGCCCCCAGCCGATTGGAAAATGCCTGTGTCTGCTGATCAAGCAGTCGTTTCTGTTGCCGTAACTCTTCCTGTAGGTTAGCGCGTCTGCGGCTGAGTTCACGGGTAATTTGTTCTTGGGTGTTGCCCAGGGTGGCACTTTGTAATTCGGTAGAAAGCGCCAACAGCGGCTCACCTTTTGACACCTTTGCACCTTCCTTGATATTCACTTTAGTGACCACGCCAATTTGCGTAGCGAATACCCTAACCACCCCATGCTCCGGCACTAACCAGCCGTTGACTTTTGCGGTGCGTGCGTATTCGCCAAAAAAAAGTAACGTAGCAATGGCAGCGATTACGAACAAGGCATAAATTACAAACAGACGGTGGGGCAATTTTGGCGTGAGCAATACCGTGCCCAGCCATTGGGCCTGGCGCTCGGCCAATACTTCTTGGCGGAAAAGCGGGTCATTCACAAGCTCAACTCCTTTTTTTTGGATACGCCTTAGTAAGTTGGTGCCTTTCGAAAATCACCCGACAAGGGACAAGTGGTTTAGCCGCATAACACACTGGTTTTAGTATTAGGGGATTATTAGAGATTTCCTTATTAAGATATCAGGCCGCGAACGTAAGCTACCACTGATCATCCGCAATGTTCAATATTTCTTATGGAAACCTCTGAAAATTCAAAAACTCCTTCGCCCTCCAGGGATGGAGGAAGTGCGGCAGCGGATAGGGAATCCGCGCCGTCTCCCTTCGGGGGAGGGGATTTTTAATGAGCGACCAAAAGCGCCACCTACCCTAACCCAAACGTCGCCATCGCTTCCCTTGAATCCCGCATATATCCAGCCTTGGGCTTCTCAGTCCACCAGTTGACGGCCATCGAGACCCGCACTGAGTTGGGTTGCATTGGACGCCACATTCGCCCAAGCACGCCATGATAAAGCTGTCCGGGGAAAAGCGCATATTGATTTGGGCTAGGATGCACAAAACGCATAGTATCGGGTTCACGGGGTGTCGGTTTGCCGACGTTGTTGATCACTTGATCGGTGACGACGAGTTCACCATAGGGCACGGCGTTCAAAAAGAGCACACTGGCCCACTCGGGAAAAACGATATGCCGCACGTCACGCTCATCGAGATCGTTGCGGTCAAAATGGCAAGCCAGAAGCCATTGCGGCGTGGCATTGATATTGAGGACACTGAACCACCACTCAACCCCAACGACCTTGGCCGATGGACGCGCTACGGGACGCAAGTCCTCGATAACGCGCTCAAAGATAGTTTCTGGCTGACGGCCAGAAGGATACCAAAAGGTGGTGCGGTAAAAAGGAAAGCGATCAGCCTGTAAAGCGGCAAAGTGTTGCAATGTAAACAGATGGATCAGTTCACTGAATCGAGTATCAGGCAGGCAATCCGCGTAGACCGCCAAGTCTTGCAAAGTTCTCGAATCGTTGTGGGTCATACGCGCTCCTGATCTATTCGGCTTTACGGTTTTTTTGCCTTAGAACGTGTTTTAAAAGCGTCGCGAGCGGTTCGAGTGCAAGGCGCACGGAGCGCAGAAACCGGAGTGTACTGGACGTACATGAGGATTTCGAGCAC
>JAYVGW010000156.1:0-11488 GCA_043771735.1 Methyloglobulus sp.
GCCAAGAGATGCCGAATCATGGGGGCTAGTTCGTTCAGCCACTTAATGTGGTTCTTCTTGGCCAGCCCGTCAGAGTTAAGCACGGTAAAGTAGATTTTGGCGGAAGCCAAATCTTTACTCAACACGACTTCATTGATGGTGATAAAACCCAACCTCGAATCATCAATGTCGCGTTGCAGGATTAACGCCAGTTCTTTCTGCATTTGCGATGAAACACGGGCGCTACGGCCAAATTCTTTAGGCATCAGCTTTATAAAACGCGTTTGATTTCAGTGCGTTCAAATACTTCGATTTGATCGCCCGGTTGTACATCGTTGTAATTTTTTACGCCGATACCGCATTCCATACCCATTTTGACTTCGGCGGCATCGTCTTTAAAGCGGCGTAAAGATTCCAATTGGCCTTCATAAATCACCACGTTTTCCCGCAATACGCGGATAGGCAAGTTACGTTTTACGTAACCGTCAACCACCATACAGCCTGCAATGGCACCAAATTTAGGTGACTTGAAGACATCGCGCACTTCGGCAAGGCCGACGATAGTTTCCTTGATTTCGGGCGCCAACATGCCGCTGATGGATTTTTTGACCTCATCAATGGCATCGTAAATGACGCTGTAATAATGCAGGTCTACGCCTTTTTCTTCGATCAACCTTCTGGCTGTCGCATCCGCCCTGACGTTAAAGCCCATCAAAATGGCCCCCGATGCCAACGCCAGGTTAACGTCGCCTTCATTGATGCCGCCAACGCCGCCGTAGATGACTTTGACTTCCACTTCCTCGTTCGACAAATCAACCAGGGAGCCACGCAAGGCTTCCAAGCTGCCTTGGACATCGGTTTTGAGAACCAGGTTGACGCTGGCGATCTCACCAGTAGCCATCCGTGAGAAGACTTCATCCAGTTTTGAAGCGCTTTGGGCGGCATGTTTAGTGGAGCGTTTGCGGTCTTCACGATGCTTGGCCAAGTCTTTGGCAACGCGTTCGTTTTGTACCACCAGAAATTCATCACCGGCAAAGGGCGTTCCAGACAAACCAAGGATTTCAACCGGCACACAAGGGCCGGCTTCTTTAATGGGTTTGCCGTTTTCATTGAACATGGCGCGGACCCGTCCGAATTCATGGCCACATAAGACCATCTGGCCACTTTCCAGCGTGCCTTTTTGGATCAGTACGGTTGCCACCGCACCACGGCCTTTGTCCAGCCTAGATTCGATGACAATACCGGATGCAGCGCCTTCGACTGGCGCTTTCAGTTCCAATATTTCGGTTTGGACAATCAGCGCTTCGATAAGCTCGTCAATGCCTTCCCCAGTTTTGGCGGAGATTTTGAGGAATTGGACATCGCCGCCCCACTCTTCGGGCACAACGTTAATATTGGACAATTCTTGCATCACCTTGTCAGGGTTTGCGTCAGGCTTGTCGATCTTGTTCATGGCGACAATAATCGGCACATTCGCCGCCTTGGCGTGTTCCACCGCTTCTTTAGTCTGGGGCATAACGCCGTCGTCAGCCGCTACCACTACAATAACTACGTCAGTGACATCAGCACCACGGGCACGCATTGCGGTGAACGCGGCATGGCCCGGGGTATCCAGAAAAGTCACCGAACCATGGTCGGTTTTTACCTGGTATGCGCCGATATGCTGGGTAATGCCGCCAGCTTCGCCTGCGGCAACGCGGGTTTTACGGATGTAATCCAGCAACGAGGTTTTACCGTGATCGACATGGCCCATAATGGTGACAATCGGGGCCCTGGGTACAGGAATGCGGTTGTCTTCCTGTTGCGCTTCTGTGAGCATATCTTGTTCAAAATCATCATCGTTCTGCATGATGGCTTTGTGCCCCAGCTCTTCCACCAGAATAGCGGCAGTGTCCTGGTCGATGCTTTGGTTGATGGTCGCCATGATGCCCAACTTCATCAAGTGCTTGATGACCAATGCCGCTTTCAAGCTCATCTTTTGGGCAAGATCAGAGACGATAATCGTTTCCGGTATCGTCACTTCTTTTACCATAGGAGCAACCGGCATTTCGAATTGATGTTTGCCGTCGGATTGGGTAGAGCCGCGCGTTGGAGTCTTGGCTTTCTTTTTGCCTTTTCTGGAATAATTTACCGCACGGCCATCTTCATCAAGTTTGTTCCTATGCAGCGTTGCTTTTTTGCCTTCTGCTTGTTGCTTTACTCTTTCGGAATTCTTTTTAATGGACTCTTCCAGACGAAGCTCTTTTTCGTTCAGTTTCTTTTTAGGCGCTTCAACTTCTTTACTTTTTACAGGTTTCTCTTGCTTGCCTTTCTTGTCCGACTTGGTTGTTGAGTCTTCGGGTTCGGCATCCGAAACCGGTTCGACTATATCTACAGTGACGCTTTCTGGCGCTTGCAATGCTGGTTCGGCACTGGTTAACGTGGGCGTTAAGACAGTTTCTTGCTGTTCATTTTCGACTGTTTTCGTAGCGTCTTTGGCAACGGGGTGTTGCTCTGTTTGAGCGATTATTTCAGGCGTAGGTGCTTGTTCAATAAGTTCTGGTGTGGCCGTTTCCAACTCTTCCTTGTGCTTGACATTGACATAGTTTTTCGTTTTACGGAATTCGACGTTGATGGTCTTGGTGGAGCTTCCGGGTGCAGTTGCCTGTTTGATTTCAATATGCTTTGTCCGCACCAGCGTGACGCGTTGCTTTTCTGCTTCTCCGGCTGGCTTCCCATGTCGGCTACGCAAGTGGGCCAGTAATTTGGTTTGGTCATCATCACTAATGACCTCATCAGCCGTACCGACAGAAAGCCCCGCTTCTTTAAGTTGCACCAATAACCGTTCTAGGGGTATTTTTACCACCTCAGCTAATTCACGTACTGTTTTCTCGCTCATATCCTACTCCTTATCTATTCACCTGACGCTTCTGCAAACCATGGCTCGCGGGCTTTCATAATTAATTGTGCAGCCCGTTCTTCAGTTATGCCACTAATGCCCAGCAAATCGTCAACCGACTGTTCCGCTAAATCTTCCATGGTGATAATGCCTAGGCCCGCCATTTCGTAAGCCAGTTCTTTGTCCATGCCATCCATTTCAAGCAAGTCATCCGCAGGTTCTGCCGATTCAATTTTTTCTTCCACCGCCAACGCCCTGATGAGCAGGGCATCTTTTGCCCGACTTCTCAGTTCCTCGACCAGGGCTTCATCAAAGCCTTCAATTTCCAGCATTTCGCTGACCGGAACATAAGCAATTTCTTCGACGGTATTGAAGCCTTCTTCCACTAAGATCAAGGCAATATCTTCATCGACATCCAGCTGTTCAACAAATAGTTGCTTGATTTTTGCTCCTTCGGCTTCGCTCTTTTCTTCCGCTTTGGTGGCATCAAGTACATTTAATTCCCAGCCCGTGAGCTGGGTTGCCAAACGCACGTTCTGGCCACCCCGGCCTATGGCTTGGGACAGGTTTTCTGAAACCACTGCCAAATCCATGCTGTGCTTGTCCTCGTCCACAACGATGGACTGGATTTCCGCAGGGGCCATGGCATTGATCACAAACTGGGCTTCACTGGGATTCCACAGGATAATATCGACACGTTCACCCGCCAGTTCATTGGTGACTGATTGCACTCTTGATCCGCGCATACCCACGCAAGCACCGACAGGATCAAGCCTGGGGTCATTGCCTTTAACAGCAATTTTGGCTCGTGAGCCAGGATCCCTGGCCGCGCCCATAATTGAGATCATGCCTTCGTTGACTTCAGGCACTTCCAGGCGGAATAGGGCAATCAACAGTTCCGGTGCGGTACGGCTGATAAACAGTTGTGGGCCGCGAGGTTCCGAACGGACATCTTTTAAGTAGCCGCGAATCCGGTCGCCGATGCGGACAGCTTCCCGTGGAATCATGTCTTCTTTGGCGATAAAGCCTTCTACATGGCCACCCAAGTCCAGATAAATATTGCCTTTTTCAATGCGTTTGACTATGCCTGTGATAAGCTCGCCGACGCGGCTTTGATAAGCCTCAACTATTTTTTGCCGTTCAGCTTCGCGGACTTTATGGATAATGACTTGTTTCGCCGTTTGCGCGGCAATGCGGCCAAAGTCAACGGAATCGATTTCCTCCTCGACCACATCCCCAACTTGGGCATCTTTATTGTCGAAACGTGCGACTTCCAATAAGATTTGCGTGGCGGGAAATTCAACGTCGCCGTCAATCTCAGGATTGGCATCAACCACGTCCCACTGCCGGTAGGTGACGTAATCGCCGGTTTTTCTGTCGATATTGACACGAACCTTGATTTGGTTGGTATGGCGCTTGATCGTAGCCGCTTCTAAGGCGGACTCAATAGCTTCAAAGACAATTTCCTTGTCAATCTCTTTTTCATTAGAAAATACCTCGGCTACTAATAAAATCTCTTTATTTGCCATGTCGTCCTCCTTTTTTGTGTAAATAGTCAGGCACCAAACGCGCTTTGCTCATCGCGTCGAATGGGACCTCAATAATCTGGTCTGTTTCGCGTAGGGTGATGATGTCGTCTACAACTTTTTCAATCACGCCGGTAATTTTTTTTCGGCCAGCGATGGCTTGGTAAACATTCACCAAGACCGTGCTGCCAATAAATTGTTCAAACTGGTGTACATGGAAGAAGGGCCTTTCCGCACCTGGCGAAGAAACTTCCAATTGGTAGTTGTCTGGGATAGGGTCTTCAACATCGAGTACGCCACTGATTTGGTGGCTGACCTTGGAACAATCATCTACCAAGATACCATTAGGGCTATCGATGTAAATTCTGAGCAAGCCATGTTTGGGGTGTGGGTGATAGTCGATGCCGACACATTCGTATCCTAAACCTTCAACAATTGGTTCGATTAAATTCACCAAATGCACAGGGGCTTGCTTCATTTTTTCCTCATCAAATCTTCGCACATAAAAAAAGAGCCAGCGGCTCTTCCATTAAAACCTATAGTAAGCTTTTAAGCCCCAAAGCCCCTAAAATAAAAAACCCCAGACTGGGGCTTCCTTGTAACTGGTAGCGGGGGCAGGATTTGAACCTACGACCTTCGGGTTATGAGCCCGACGAGCTACCAAGCTGCTCCACCCCGCGATTAAGACCGCCAATTATAATGGATCTATCAGAATTAGCAATGTATTTATTAATCATAAGCTAAAGAAGTAGGTCTGTTTAAGTGCAGGGTATAAACGGGTTGCGCATTCCGTAATGCTCGCCAACATAGAAGATGTCATGGTGGCATGGTATAAACAATAAGTTGGCAACGAGAGACCGCCTGCTGCTAACGCAATAAAAGCCAGTAACATTTGATTTTAATGCGGGTCACTGTATCTTGTGTACGGCGTTTTGCAAAAACACACTGCAAAGCCGACAGCATAAATAATTCTATAAAACGTAAGTGTAAAACAAATCCAAATGGGCATTATATTCAGGGAATACGGGCGGGTCGTCTGGCAGAAGAAGTGGTATTTTTTATTGGCTTTACTGGCACTCGCTGGTGCCACTGGCTTGGATTTGCTGGCACCGACGTATTACAAAAACATCGCTAATGGTCTTGCCGCACCTTATTCTGAGACGACATTAGCAGATTTGCTGGATAACCTAAAACAGCTAGCCTTCGTCTTTGCTGGTATTTGGATTTCGTGGCGCTTTCTTGAACTGGCAATTGTGCCGTTGGATGGCGGTGGCGTTAACCTGTTGGAAAAGCGCTGTTTTGATGTCCTGAAAAAGCAGAAGACCACTTTTTTTGAGAATAATTTTTCCGGCAGCCTGATCAAGCAAGCCAACCGTTTCTCGCGGTCTTTTGAAATCATCATGGACTGGTTTCTGTTCCAGTTTTATATGAACCTGCTGGCGGTTGCCATTTCATTCAGCATTTTCTACCAACACCAACGCCAGTTTGCGCTGTATTTTCTCGCTTGGGTTGCCTTGCTCATCGCTTGGAATATTGGCTTTTCAATGTGGAAAATGCGCTTTGATAAGGCCGTCGCAGAAGGCGACAGCAAAGTCGGCGGCGTTGTTTCCGATGCCATCAGCAATATTTTCATTGTGAAAACCTTTGCCTTGGAAAATAACGAACAAAACCGTGTCAATAGTGCATCCAACGAGGTCTATCGCCGGAAAAAAATCGCCTGGCTGATGACTTTCATTTCCTTTGCCGTGCAAGGGGTGATGACCTTTGGGATGGAACTGCTGCTGATCTATTTGATGATAGAAAAGTGGAAGGCAGGGCATTTTGAGGTGGGCGAGTTTGTCTTGTTCCAATCCATCATGATTATGTTGATCCAGCGCTTATGGGAATTTGGCCGAAACTTCAGGAATTTTTTTACCGCATTGGCTGATGCCGCTGAAATGGCGGAAATATTTCGACAGGACGACCTGGAACGGGATGCGCCTAACGCCAAGCCCATTACCATAAGCCAAGGTGCAATCCATCTTAACAATCTCGGGTTTACTTACAATGCAGTCAATCCACAGCAAACTCGGCTGTTTGAGAATTTTAACCTGGATATTAAAGCTGGTGAGAAAATAGCGCTGGTCGGGCAATCGGGTTCAGGTAAGTCATCCTTAACCAAGCTGTTGTTCCGGTTTCTTGAACCTCAACAAGGTTGTATTACTTACGATGCTGTGAATGCCAAGGCTTTTACGTTGGATTCGCTAAGGAAACAAATTTCCATGGTTCCGCAGCAACCGGATTTATTTCACCGATCCGTCCGTGACAATATTACGCTGGGCACGGATATTAGTGATGCTGAATTGATTGAAGTGGCAAAAAAATCATGCAGTTTTGATTTTATTGATGACCTTCCCGATAAATTCGACACGATGGTGGGTGAGCGTGGAGTTAAATTGTCGGGCGGCGAAAAGCAGCGTATCGCCATTGCCCGGGCATTCCTTGAAGACGCACCTATTGTGGTGCTGGATGAAGCCACCAGTGCCTTGGATTCGCTCACCGAGCAGCAAATCCAAGTCGCCATTTTCAATCTCATCAAAGATAAGACCGCCATCATCATAGCCCATCGCCTTTCCACCATCCTAAAAATGGACCGCATTGTGGTGCTGGAATACGGAAAAATCATAGAAGAGGGCACGCATCAACAATTGCTGGACAAACAGGGGAAATACTATGCCATGTGGCAACATCAGAGTGGCGGGTTTTTGGTGGATTAATGTTTTAGTTTGTTTGTGAGCGTCAATATTTCCTACGTAGGCTCGTTACGCCACTTGATTGTGTGTTGAATGGGTTTTTCATCCATTTTCCACACACTTTTATCGAATACCCATAAAATTTAATGAATCCGTGAAAAAGTCCTTCGGTCGTTGAGCCATGAATGGAATTAGAGATTCCTTAATTGTCACGGTCAGTCCTAACCCATTCTTTTTGGCGTTTAACTATAAAAGCCAAATAGATTGATAACTTAGAGGCCACATACCACGGGATTCCAGCCAGCTCTTTCGCTGTCAAATAATCCTGCCCAAAACGCCACCAAACGCCAGTAAGCGTAACAGCAAAGTAAGAAAAACTCAGCAGCAATAATTGGAATGCAGTTGCGGTTTCCGTTGCCAATAAGAGTAGTGACAAGGCCACTAAACCGGACAAGGAAATCATCACCAATAACGACAAGGGCGGTACGCCAACATCCAATGCCATAGCCAACAAACGCCAGTTTTTTTGCCGGTAAGACTCTTTAATAAGAATAGGCAGTTGATAAAAAATGGTTTGTAAATGCCCATGTTCCCAACGGGTACGTTGGGTAAGTTCGGCGGAAGACTGTTCGGGGAAATCACTGTAAACCACGGCAGTGGGACAAAAATTGGGTGCATAGCCATTGATGGCGCAATCAATACCCAACTGCATATCTTCAACAATATTGCCGTGTCCCACTTTTACGGTGTCAAGCAATTGCCAAGGTAAGGCCATGCCCGTTCCGGTTAATGGCACTGGCAACCCCATTCTGTTCATGGCCAAAGGGCGGATTTTATTTTTTAGCAGCCAGGCAAAGCCAGCAATTTTTTGTTTGATATTAGCATTGTCCACCACCCGCATGATGTTGGTCATTTGTGCAGGCTTACCTATTCCGAATACTAGATTGATTAATGCAGTAAGTGAGTGTTTGCTGGTTTCACAATCAGCATCAATGATGACTAATACGTCTGGATGTTTGTTGGCTTTCAAATATTGAATGCCAAAATCCAGGGCAAATCCCTTGCCGCGCTGGTTAGCATTGTTCCTTTCCAATACGGTAACGCCTAACGATTGCGCTATCTTGGCTGTGGTATCTGAGCAATTATCGGCAATCAGGATTATGTTTTTAGGGTTAGCATCAGGCAACTCAGCAATTAATTTGGCAAGCGTTTTGGCGATGATGCCGGCTTCATTATGGGCCGGGATCAAAATTTTATACGCAATAGCTTTATCGAGCGTATCAGGGCAGGGCGGCGGTTGGGCATCAAAGCAAAGCGCGACCAGGCACTCAGTCCCGATAATCAGTAACGGGATTGAAAGCAATGCGGCAAATAAAATGAGGAACAAATCCAAAATCATCAGGCAATGGCCCCTGCGAATAAACCAGCCATTTTGGCGGCTTCTGTTGTTATATTATGCTGGGCGTTGACAGCATCGAAGCCATGTTGTCCCATAACCTCAAGGTCAGCAATACTGGTATCCAGCAGCTCCTGTATGGCTGTTTTCAAGCTGTTGACATCCCCAGGCGGAACTAGCCAGCCATTTTTGCCTTGCTGGATTAATTCAGGGATTCCCGCAACATAGGTTGAAATAACTGGTCGGCGCAGTGCCAAGGCTTCCATAATAACCACGGGCAAGCCTTCCGCAAAGCTCGGCAACACCATACCTCTAGATTCATGCAATAGCGATTTAACTTGCTCACTGCTTATCCAACCCGTAATTTCTACCATGTTGCCCAATTTATATCCTGCTATCCGGCTCTCGATTTCCTTACGCATGGGGCCGTCACCAGCCAATATCAATTTGCAGTTTACGCCTTCATCATGAAGTTGTTTGATCGCATCCAGTAGCAGCAGTTGGCCTTTTTGTTCGCACAAGCGACCAATACACAGTAATTGCCGTGAGGTTTTGGGTATTTTGGTGGCTTTTTGGGCTAGGAAAGCGGCATCAAGCCCACAACGCACGATGTTGACTTTGTGCCACTCAGCCGCTGGAATCCAGCGAAATAGCTGGCTACGGCCATACGAACTTATCGCAACCACAAACTTACAGTGATAAATTTTCTCGGCCAGGTGGATAAATTCCGGCTTATCAAATTCCTCTGGGCCATGGACTGTAAAACTGTAACCCGCACCGCCCAGTAAATGTGCCAGCATGACCACAGTGGTTGAGTTGGTGCCAAAGTGGGCATGAATATGTTCGATGCCAGCCGTTTTTTCCCATTGCAGTAAGACACAGGCTTCTATCAGATAGATAAGATGCCTTATTACTCCACGATCTGACCGTAATCCTAACTTTATTGCAACTTTCAAGCTTTTGAAAGACACTGATGGCGAAGCACAAAAGGTTCTTAGGAATGCTAACGCTATCTTAAGGGGTTGTTCAGAAAGAATATACCGTGTTTTTTTTAGCTCACTTTGGTCTAACGGGTCCACCAGCTCATCTTTGTCGGTACGCAGGGCAAACCGCTCGACGGCATAGCCAAGGTTTTCCAATGCCAGAATTTCTCTGCGGATAAAGCTGTGGCTAACCTTGGGGTACTGGTTAATAAAATAGGCTAATTTCATGAAGAGATGTGTTTTGGTCTTAAAAATCCAAAGTGCATTAACAAATAGGTAGAAAATATCTGTTAGCTCTAGTAATTGGCGTAATTTTAGTCCAAAACGTGAGTTCCGATGAGTTTATCCATGCAATGGAAAAAACTTGGCCTGATAAGGAGAAAATGAACCAAAAAAATCAAGTCAGCAAAGGACAGTAAGAACCAATGGGCTTAGTGTCAATTGATTTCAACAAATTGATTAATCATCGAATATAAATATTTTAAGGCTATGCAAAACCCATTGCGTGATCCCCCGCAACCAAATAAAAATATCCCACCTACATTAAAACGTCAGTGGGGTGCTAACTGCGCCGAAAAATCATGGTTATTGGCCTTGGCAAAAGCTAAAATGGAATCCATCCGATTTTATCTCGGCTAAAAATTATGTGCATCTGGCAAAGAAAAAAGTTTAAAAGCAAGGTGTTTGCTAATTTTTTGCCAACGCATTTTTTAGGCTGCTGACAACCAGGTCAACTTCATCCATAGTCATCGTCGGATAAAGCGGCAAGGTCAATTCTCGGGCGGCCACATCTTCGGCAATTGGGCATGGATTGAGGCCAATGTCCTTAAAGCCGGTAAATGTATTAAATGCGGGATAGTGTATTGAAGATTGAATACCGTCTTCTTTGAGTGCTCCAATTAGCTTAACTCGATCAATCCCTTCATCAAGCAAAATCGGGAAAATATGGTAAACCGGCTCTATATTTTCTAGGTTTAAAAACGGTATCGACAGCCCTTTTATTCCCTTTAGCAAGGATACGTACCTTTCAACGAGCGATTTTCTCTGCGCGTTCGCTGTCGGAAGTTTCTCAAGTTGGACCGTCCCCAATGCCGCCCGCATTTCATCAATTCGATAATTTAATCCAGATATGGCTACATCATAAGTAATCGCCCTGCCTTTATGGCGGTCAAGTGTTAAAGCCGTCATGCCATGTGACCTAAGGTATTTGGCTTGTTGGGCTAATTCCGGATCTTTAGTGACAATCATGCCGCCTTCACCCACGGAGAGATTTTTGTTGGTAAAGAAACTAAAGCAGCCAAAATCCCCTATAGTCCCACAGCTTTGGCCTTTGTATTTGGCACCTGGTGCATGGGCGACGTCTTCAATGAGGGCAATTTTTTTCTCCTTACATAAGGCCACGATTTCATCCATATCACAGGGAAAACCGGCAAAATGCACCAGAATTACAGCTTTGGTTTTAGCCGTTATTTGCGCTTTAATGGTTTTGGCTGACATATTCCAGTCGTCGTAACTTGTGCAATCCGCCAATATTGGGGTCGCACCGACTAAGCGGACGACATTGATGTCTGCCACAAACGTCAACGCAGGGATAATCACTTCATCGCCCGGTTTTATGTCTAGTGCGAGCAAAGCCATATGCAATGCGGCAGTGCAGTTGGTGACCGCTAAAGAGATAGCATTGCCACCCAGCATTGCAGAAAACTTTTCCTCGAAGCCTATTGTTTTTTCACCCATCGTGAGCCAACCGCCGTCCACGACAGCTTTTACGGCTTGAGATTCTTGGCCGTCGAAATTCAATTTAAATAGCTGTACTTTCCACATTTGTTATATCCCATCCAAATAAGTATATAAAGTTGTTGTTGTCCCAGATTATTCATCCAGCTCGTGTTTTAACTAGGGGCTGTTCTCAATTAACCGTAACTTATTGAATATAAATAATATTTAAAATGGCACTGGTTTTGTAACCAATTGATTCTTATTAAAATATGCCT
>JAYVGW010000157.1:0-10503 GCA_043771735.1 Methyloglobulus sp.
TATACTTTGCACAGGTTGATAAATATCAAGTTCTGTAAATTCAATTGGTTATTAAAAGCAATTGCCAGTTAACCTGTGGCTTGTTAATAGCCATGTAAATCAATTGCTTATAATCCCCCCTCATCCCAGCCTTCTCCCTCAGGGAGAAGGGGCAGATGCCATTTAGGGTGCATTCCATGCACCGGAAAACAACAAAAAACAAACGGTTGCCAGATTTGTGCAACCACCAATGTTTCTGGTGCGTACAACGCACCCTACTTATTTGATGCAAACACCTTGGTAAAAGCCTGGATAACCTCCCGTACAATTTTGCGTTGCGGCAGCGGCAAGCTCAAATAAGCCTCAATCGTTTCCCGTTCCCGATAATCTAACGCCTCGTCCCATTGCCGCCGTTTGGCGCGGATCGACTCTGCCGCCTGTTCGCCAAAACGGAGGGCGTGAGGTTCTATTTTTAACCACTCCGCCAATACCTGCAATTTGTCCTGTGAAGGAATTGCCTCGCCGCGCAACCAGCGGCGCACCGCCTGTACAGTCACTGACCGTCCCCAATAACGGGTATTGAATTCGCGTTCCAATACCGTAGGCCGGAGCGAGTATCCGGCATCCTCAATGGCTTTGCGTAAGCGTTGGCTAAATTCTGTTTTCTCATCCATGAACAGAAAGTTAAGTTTTGTTGCGACTTTATAACAACTAATTGTTCAATTTAATATAAACTTACTGTTCATTTATTGATGAACATTTAGTTATGGCAAAAAGCCTGCTCGAACAACTTCCCGAGATCGTCGCCAATGGGCGGAAGACCGCTGAAAAAATACTGGAAAACTTGGAAGGCCGACATCGTATCGGACTGCAAACCCGCGAATGGGTGTTGCCAGCGAAAGATACGGCTCAAAATGACATTTTCAAAAACGTAGGTCGGGTTAGCGATAGCGTAACCCGACAAGTCGAAGCCCCAAACGTCGGGTTACGGCTAACACCTAACCCGACCTACACAGTGGCGGCGGACTCCGTTCATGGTTCGACCCTTCGGCAAGCTCAGGATTCACAACGAACGGAATCCGCAGAGTGGCACAACCGCTTGATTTACGGCGACAACCTGCTGGCAATGGCGGCATTGCTGGCGGGTGACGATAATACACCCAGCTTGCGCGGCAAGGTAGACCTTATCTACATAGACCCACCGTTTGATTCCAAAGCCGATTACCGCACCAAAATTACCCTGCCCGGCGTGGAGCTGGAACAAAAACCCACCGTCATCGAACAATTCGCCTATTCCGACACCTGGGCGGACGGCACGGCATCCTATCTGGCGATGATTACGCCGCGTTTGATCCTGATGCGGGAACTACTCAGCGACACCGGTTCCATCTATGTGCATCTGGATTGGCATGTGGGGCATTATGTGAAGTTGGTTTTAGATGAGGTGTTTGGAAAGGAAAATTTTCGCAATGAAATTATTTGGCGACGCTCATATAGTCACAATGATGGCAATAAATTTGGTGTTATCCACGATACGTTGTTTTTCTACACCAAAGCTAACAATTATAATTTCAAATCTGTATTTGTTCCACGTAGCGAAGAGGAAACGGCAGAAGAGTATCCCAATATCTGTGAAATTACTGGGAAACATTACAAATCGGTTTCCATGAATGCTGCTGGACAAGGTGCTCCTCGTTACTTTGGTGAAAAGGGGTTACTTGCCCCACCATCAGGGCGACATTGGGTCTGGTCTCAAGAACGCATAAATCAGGCTTTAGCAGAGGGAAAGATTTTCTTTTCTTCAATCGGTACGCCACGCTACAAACAATATGCAGATGACATTGAAGGAAAACAGGTTCAAGACTTGTGGTTCGATTTCATGGCAATTTCATCTCGCTCAAATGAAGGCGTGGAATACGGAACCCAAAAACCCGAAAAGCTCCTAGACCGCATCATCCAAGCCTCCTGTCCAGAAAATGGCCTAATCGCCGATTTCTTCGGCGGCTCAGGCACAACCGCAGCCGTCGCCGAAAAACTAGGCCGCCGCTGGATCACCTCAGACCTTGGCAAACCCGCCTGTATGATTATGCGGAAACGCCTGATCGACCAGAACGCCCAGCCGTTCCTGTACCAAGCCATCGGTGATTACCAAGTGGAGGCGGCAAAAGCCACGCTAGGACGGCAGTTTAAAATCGGCGATTTGTCGCAAATTGTCTTGCAACTTTACGGCGCATTGCCGTTGCCGTTGGAAGAAAACCCCAACCGCAATCTGGGTTATATGCCAGCAGGTGCAACATCTGATGTAGGTCGGGTTAGCTCGGTAGAGCGTAACCCGACAATCGAAGCCAATAACGTCGGGTTACGCTACGCTAACCCGACCTACACAAATTCTGGGAGAGGGGATAAGGTGTTGGTGTTTGCCGACTCACCCAACAAGCTCACTGGCACGGCAACGCTGAAAAAAGCCATTGCCCAACGCGATACCTTGATGGGCGGCTGGGATAAGGTCGTGGTGCTGGGCTGGAATTTTGAGCCGTCCATCGGTGAAACGATTACCGCCCTGAATGACGATAAGCTGGAAGTGCTGGTGATCCCGCCGGATTTGCTGGATCGGTTGAAGAAAAAAGGCGGATTGGACAAGTTGAAAGGCACGGTGCGCTTTGCCAGTTTGCAGTATTTGACGATTAAGCCTGTGCAAAGACGTAGTTTTAATTCCCCTCACCCCAACCCTCTCCCTGAGGGAGAGGGGATGTCTTCTTTTGGTCATGAAGGAGATGGAATGCTTTCTCTTCTCGCAGAGGATAGAGGAGCTTCCTCCCTTCTCCCTCTGGGAGAAGGGTCGGGGATGAGGGAAGAAACACTCACCATCGAACTCGACAACTACGTCCTGCTTTCCCCAGAAGCCATCAATCTCGACGAAGCCAACCGCGCCAAACTGCAAGGCATTATCAACAGCGAACCCTTGGCGTTGATCGAATACTGGGCGGTAGACCCGGATTACGATGGGCAATTGTTCCGCTCGGTATGGCAAGATTATCGCGGCAATACCGAAAATGACGGCGACCCGTTGCGGGTCGTTACGCAAGCCCAACTTACCGTACCCGCTAAGGCAGGAAGCCGCAAAATCTGTGTGCGGGTCGTGGACGTGTTTGGGTTTGAGGCGGAAGTGGTGGTTGAGGTGGCGGCATGAGCGGCGACCAGCAACTCGCACTGGCTGCCGGATTAACCACCAAAACCCAACAACTGTGCATCGGCCTGGAAAGTGGCGTTGCCGATATTTTTGACTTGGTGACACCGACGACGGCGGAATTGTTGCACTGGTGGTTTGGTGAGGAAGCCTGTGCCACGCGCCGCTTGAATTTTCATCTAGGGCAAAAGCAAGCCATCCTGAATACCATCGTTGCCCATGAAATATATAAGGCCAACAATTTAAAAAGCCTTTATCAATTCGCCGCGCCGGATGCTTTATTAACTGGCACGCGACTAACTGAAGTATCACAAAGCAAGCATAATCATCCCAAATATTGCCTAAAAATGGCAACCGGCACGGGCAAAACCTGGGTGTTGCAAGCCTTGATGATCTGGCAGTTGCTGAACAAGAACGCGGCGTTGGCGCAAGGCGTGGACGATACGCGGTTTACGCGGCATTTCCTGGTCGTCGCGCCTGGGTTGATTGTGTATGATCGCCTGTTGGATGCGTTTTGTGGCAAACAAGTAGACGGTGTGCGCGATTTCGCCAGTTCCGATATTGCACAATACGCTGAGTTGTTCATCCCCGAAAACCAGCGCGACACGGTGTTTGCGTTTGTGCGCGGCAATGTTTGCAATAAAAATGAAATTGGCTTGAAAACGACAGGTAATGGCATGATAGCCATTGCCAATTGGCATTTGTTGCAAGAAGCGGGGGAGGACGAAGCCAGCGAAGACGAACTGGAAACGCTGGGCGCGGATATTGACCCGCAAGCGGTCATTAACGCCCTGTTGCCGTTAATGCCAGGTAAGGCAACAGGCAATAGCCTGGATGTGCTGGATCGGCGTTTTGCGCGTGGTAATGTGCTGGATTATTTGGCTGGCTTACCTGAGTTAATGGTGTTTAACGATGAGGCACACCACATCCACGACTTCAAGCGCGAAGGCGAAACGACCGAGGTGGAATGGCAAAAGAGCCTGACCCGCATTGCAGCAAGCAAAGGCCGACGCTTTGTGCAGGTGGATTTTTCTGCTACGCCTTATAACGATGTGGGTTCTGGCAAGAATAAACATAAAGTTTATTTTCCGCATATTATTGTCGATTTTGACCTGAAAACCGCAATGAAAGCCGGATTGGTGAAGTCTCTGGTGTTGGACAGGCGCAAGGAAATCGGCGCGTTGCCGTTAGAGTTTAAGGCGGAACGCGATGAGGACGGCAATCCAGTGTTGAGTGAAGGCCAGCGGGTGATGTTACGGGCGGGTTTACAAAAACTGAGGAAGTTGGAAGTTGATTTTGCCCGTATCTCTCCTAGCCGTCACCCGAAAATGCTGGTGGTTTGCGAAGACACTACCGTATCGCCGTTGGTGGTGGATTTTTTCCGTGATGAAGGTTTAGCGGAAGATGAGGTTATGGCTATTGATTCCGGCAGAAAGGCGGAACTGGGCGAAAAAGATTGGGCAGTAGTGCGCGAACGCTTGTTTGATGTTGACCGGCACGCCGCACCGCGCGTTATCGTCAGCGTGTTGATGTTACGTGAAGGTTTTGATGTCAACAATATCTGCGTGATTGTGCCGCTGCGTTCCAGCCAAGCGCAAATTTTGCTGGAGCAAACAATAGGGCGCGGCTTGCGGCTGATGTGGCGCGATGCCGAATATGCCGACAGCAAACGCGAGAATCGCGAACGTATCGCCAAGGGACAAGAACCCAACAGCTTGATTGATATTCTGGCTATAGTCGAGCATCCGGCGTTCCAGTCGTTTTACGATGAATTGATGCGGGAAGGTTTGGTAGGTGTTACCAGCGAGGACAGCGACGATACCAGCAGTGTCGGCGATCTGGTTTCGGTCAGCTTGCGCGAAGGTTACGAAGAGTTTGATTTCGCCATTCCGTTTATCCTGCGCGAGGCCGAGGAAAGCTTGGAACATCACGCTTTGGATATTGCATCGTTGCCGCCATTTTCGGCGATGAATCTTGCTGAACTCAAGGAGTTGCTGGGCAAAGGTGATGTGTTTATCTCCCAGGATTTACAAAGCAGCACCTTGTTTGGCGATTATCGCGTTGATGGTGCGGTGATGAATGTGGCGGGGTACAACGATTTTCTGTCGCGACTGACGCGACGTATCGCCCAGGCGCTCAGCCAACCGCTGCCGAAAGGCAACAAGATTGCCACACATCTCGCTAATCCTTATCTTCAAGTCAATACCGCTGAATTGGCCGGATGGCTGGAAAGTTATATCCGTCAGCGGCTGTTCAATGCGCTGTTCGAACCAGTGCTGGATGAAAATTGGCGTTTGCTGTTATTACAACCAATTGTCGATCACATCATCAAAGTGGTGGCATTGGCGTTGATTGAAGCGGAACATAAACCACAGATGGGTGAGAGTGAAGTGCGTTACCGCTTGTTGTCGGAAGTAGGCAAGCTGCCGATGCGGGAAAGCACTTCAATTCCGGTCAATAAGTGCATTTTTTCGCGTTTGCCTTATCCTGCCCGTAATGGCGGCTTGGAAAAAGCCTTTATCGAATGGGCGGATAAAGACGGCACTGTGCTGGCATTCTGCAAAATCAGCGAAACCCGCCACGATTTTGTCAGGCTACGTTATGTTAAGGAAGACGGTCTACCCGCGTTTTATTCACCGGATTTCTTATTACGTACTGATAAGGCCGTTTATCTGGTGGAAACCAAGGCGCAAGGGCAGGTGACATCACTCAATGTGCAAAGAAAGCTGAAAGCGGCGGCGGCCTGGTGCGAGCGGATCAACCTGTTGCCAGAGGAAGAACGGTCAAATTTGGCGTGGCATTATGTGTTGCTGGGCGAAAGCGTGTTTTTTGAATGGCGGGATAAAGGTGCGATGTTGTCTGCGCTATGTGATTTTGCCCGGATAAGAAGCCGGGTGATGCCGGATATGCAAATCCAGCTAGAGGCTGACTAAACAATCAGCCAAACAACACTGCGGTCAAGCAATGTTATTAAGCTAGTATTGATAAATAAATACAATATTTATCAATAGCTTATTATATTACCTGACAAATCGGCAACCGCACTATTAGCCACCCCAAATACCTGGATATTGTGTTTGATAACCTTGGCATAATTTTCGTGCAGATGTCCGTGGAAAATATGTTTTGCGCCCATTGCTGAGGCCAGATCACCTATAACCGGAAAGCCATGCTTATGGGAGCCTGGGGCTTCGTGGGTGACTAAAATATCCGCTTTCAACTGTGCCAATTCACGGAACTCATCATGCCAGATTGCACATTGATATTTTAACGGCATGTCCCCGCGTTTGAGATGGAAGCGTTGGGCATCAAGATATTGCTGCTTGTTTGCCCATTTTGGCGCTTGCGGCGGATACCATACCCTGCCGAGAAAAATACCGCCTAAGCCAGCGATATGCAATCCCGCAATATTAGTGACTTTTAAGTGCAAGCCTTTGTCTGCCAGCGCGGAATGGAACAGATTGCGGTGTTTGTCGGGTGTTTCAAAATCATGGTTTCCGGCAATCCACCAGATTTCGGTCACCCCGACTATCTCTTGCAGGGAAGTTTCCAGCGGTGTTTCCAGGTCATAATCGCCCAGCAACACGACAGCTTCCGGCGCATACTGGCGTACCGCCGCTATTAGCGGCCTAAAATTCCCGTGCGGATCGCCAGCGAATAAGATTTTTTTAGATGAGTCCACTGATTTTTTAACGGGTTGATAACTTATCGTCGATGATCTTCATAGTCGTAGCACAGCTAAGGTGTCCGAATTAAAATTGCCTAAATCAAGCTTATGATAAGCCTTGATAAGCCTAAGCGAATGTTACCACAACAAATTCGATAGGATTTCTGTATTATCGTGGGGATTTTAGGTTAAAATACGCGGTTTTCAAAACTTGGCTGGGCAGGATTTAGATTTGCCGCGCTTAGTCGCCACTTGGTCAAGATTAGAACCGTTAAGAGACGCTATCCACGCAGGGTCTCCAAAAAAAGTTTTCATGCCCACATATAGAGTACAACTATGACAGATTTATCGCTTTACAGAAACATCGGTATATTCGCGCACGTCGATGCCGGCAAGACCACGACCACCGAGCGGATTTTAAAGCTCACCGGTAAAATCCACAAAATTGGTGAAGTGCATGATGGCGCGACCACCACTGACTTTATGGATCAAGAGCGTGAACGCGGCATTACCATCCAATCCGCAGCGACCACCTGTTTCTGGAAAGATTACCGTTTTAATATCATCGATACGCCCGGTCACGTTGACTTTACCATCGAAGTTTACCGCTCGTTGAAGGTTCTCGACGGCGGTATCGGTGTATTCTGCGGTTCAGGCGGTGTTGAGCCGCAATCAGAAACCAACTGGCGTTATGCGAATGACTCTGAAGTTGCCCGCGTTATCTATGTCAACAAACTGGATCGAATAGGCGCTGATTTTTACCGCGTTATTAAGCAGGTTGAACAAGTGCTGGGGGCAGTGCCGGTCGTTATGACATTACCTATTGGCACCGAAGACCAGTTTATAGGGGTTGTGGATGTGCTTACCCGCAAAGCCTGGATATGGGACGATTCTGGCGACCCAATGAATTACCACATAGAAGACGTACCTGCAGATATGGTTGCAGACGTTGAAAAATGGCGCGAAAAAATGATAGACCAAGTTGCCGACCAATTTGATGATGTCATGGAACAATATCTGGATGGCGTAGAACCTGATATTGAAACCATTAAACGCTGTATCCGTAAGGGTACGATTAATCTCGATTTCTTCCCAACTTTCTGTGGTTCTTCTTTCAAAAACAAAGGCGTACAGCTAGTGCTGGATGGTGTAATTGACTACTTGCCGAACCCAACCGAAGTTAAACCTCAGCCTGAAGTTGATCTTGAAGGTAACCCTACCGGTGAATTTGCGACAGTTGATGCCAATAAGCCGCTACGCGCCTTGGCCTTTAAAATCATGGACGACCGTTATGGCGCGTTAACCTTCCTGCGTATCTATTGTGGAAAGCTGGAAAAAGGCACCAACGTACTCAACACCTTCACCGGCAAAACGGAACGTATTGGGCGTATCGTTGAAATGCACGCCGATGACCGTAATGAACTGGACTCTGCACAGGCTGGCGATATTGTTGCCGTACTCGGCATGAAGAATATTCAAACGGGACATACCCTATGTGATCCGAAATTCCCGGCCACATTAGAGCCGATGGTATTCCCTGACCCCGTTATCTCGCTGGCGATTAGCCCGAAAGATAAGGCTGCGTCAGAAAAAATGGGTATCGCATTGGGTAAAATGATCCAGGAAGATCCTTCTTTCCACGTTGAAACAGATGAAGACAGCGGCGAAACCATCCTTAAAGGCATGGGCGAACTGCATCTTGACATTAAAGTGGACATCCTTAGACGGACTCATGGTGTTGACGTAATTGTCGGTAAACCACAAGTTGCCTACCGCGAAACCATTACCAAACGCGTTGAAGACGAATACACCCACAAAAAGCAATCCGGCGGTTCTGGTCAATACGCTAAAATCAATTATGTTATTGAGCCTGGTGAGCCAGGCAGTGGTTTTGCGTTTGAATCAGCAGTTACTGGCGGCAACGTGCCTCGTGAATTCTGGCCGGCAGTTGAAAAGGGCTTTAAAAACATGCTGGACAAAGGCGTACTGGCTGGCTTCCCTTGCTTAGACTTTAAAGTGACTTTGATGGACGGGGCATTCCATGCGGTTGACTCGTCTGCGTTAGCGTTCGAAATTGCCGCTAAAGCCGCGTTCCGCCAAACCATTCCAAAAGCGGGCCCTCAATTGATCGAACCGATCATGAAAGTGGATACCTTTACCCCTGACGCACACGTTGGCGATGTTATCGGTGACCTTAACCGCAGACGTGGCATGATAAAATCCCAAGATCCAGGTGTCACCGGCGTGCGCGTAAAATCGGATGTGCCGTTGAGCGAAATGTTCGGTTACATTGGTGATTTGCGTACCATGACTTCAGGTCGCGGCCAGTTTTCTATGGAGTTCTCGCACTACATGCCATGTCCGAAAAACGTGGCGGATGAAGTCATCAAAGAAGTCAACGAGCGGAATAAAAACAAGTAGTTGAGGGTGTTTTAAGTTGTAAAGGTGGACGGCGTTTTTTACGCCCACCGAATGATTTCCCTACGACCTACAGAAAAGAGTAAAGGCGGGGCTTAATATCTAGCCCCGTCTCGCGTTTTCGGGCCATGCATAACTTATTAAAAGTGCGCTGGTTTTTTTTCTTACTTTCTCGCTTGAACAAACGCCCCTGAACAGGCCAAATCATCGTCGGTAATATTTTTCCAGTAAGTAGTCAGTTCTGACCTTTCGATGCCATCCGTCCGAAGATTTTTTAGATCACAAATGACGGTAAAACCATTTTTTATCATGAGATTATTGTGTTCAGAATAGGGCGCTCGGTTTATCAAGAAATGTCGCTTCCCCATAATTATTTTCCACAACAATTCCGAATGCGCCCTATAGCCATTCCACTTTTTTGTAAGTCCGTGAGATGTAAAATCAATTTGGTGTGACATCATTCCTTTTGGTTTAAGCCATGCGTAGAGGGCTTGATAAGTGCTTTCAAGATCCACAATGTGTTCAAGGACTGCTTGCGATAAGATCACATCAACTGTATTTTTTTCTATGATGCCGGTATCGGACCACGGAACCATATACTTGATGGTTACTTCATTGTTTTGACTTTCTGGATTTTCAAGCGATTTGCGTATTGCCGAAATTCTTCCCTCAGATAAAGAAGCTTCAAGGAGCTCATCATTAAGGATATGGGCAGGGAAAAGGTTATCGTTCAAATATTGGTCATAATCCGGCCATCCTTTTGAAGGTCTTGAAGCCCGAGACTTAAATAAAACAACGAGTTCATCAAAAACCTTTAGGTTACTCTCAATATTTGAGTGTCTTATCACATCTAAGGCGTAGTAGTTATTTACCCCACACAACATTGCAGCAAGCCCAACTCCCAGAGAGCCTCCTGGGCCAAGTTCAGCGATTGTGTCAGGCATCGAACGCATACCGTTTTCCCATAAAAGCGTAAGGTGCTTTATCCATACCTCATAGCAGTAGTTTGCTGAATTTGTGCCGCCTCGCCCTCTCTCTGGCAGAATACTTTGTATGCCTGGGATTAAGGTTAAAAGCCCCTTAACTGCTGGTCTTACTATCATTTGTTATCTCCGGTTGATTATTGCCAATTAAATTGGCAATTGATATTCAGCTAGGGGCTGTTCTCAATTAACCGTAACTTATTGAATATAAATAATATTTAAAATGGCACTGGTTTTGTAACCAATTGATTCTTATTAAAATATGCCTT
>JAYVGW010000158.1:0-2921 GCA_043771735.1 Methyloglobulus sp.
CCAAGCGCCATACAAACTTAACGGCCTATAATTTGCGCGTCTAACCCAACCTTGCTTATTGATTAATACTCCACCCTGATCGAACCAATTGCCGTCAACGGCGCACCGGGGGCTATGCCCAGCCTTGGCGTAACGTTAGAGTCAGGGTCAGTCGATTCGTAATAGTTCTTATCCAACAGGTTACGGATGTTGAACTGGGTGGTGACTTTAGTTGGCCCCACTTTCATTTTATAAGCAGCAAAGGTATCCATCCTGACATAACCCGGCAATTGGAAGCTGTTGGCAAAATCGCCTTCACGCTGTCCTGCAGCAACACCCCCCACACCAAAACTAAAGCCATCTTGTGACTCATAACCATTGACATCGTACTTAACCCACAAGCTGCCGGAGTGTTCGGGAACATTCGGCAGCCTATTGCCGGCAGTATCCCCGCCATTATCTACAAGCACCCTTGCATCAGTAAAGGCATAGCTACCAATCAAGCTCACTTGATCCGTAATCTGCCCAGTTACGTCTAATTCAATCCCTTGGCTGCGTTGCTTATTGGCGATCTTGTCGAAAAGGAAAGCCGTAGTATTATCCGGCACAAGGATATTGTCCTTAGTCAAATGGTAATACGCCAAGGTTGCAAGCAACCTGTCATCAAACAATTGGGTTTTTAAGCCTGCTTCAAACTGCTCACCTCTTTGTGGACTAAAGGTCGAACCGTTAGCAGCCGGGGCATTATTGGCACTGAACGAAGTCGTCCAGTTGCCATAAATACCAAGCTCTTTGATGGGTTGATAAAGGATGCCAACCCGGGGGCTAAAGCCTTCATCTTTATTGGAAGGTAGGGTAGCCTCGGATAGGTCAAAAGATGTCGTATAAGATGAGCCTGTATCTGCCCAATCGTAACGACCACCTCCCAAAATATGCAATTTGTCCCAAAGCGTGATGTGGTCTTGAAAATAAGCGCCATACCATTGGTTATTGAAAACAGCAAAACCGGAATCAGCACAGCAGTTAGCAGGGCGCGACAATGTTTCTCGAATAAGGGCAGGATCAATGCCATAGCTAGGCGCTGGATTAAAAATATTAATATCAAGTGCCGGATTTGGGTCGTTGAATTCACCAAAATAATGGTATTTTTGGGTAGACTGAAAGTAGTCGAAACCCACCAGGGCTTCATGTTTGGAAAAACCTAACTGGAATTTTCCGGTCAAATCCAAATTCGTGGCATAGGTTTCATTATCGTTATCCTGACCAAAAATATTGCGCTTGAGGGTGCCATCCGGCAGCAACGCAGCCTCACTAGGGCCAAAAGTGGGGGCTGGATTGACAAAACTGGAAAACTCATCATCAAAGCTGGCAAGAAAACGGTTATGTATCGCCCAATCGTCGTTAAAGCGATGATTTATCTCAGTACTGACTTGTGCTTTGGATATATGATCCACTGGGCTATTCGGGTCATCAAGCGAGCGGCTTATGGGTATGGGCGCTGGACGTGTGCCTATCGCAGGAATACCGAAATCCGCCTGATAATCCTGGTCTGAACCTTCGACACTCAGCGTCAGGTCAGTATTGTCGGTTGGTCGCCAAGTGATGCTGGGGTTGACCAACACCCGATCGGTAAAAACAAAATCCCTGAATGAATTATTGTTCTGGTAAGCGCCGGTGAAACGATACAGCAACGACTTGTCATCAGTCACAGCCCCCGTTGCGTCCCACTGGGTACGGTAGAAATCATAAGAACCAAATTGCTGCTCTAGCGAATAATAAGGAATATCCAAAGGCTTTTTTGTGGTGACATTAACCAGACCGCCGGGCTCAATACGACCAAACAGGACAGCCGCGGGCCCTTTGAGCACGTCGATGCTTTGCAGATTACCGGCATCAATTTCGGTTGAAAAACCATCGGCGTTAGCCAATAGACCATTACGGTACACCCTGTTATTGCGAAATCCGCGAATAATAAAGCCATTGCCAGCCCCCAATGTTGGCTGTGCCCGCACGCCGCTGACGTTTTCCAGAGCATCTTTGATTCGTGTCGTTTTCTGGTCGTCCATTACTGATCTTGGCACGACTTGCACAGAAACTGGGGTATCGAAGATCGGCGTGTCGGTCTTGGTGGCTGTTGACGAATTCCTTACCGTATAAGCTTTGTTATAAGGGTCATTCGGATCTTGAACAGCTTCCCCAACCACCGTCATCGGCTTCAGCTCGATAGTATCGGGCGTTTTGGAAACCGATGCAGCCTCTTTGGTTTTCTGTGCGGATGGGTTTTCACTATTTAATTTCTCGGGGGGGGAGGCCATGCAGGGCCCTGTCATCAACAAAGCTACTATGAATGAGGCCGGATGCAAAAGCATGCGTTTGGTTTTTATTCCTGTCATTATCTATTCCTTATAAAGTAGGGTTTTTTGGGTTTTAGTGTTTACATCGTTCCCACGCAGAGCGCATGTCGTTACACACAAGCATCGGGAATGCTAGCTAGTAAATACAGAACACAAAATGCGACAAAATGTCGCGCGGCGGATTGTCGCAGCCAAAATAATTAAACTGTGTTATATGACACAACTCTCAAAAATTTTTACGGCATATGCCGCACTTTATAAAAATTCGCTGTATCTTTGTTTGAAAAAATATTTTTACAAGCCGCAATCGTTGCGGTTAACCACGGTTAACGGCGTGTGCTTAATTTAAACACTGATTCCGGTCGAACTTGAACACCCAAAACGATAGCCGAGTAAAAGCCAAGGCCGGCAAAGCCAAGAAAATAGAAACCATTACCAACCCGGAATGGCTGGCTATTGTTGAACCTAAAATCCTCAGTTGAGCATACCAAAATCCCGTTCGTGCTGAGCCTGTCGAAGCATGAGCGGCTTCCACATGCTCCAACTGCGGTTTTTAGGTTGAATGGTATCGAACCACGATAAGCAATG
>JAYVGW010000159.1:0-6963 GCA_043771735.1 Methyloglobulus sp.
GTCTTCGGTGCGGATGGTGAGATGGATCATGAAATAATGCCCATCCTGCTTACCTTTGTCATAACCTTCGTCAAAGGCGTTTGCCTTGGGGCTAAGGTAGCCCTTCATTTCTTCCGTGAATTCAAACGAAGTCTTCGTTGTTTGCGTATTCATAATGGCAACTCCTGACGATTGGTTTTGGGTTACTTGATGCCTAAGCTGGCATCTGGTTTAATGCCGGTAATGCCCTCGGCAATCCACTCTGCGGTGGCGGTAATGGTGGCGATAGGATTAGCGCCGACCGCGCTGGGCAGCAACGAACCGTCAGCGACATATAAGCCCTGGTAGCCAAACACTTCGCCCCGATTTTTCTTATCGGCGCTGACCACGCCTTGCGCTGGGCTATCGGCCAGAATGCAGCCGCCCAATGCGTGTACGGTGACGTTATGGCGAATCGGCATGTCCCAAGTCGGCAGGGGGACAAACCATTTGGCTTTGACAAATTCCTTAAAACGGTTGCCCGCATCCAAAATTGCCTGATAAACAGCCATGCTGGTTTCCTGCGGCCAATCCAGGTCGATACGGCCTTGTTTATTAAGCGTTAACGTACCGTCGCCGTTATCTAAGCCCATACATAACAGCACACTGGATTTATAAGACAAATCGCCTGCCAGCATTTCGTGGAACAAAAATCCCAGCGATCCCGCCCAAGAACCCGTTTTGCAAAGATTTTTAACCCACGCCCAGCCTGCTTTTAACAATCGAAGGGTTTTGCGGAGCAATCCGGCAGGAAACACGCCTTCAATATACCAGGCTAGGAAGGCCGGATAACTGGCATCTTCAAAAACAAAGCCTTGCTTACGTTTAAAATTATCGAATAAATTGTAGTCAGTGTATTGGGTGATGACTGGGCCGTAATTGGGGTTTGAGTCCTTTTCACCAGCGGGGACAAAAGACAAAAAATCGCCGTTGCCCGAAAACCAACGGCCTAGTTGGGCACTTAGTTTCGGTAGAGTACGGTGCACGTCACGGCAACGCAGCAGTAATTCATTAGTGCCAAAAGTCCCTGCCGAAACGATGACACGCCGTGTTTTCACGCTTTGAACATGCTGCGTTGCTAAATCTTGGAATTCGACCCGATAACCGTGTGAGCCGTCAGCAGTGGCATCGTCCTTACCTTCAGCATCAAGTGGGATGATTTGATTGGCCAGGCATTCGGTCAGTATTTTTCCACCGTGATGCTTTTCACCCACAAACAGATAATTCAGGTCCAAGGTGTTCTTTGAATGCGTATTACAACCCACATCGCATTCACCGCAGTAAGTGCAGGAGGTTTGCTGTGCGCCATAACGGTTTTGTTCCTGATAGCCAATCTCCAAGGGTTTATCTGCGCCTTGGTAACTGTATTTGTTGCCGAAGAAGACGCAAATATCCGCGAGTGTGCTGGTGCGCTTCTCATGCTTGGCGAAATCCTGAAATAATTCGGTGCGGATAATTTTCCGTCGCGGTTCTTGCTCCCAGGATGGTACTGGCCGTGCGCCCAGCACTTGGCGGGCAATTTTGTAATAAGGCAGCAACGCTTTCTTGTTGAACTTGGCGGGCCAACCTTGCTGGAACAGTTCTTCTGGCGGCTCCAAAAAAACATTGGCATAAATCAGGGAACCGCCGCCCAATCCGGCACAAAACAGCGCATCCATTTTTTTGAATAAACGCACATCAAACATGCCGCGCATTGATTTTTTACGGATATGCCGGGGACGGTCAACATCATCGCCTTCAACACTCCAGAAGTTATCGGCTATGTCTTTTGGGGTGCGCGGAAATGAACCCATCGGATAACGCTTGCCGCGTTCCAGCAGCAAGACTTTATCGCCCCATTTTTGCGCCAACCGGCAAAAATTGACCGAGCCGCCAAAACCGCTGCCAATAACCACGGCTTCGTAATCTAATGTCATAGCCATCTCCTCACTTTTTTGATTGTTATTGTCGTTATGTGAATCGTTTATTGCCAGTAATAACTCACTGATTTCCGCGTATATAAGCTATATCGTGCTAATGATTCCCAAGGCTATTTGCCGCAAGGCCGTCAAGCTGGGAATAAAAAAATAATCGCCGCCCCGGGTACTTACAAATGACGGTAACCCGGTACAAATATGCGGTGGGCGATCTGTTTTGCTATCGCCTTGGATAACCATTTTGCCTTTACCGTCGTTGCTGCCTAGCAAGGGGTCTTTGTCATCGCCTTGAAAAAAGTCATTGCCGTAATGTACCCATTGTTGCTGGACAAATTCGAACTGTCGTTCAAAATTCGAGTTTATAAATGAATACATGATGCCATGTTCGTCAGTATCGTTGGCCGGTTGATGTTCCGGTGTATATGCTCCATAAGGAAAGCCACGGCGGATAATGCGCCTGCGGTCAGCCAGTTTGCTGAACAACATGGCATCACGCGGATTCGTGCGCCGTATATGGGCACCCATCGGGCAGCGATGGCCGTCCATGTCGTCCTTATAGCTGAAATTGTTATTGCGCTTATCATCTTCAGCCAGTTTTGAATCCGGTTTATCGGGCGACAAGGTCAGCGGCGAACCATCACGCCAACGACCCACAAATTTAGCCGCCAGTAGTTCTTTGCCACCCGGAAAATTTTTGCTTTGTTCATCCAGGTATTTACGGAAACTCGCCACGTTTTGATGCAGCTTTCTAAATGCCATAAAAGTGCCATTGCGGGCAAGTGCGTGTGGCATAGGCGCTACCGGCCATTCGGGTGATTCATCGGGATAACCCAGCAGAAATTCACCCGTTGCCAACGGCCCCCAACTGCCATCGGGCATTAGCTTTCCATTTCCATCAATGTGAGGGAAGGGCATGCCTTTAAATTCAACGTCGCTGATGCCGTCGCGATAACCGAAATGCTCAATGTTCAGGTATTTTTTGGTCTTGGGATCTTGCAATGAACCCGCATCTTCAAAACCTAACACATCCATGCCACTGCCGCGCCCAAGCAGTTTGGTAATTGCGGCGTAATGGCTGTCGCGGCTGGCTTCATCCGCACCAAAAACCGCCAACCAAAGGTGGACGGCGTTTTTGGAGTCGGCATTGCTGCTTTTCCAGACCTCATCCCAGTTACTAGGATCGCTGTCGCCCTCATCACCCAGTAAAATCTTGCGTTTGGCCATACCTTCGATAAATGCGGCAGGAAAACTGATTAACGCGCTTGCCGGCAAGCCCAATGCCTTCAAGCCTTGAAAGGTCAGCGCAATATTGAGCGCTTGCTCCAGCCCTTTGGCATCATTTTCCCAAATACTGGAATGGGTGACGTGTTCGGTCAGTTTTTCCAGTGTCGTGCGTGCGGCATCGGTGTTTTTATCATCAATATGCACATAAACATAGCGTACACAGGGCAGAGGATAGCTGCGCAGGATGAAGCCTTGAATGTCTTCAAGGTCGAGTGTTTCAACAGGTGCTTGCGTTGTCATATTGTTTCCTCACTAAACAATGCTGCCAGGAGGAGGTGTGGTCATTTCCCCAAGGGCTTTATTAAACGCATAGAATTCCGCTTTGAGACGGGCAGGATCAGCGTCTGGAATATCCTGCGCCTTAATGGCGAATTCAATGAATTTCTTTTGCTCAAACAAGGCCCTGCGTACTTCTTGTGCGGTATTGTCGGGATAGTCGGCAAAAAATAGGCCACCGCTGATTTGATATTTCCTGACGAAATCCTGAAAAGATTGCAGTGTTGGATTTTCAGGAAAACCGGCACAATGCCCCCAAATCGCGCTAATTTCAATAGGGATTGCCGCAAACATTTGTTGTAAATAAGCATCCAAATCCTGTTCGACTGATCTGTAGTTCGTGTTGCCGGTATCAAAAGCACAGGAAAATAGCAGGTATTGATTTTGCAAATGATCCTGCAAGGCGGGTGCGCCCACAAAGGGCAGGTCATCAACCACATTAAACCGCGCATTGTGGGTTAACGGGATATTGGCGAGCGGGCTATCGACATCGACGGGCGGGATTTTTGCCAATGTGTGGCGTAACACATCAGCGTGGCCTTTCTTGATAGGGGCCAATACCGTCAATCCATACGCTTGGCCATTTTTGTTCAACCTACGGTTTATCGTTGTCGTTATCCTGGAAATCCAGGCGCATTTAATTGACATAGGGCGCTCCTTTCAAGCCGCATGAGGCGGCCTGATGGCGTTCAGTAAAACGGGGGCCGGCACCAGTACTCATCAAGCTGTTTTGTATGCTAATCATGAATTTGTTGTAGGCGATTTTAAAAGCGACAGGTTCCAGGTCTTTATTGGCCTCGGCAAATTCTGCCAGGGCTTCCTTTAAGCGCAAAGCTGCTTTTACGTCGGTGGTTGCAGCACCAGGATAGGCGTTGTAGTAGTAATCGGTATCGTATTGGTTCAGCCGGATATAATTTTTAAATGGCGTAACTGGCACGGAGCCTGGGAATTTAACGCTCCAGCGCCAGATTAAATTGAGACGATCAGGCACGACATCTGAGAAGGCATCAATATACTGATCCCAAGTGCCATTGAAGTTACTGAAAAATAATAGGTAATCATATTTAACCTGCCCAGGTGCTTCACCTAGCCAATTGTCGCGGTACACCACTTGCCAGCGGGCATAGTGGATGAAAGTCAGTTTTTTTAGGTTGCTTTCTGTTCTGCTGATCCGGCCTTGTATTAGGCTGAATAGCAAAACGCCCTGGTTTATCCAGGTTGTCCAAGGCTTGATGGGGCTTAATACCGAGAGCGCATAGGCTTTTCCCGCTAAATTAGACATGGTTATTCTCCCTGCGCAAGGTTAGTGCTAGCCGGCTGTTTAGTTCAATCATCATCTGATTTTTGGGCCAAAAATCACTCGTATCGGCCTTTGCCGACAATGAGTAAGTGCCCAAGGCAAGAACGACTAGCATCGTTAAGTAAACCCGTACAAACAGCATTCGGTTGTCCTCCAAGCTGTACATGGTCGTGTTATAAAACAAAAACGCAAAGGCAATAAAAGTGACTATTGCCACCAGAAAAAAGATTGCTAACACGGTATCCTCCTCAATCGTTACCAGTAAAACTTATTTTAAAACTGACCGGATAGTTATTTTGTGCGTCCATGATGACTTCCGATTGCCGAGTAATGTCGCCGAGCCTTAATATCGCCCTTAACGATTCTTGCATGGTGATTTCGGACGCATAACGCCCCAAACACTTATGCCGTCCATAACCGTGTTGCAGGTAAGTCTGGCTTTGTGGGCATTCTTTTTTACGTTCACCATCACCTAAATAAGCGGCAAGCTGTCCATCCCGTTTTACATCAAAGCTTAATGGCTGTTTGATGACGGCCTTATCGCGCATAGCCGCTGCATGCGCCACAAACACCACAGTGCCTTTTTTGATCAATACGTTACCTAGCTCCATGTTATCTTTAACGCAAACCCGCAGCACGACTTCACCCTGGGGTTGTAAGCGCAAGGCTTCAAGTGCGTATTTCCTCAGTTCTTCGGCTGCGTCCTCGCTGTTAGGGTCATCATCGGGTGTATTCGCCAAGCTCACGGCGCGTCCATAGCTTGAGCCAGGGCGGACTTTGTATTTGCCTTCTTTCAATTTCAACAGCGCATCGGCAATCCAGGTCATCGCTTCCTGCGGATTGGCTACTGCCCCTACTGCCGTGCCGAACACATTGGAGCGAATCATTGAATCAGATAAGCGTTTTGCTAACTCGCCGTGGGCTAATGGCTGGCTCAATAAATCGGCAAAATCTTGTTCCAACGCATCGGCTTTATCGGCCAGGACATCTGCTTGCAAACGCAACAATCGAGTAAGCATGGTGTCGGGGATTTCTTCCCCAGCATTCAACTTAGTTTTATAAAATTGAATTAATTCATGCACATAATTGCTTAAGTATTCGGTAGCAATGATGCCGCGATCACGGAAACCCTGGAAATCAGGGCTGGCTGGATTGCCGTTGTTGAAAATGTTGCGGAACGCATCCTGTATCCAGACGTGTAGGTGATCCCAAGTTGGCACGATACCTTGGCTGATTTTTTGAAAGGTGAATACTTTCTGTAGACTGACACTTAAAGGCATGACATCGCCACCTTTTAAGCCCGGTAAAACTGACGATTCACCTTGTTGATAGCCTGGAACGCCTAAGTATTCGCTGACGAGTCGGAGCGGTACATTACGGGCAATCGTGGTCACAATATCGACTGTGTTTGCGCCGGATGTACGCGTTGCTTGCAGCCAGTCGTCTGAGGCTTTTCGGGCAATATTGGTCAGCAATTGCTGATCGTTAGGTGTTACCACATGGCGCAACAAAACACCATCCAAACGGTACAATTCATCGTTATCCGTACCGAGCATAAAATGCGAGAAAGCGGCAGGGCACTTGGCTTTATCGTCTGTGGCACGCGCCATTTCGGCGGCATATCGGTCTACCGTGAACAAATCCGTCCGTTCCAGGCACTTGATAACGTGTTCATGCCGCATGACGATAACTGGCCCTACCGCAGGGCTAAAAATAGGCATGGTTGCTTTGGGCTGGTCTAGCAATTCTTGTAGCATGGCCAGTGGTTTGGTCGCCAACCACAAGCCCATAACACCCGCTACAGCGCCCCCTCGTGCTTTGGCGGCAGTGGTAAATGCTTCCAGCGCGGCATCATAAGCTTGCTTGTCTTGTGCATAAGCAGCTGGATTGCTGGTGTATTTTGGGTCATTGGCATCGGGCAGGGCAGGTTGGGGCAGTAGTGGCGTTTTATCCTCTACTTCTTTGATAGCCGCCAGAAAACCCAAGGATGGCTGGGAAACGCTAATGCCCTGATTGCCGGATGTGCCCTGCGCTTGCAAACCTGTTTCGCCAGCATGTTTTGCAAATGGGCAGGTAAAACTTTGTTTTAACCACGAGATAATTGCCACGTCTTTGCCCCCAGATAATTGCTCGGTACGGCGCAAATAGTTCGGCTTGTCACCAAAATAC
>JAYVGW010000160.1:0-6971 GCA_043771735.1 Methyloglobulus sp.
CATGGACTTGATTAGGTCTTGGTGGAGTTGCCGTTATTATCTCATTTCGTGCTATCCCAGGGTATGCAAAAATCGAGGGAATTTTTAGAGATGACCATATAGTATTTCACCGTCGCTTCTTTATCAATGTTAACCGAGGCAGGTCATTATGGGCTGGAGAGAACGCAAGCACGAAGAAACCTATAGCGATGCCGAAGTGGAAGCAAGATTGAAGGAAGAACTGCCGCACTGTTATCTGGAAAATGGGTGGATACGGCGCAAATACAAAACCAGCGCTGGAAAGGGACACTGATGGTGGTAAACACGGTCGGACACCTGGCTGAAGCGGCGTTCCACCACCCCGACCTGACCGTTTCTTATGCTTTCGTCATCGTCAAGCTGGTGAATCATGCCGCTAAAGGCATCACCAATAAAGACTTTGAATTGGCGCATAAAATCGAAACGGTAACCCAATGGCAGCCCGGTAAAGAAGGCGGCGCATTGGAAGAGCCGCCTGATGCCCCGCGATTTAAATACATCAAATACGATTAAACCCTGAGATCAATAGATTCTATCCAATTGCATTGTTGATGGCCCGGGAGGTCAATATGAATGAAGACACATTGAACATGGAAATTAAGGAGATACCTGAAAAAAGTCGGCGTAACCTCACAACGAGAAATTGAACATAGGGTTCTTAAAGCGGTCAAATCCGGTGAGTTGTCAGGGAAAGAGACACTGGCAGTGACAATGACGTTATCGGTACCCGCCATCGGCTTGAACCACCCGATTGAAGGCGAGATAGCCCTCGAATAACCGATCTTGCACAACTAAATTACTGGAGCCTGACCATGACTGAAACGGATCAACACCAAACTGTCCAAGAGGAAACCCGCGAAGCGGTGCAATCGGGTTTCGATGTGCATGAAAAAGTCAAGGGCATTACCCTCAAAGCGCTGACAGAACGGCAATTGGATAGGGAAAACATCAAAAATGTTGCCGAAGCGGTCAGTAAAGGCATCTATGAGGGCATGACGACTCAAAGTGGGCAAGCAAAAGAGGTATTTGCACATGCTGCCACGGCTCTGGACGATTCATTGGCGGCGGCGGCAGAAGCGTCAAAATTGGCGATTGAGGAAGCTGCGTCCAAAGTGAATGAGTATTCCCGTCATGACCTTAATGATGCCACTACTGATTTAGAAGGTATGGAAGGTACGTTTCTGGGTACCCTGGAGCAAGCTGCTAAAGATAGTAATCAGATGGTTTCCGATATTGTTGGCGATTTTGTTAGCCACGCACGGCAAAGCGGAACCGCTGTCGGCAAACAAGTCTTAACTGCTCTTGAAGCGCTGAAAGAGTTACCACATTTGAGCAAAGAAACGGTTATTTCAAGTACGGTTGCAACCACGATTAGCTTAGCACAGATAGGCAGCGGCATTTTATCGGGAATCGCTGAAAGCCTCCAGTCATCGCATTCCAAAAAATAATATCCCTGGAACGCCATGTTGTGGGAAATGCTGAATGCAGCGAGGGATCTGGGTAGGGTTCAAGATATTGCATCCGTATTAATACGCTATGGCTTTGGTAGCTTTGTCCGTGTCCTGGGAATCGGCAAGGCCTTGGAAAGTGCAGGACGGGTGCTGCATTGGCAACATGCAGAAGAATTCACTAAACTCGATACGCCGCAACGTATTCGACACGCACTGGAAGAGTTGGGGCCTACCTTCATCAAGTTGGGACAAATCCTTGCCACGCGTGTCGATTTATTCCCGCCGCAATATATCGCCGAGTTTGAAAAACTTCAGGATCAGGCGCCACCCGTACCCTTTGAAGAGCTACTGCCCCAAATAGAAGAAGACATCGGCGGCAGCATTGACGAAATATTTTTGGAAGTTGACAGGCAACCGCTTGCGGCGGCTTCCATTGCCCAAGTCCATAAAGCCATGCTCAAGGACGGAACGGCGGTAATTTTAAAAATTCGCAGGCCCGGCCTACGTAAAATAATTGAAGCGGATTTACGCCTGTTACAACGTATTGTCGATATTGCCGAGGCTGAATCACCGGATATCCGCCGCTTTCATCCAAGGGAAGTGCTGCGCCAGTTTAACCAATCATTACGCCGGGAACTCGACCTGGCCGGCGAGTGCAGGAATGCGGAACGGGTCGCCGCCAATTTGGCCGATGATCCCAATATCGTGATTCCGAAAGTCTATTGGGAATGGACTGGGGAACGGATTAATGTCCAGGAATATATCGACGGCATTCATGGCCGGGATCTTGAGGCTATAGAAAAGTCGGGGTTGGATAGAAAATTACTGGCTGACCGTGGCAGCAAGGCCGTCATGAAAATGATTATGGAAGACGGTTTTTTCCATGCCGACCCGCACCCTGGCAATGTGTTTTATCTACCTGATAATAGAGTGGCATTCATCGATTTCGGGATGATTGGCCGATTAACGGAAGAGCGCAGGGAGCAGGTGGTCAGCTTGTTGTACGGCATGATCAACCATGCCCCGACTAAAGTGGCGGAAATTCTCGAAGACTGGTCGGATAATATTTATACTGATGAAGAAGTGCTCACCGTTGATATTGAGGCATTCGTCGATCAATACAGCTCCCTATCCTTGAAGGATTTAAGCCTTACTGCCATGTTAAGCGATCTGATGGCATTATTACGGGACCACAAGCTGATTTTACCGGCCGACCTCGCCTTGCTAATCAAGGCGTATATCACCCTGGACGGTCTCGGCAGATACCTTAACCCTGAGTTTAACACCCTGGTTTTTGCCGCTCCCTATATCCAGGAAATCATGCTGGAGCGTTATAGGCCCGAGGCCATTGCCAAGCGGGGTTGGCGTAACCTCATCGGTGTCGCCGATTTGCTGGCCAGCTTGCCCAATGATATGCGTAAACTGCTGCGGGCATCCAGGAAAGGGGCTTTTCAGGTCGATGTCACCGTCAGGCATCTCGACCGCTATGTCAGTATGATGGACAATGCCATTAGCCGGTTGACGATGGGTATGGTGACGGCCGCGCTTATTATAGGTTCTTCGATTATCATGACCGTAAAAGGTGGCCCGGAACTGTTCGGCCTGCCAGCGTTTGGGTTCTTGGGCTACACGTTTGCCACCGTGGGTGGTATTTGGTTGCTGCTTTCTATTTGGAGAAGCGGTGGCAGTCAGTGATCGCGCTGATAAGTAAAAAACAATTAATACTCGCCCCGAACTACCAAACGTCAAAGGCTGATAGTCAAGCATCTGCTTGGATACTGAAAATTATAGTAACCCAAATTAGGAGAGCATCATGAGAAGAGTTTATTTTTTAGTCCCTAATCTTGAAATGACCCATAAAATTATCGATGAGCTCCGGTCTGAAGGTATAGAAGATCGTCATATGCATATATTAGCGAAAAGGGACACGCCACTGGGAGACCTTCCCGAAGCAGGGGTAACCATAAAAACCGATTTTATTCCGGCAGTTGAGCGGGGTGCCGTTTTAGGTGGGGCTACGGGATTGTTAGCTGGATTGGTTGCTTTGCGTTTTGCCGGTTTTGCTATTGCCGGAGGGGCAGTTTTAGGGATCCTTATAGCAAGTGCAACCATATCTTCATTGGCGGCCGGTTTAATAGGGATGAGCTTAGGGAATACCAGACTAAAAAAATATGAACAGGCAATTGAACACGGGGAAATATTAGTGCTACTGGACATCCCAAAAGACCGAATAGAGGACATCACCAAGTTGATAACAAAACATCATCCCGAAGCGACGTTTGAAGGCATAGAACCCCTTCTGCCACCCTCCTATTAATTTATTCGACACTGAAAAACATCCCAAGCAATCGGGTAATCAGGTAAGTGATGCCCACTTTCCTAAAGGGCATTAAAGTGCCAAACGGGGGTATGAGTAATCTACTTAACGAAGTGAGCGGCCATTCCTTTATTGCGCCCTGCAGCATTAGGTCTATCAGCAGTAACGTCTCCAGCGTGAACGGACGACAATTCCAACTTTTTGTCGGATAACGCGGCGAAACCCACCCCGGCCACAGCGCCCTAGGTAGCACCTTGCCCCATTTCCTGTTGGAACAGATGATGGGGTGTCAGGTTCGGTTTCGTTACAAAATCCGGGGCAAAGTGTCCGAGTTATAGCATGGATGCGGGGTCTCAGCGGTTGAGGTTTGCATCTACTTTTCTCGAATATTTGGTACATTCAGTGTTTCCTAAAAGGCATTGATTCCTGCAAATTGAACGGTTTCGTTATTATTGATGTCGAACCATCAGAAACTTCTGCCATTTGGCATTAGTTACAGTATGGAAGGAAAACTTGGGATTGTTAGCGGGTCTTATTAATTAAAAAGGCTTCGGTTTGGTCCGAACCGGCAATCCCAGGTAGCCTAACCGAAATGCAATGCTAAAAGCCAGCGACCCCTCATTATGACTCAGGAGAAATATCATGCCCGACACTGGAATCGATAAAAACGTTGTCGTTACGATATTAAATAAAATTCTTGAAACTGAATTGGCCGGTGTCGTTCGTTATACGCATTATGCCCTAATGGTTTATGGCTATGGCCGCATTCCAATTGTCTCCTGGATGCGCGACCAAGCGACGGAATCATTAACCCATGCCAACGAAGCCGGTGAACTGATCACCTATTTAGGTAGCCACCCGTCCCTGGGGATAGGCCCCTTATTGGAAACCCATCGCCACGATGTCGGCGATATCCTGCGTGAATCGCTGGATCACGAACAGTTGGCTTTATCCGCCTACACCCAATTATTGGAATTGGTAAATGGGCGTAATGTTTTGCTTGAAGAATATGCCCGCCGTATGATCGCCCAAGAAGAAATGCATTTGGGGGATGTACGGAAGATGCTGGTCAAGCCGGTGAATAATCCTAAATAGGCTTATCGCACTTCAATTACGCGACCTCACCCCAAAAGACCGCACTTTTATTAACAGTTGGTACCAATTCGCTGATTTTCGGTTAACCGCCACATAGAGAGGCTAACGTCATGAATGCACACTTAAAATCAGTTAGGGAATTTCACGACACATTGTTATTCCCGCAAGCAGGGCCGGGGGCGACGCTACCATTGTCAGAAATGGAAATTATCAAGTATCAGATATTGCTCATGGAAGCGGGCAGTGAAGTGCTAAAAGCCATTAAAGCTGGAGAAATGGCTGAAATGCTGTTAGGACTGGTTGATCTTGCTTATGTCGCATTGGCGGCTATTGCCATACAAGGGGGAGATGTTATTGATAAGCCGGTTTTCTGGCAGCATGACGGGTTTGTCCTGTCAGTCGTGAAAGCTGTATCAGACAAGATCAACGGCTGTGCTTCTGGCAGCACGGATCAATACTCAGAGGTTTATTGTTTATGTATCCATCTGGCGAGGGGGTTTGTCAATGCCGATTTTGATAAGGCGTTCCAAATGATCCATGATGATAATCTCTCCCGAGTAAAAAAGAGCGGTGAATCCCTTTATGATGATACCGATAACATCCGCAAGCTAAAGCTGCACAATTCGCCTGATTTGTGTGAATGTCTTTACGAATAGCCTTATCAGGACTGGTGTGACCATAAACCCTTGATAAGGGAACGCTCAAATTCGGCTAGGAACGCAATCAATAGTATTTTGGCGGGACGGATATGACTGGGTAACTGTACAGTTCCCCTCATTGAAACTGAGGGATTAAGGGAGGTTTATTAAATAATTCACCCTTTTCTCCAAGCCCTCCCTTGTTTCAAGAATCCTTCTATGCAGGAGTACAAAGCCATGGCTAAAAACGTAACGCAGAAGCTGATCGAAAGCCACTTGGTCGAAGGCCGCATGAGTCCTGGCGAAGAAATCGGTTTAAAAATTGATCAAACACTTACCCAGGACGCGACGGGCACGCTGGTCATGCTGGAATTTGAAGCGCTTGGAATTCCGCGCGTACGGACCGAGCTTTCCGCCCAGTATGTGGACCACAACCTCCTGCAGGAAGACTTCAAAAACGCCGACGACCATCTGTTTTTGCGCAGTGCATGCAAGAAGTTCGGTCTTTGGTATAGCCGGCCCGGGAATGGCGTGAGCCATCCCATCCATATGGAGCGCTTCGGCGTGCCGGGAAAAACCCTGTTAGGCTCGGACAGCCACACCTGCGCGGCAGGTTCATTGGGGATGCTGGCCATCGGCGCGGGTGGACTGGAGGTGGCGATGGCTATGGCGGGGGAGCCTTTTTGCATCAACATGCCGAACCTATGGGGCGTCAAACTGGTAGGGGAGCTTCCCGGCTGGGTGAGCGCCAAGGATGTAATTTTGGAAATGTTGCGCCGGCACGATGTGGACGGCGGAATTGGCAAGATCGTCGAGTATTACGGCCCCGGATTAAAATCCCTTACCGCGATGGACCGGCATGTGATCGCCAATATGGGGGCGGAACTTGGCGCCACCACGTCGGTTTTTCCGGCAGACGATGCAGTCAGGGAATTCCTGAAAAGCCAGGGGCGTGAGGGAGCCTTCCGGGAAATCCTCGCGGATGAGGATGCACAATACGACGAATACGAGGAAATCAACCTGTCGGAGCTGGAGCCCCTGATTGCGCTGCCCAGCAGTCCGGGTAAGGTGGTGCCGGTGCGTGAGGTGGCGGGCAGGGAAATCTACCAGTCCTATATCGGATCGTCCGCCAATCCGGGACTGAGGGACTTTGCCGTCGCAGCCATGATCGTCGACGGCAAACAGGTGCATGACCACGTTTCATTCGATGTCAACCCCACGTCCCGGCAGATTTTGGAAAACATGATGGCAATGGGCATCTTGGGAAAGCTCATCCATGCGGGCGCGCGCCTCCATCAGGCGGGTTGCGGCGGCTGTATCGGCATGGGACAGGCTCCGGCTACAGGCCGCATCAGCCTGCGCACCGTGCCCCGGAATTTTCCGGGCCGCTCGGGCACGAAGGAAGATCAGGTTTATTTGTGCAGCCCGGAAACCGCCGCCGCCTCGGCCCTG
>JAYVGW010000161.1:0-5323 GCA_043771735.1 Methyloglobulus sp.
CATGGACTTGATTAGGTCTTGGTGGAGTTGCCGTTATTATCTCATTTCGTGCTATCCCAGGGTATGCAAAAATCGAGGGAATTTTTAGAGATGACCATAAGTCATTGAGCCATACGAGATAGTGCGGTTACCGTTGAATTTTCTATAAGTTAAGAATTTTTGAATTCGCTACAGCCATTGATTCTGCTGGTAGCCTGCGTAACATCAGTTATTCAAAATATCCCCGTAGCATTGATCTTTGTCAGCTATGACTATGACTATCATCAGCATCGGAATAATCCTTCGCGCGATGAATGGGTCGTTCAGATGCTTGCCCCGACGCACCTCGTTGATTAAAAGTATTCATCATCCACGCTATTGGTAAAGCGGTGTATAAAGTTTGGATAGATGTCACCAGGCTTAGTGCGGTTTTTAACGGAGATGCCTCGACAGTGCGCGGCTTATCATTAGTGCTATGAGTTTTTGGAGGTTCGCGCTTGGTGATTTCGCCAAGCAGAAAACCGACACCTGTGGCAAAAATAAAGGTTGTCGGAGCGATCATTTGTTGCCGCAACTTCTGCGCCAGCGTAGCAGTGCCGACACCGATCTTCCGCTTACGGTTCAGCACTTGCTCCTCCGCATCCTTAATTTTAACTGACAAGGATGTCGGATTAATTCGCTTTCGGTTAAAAATAGCCATCATGACTTCTCCGCATCCTGATGCCCTGGGGATGTGGGCTTAAGGCTATGTAAGGTCGCCGGAAACTGAAGATATCGGCTTTTGCGGTGAATGACACGACAGAAGACCAACGCAAGCAGCAAATTTAAAACGACGGCAAGCAGTATGGCACTCCTTGCCATAACGCCATTTTCGACCAGCCCCAGTACGGCAGCGGCCAGAAGCCCCATCCACGCACCGCACAACAAGCCAGCAACCAATACGCCCGCAATGACCATGTTTACCAAGCTCACGCCTGCCTGCTGTGTTTCCAGTGCAGCGAGCTGGAAGCGGTCATGGCTCAATCCACGGACTTCACCCCACAAAGCGCGGGCATCATCCAGCAAGCTTGATTCGTTCGCTGGATCGCTGCGCGTTGCAGTTTGCTTAGTAGGCGCTTCATTCTTAATAGTGTTAGCGTCCATGATCTTAGATAACCTAACGACCACTAGACAGGCGACCCAGCAAAAAACCGGTCGCCACTGCGATACCCAAAGATGTTACGGGGTTATCGCGGACATAACGCTGGCAATTTTTCATCAAACGTTGCTCGGCATTTAACAATTGCTCGCCTTTATCACTAAGTGTTTCTTTTGCACTGGCAATTTTATCGCCAGCTTCATGTGCGAAATCAGATACTTTGTCTGCAATGTCCATGGTGGTTTCTCCTGTTGGTTAATTAAGCCGCACGTTACTTCAAGTAACGTGCGGTATTTGGGGTAATAATATTTGAAAAGTTAACCGCTACTTGACAGGCGGCTTAGCAAAAAGCCTGCGGCTACCGCAATACCTAGCGATGTTCCTGGGTTGTCCCGGACATAACTTCGGCAATTTTTCATCAAGCGCTGTTGGTCATCGTTAAGTCCTTCACTCTTTTTATTGAGTGTTTCTGCGGCCTCACTCGTTGCACTGGCGATCTTATCAAAAGCTCGATATCCAGAATTAGCTGCTTTGTTAGTAATGTCCATGACTTTTCTCTATTCTATTTAAGACGCATATCATTCTTGACTGTCCTTACGCCGTTGACAGTGCGGGCAACTTCTATGGCTTTGCTGATATCGGCACGGGAATTCACGAAGCCGCTTAATTGGACTTCGCCCTTAAAGGTTTCTACGTTGATTTCTGCGGCGCTTAAGGTAGGTTCATGTAGTATTGCCGCCTTAACTTTAGTGGTGATGACGGTGTCGTCAAAGTATTCGCCAGTCCCTGCTTGCTTTGGTGAAGATGCACAGCCTGCTGCGATCAATAAGGTCAGAACCATAAAAAATGCCGAAATTAATCCTGTAAGGTGTTTCATGGGTAAATCTCCAGTAATGTTTAAAAATAAAATAAGGATTTTCATGACCATCCCTCCCAATCAAGTACTTGTACCAATAGTTAAACAAAGGTGACCAAACATGCACAAGCCATCCCTAACGGGATCTAAGTGCTGTGCTGAAACGGGGGTTGCCTAAAACCTTGTAGGCACTTTAAGCTACAAAGCCAGTGGCAGTCGGTACGGTAACGCACATAGAGAATGCGGGGCTGCTGGATGGGCAAATTTACCAAATAATGGGCTGATCGTGTTTTAACATAGGCAATCATTTGACGCGCGATGCGTTTGTTACAGACATTAATGCTTTGTGAAAGTATCTGGGCTCGTAAAATAGTTATGTGTGCTATCGCACAGACTGGCTCTTGTTGTTGCGACTAAGCTACACATAAGGCTGTTTTACAACACTGACTGCCATAAGGTATTTTTAGGGACAGCCTCGTGCTTGAGAAAATCAGGATGCTTTAAAAAGTCCTACGACTAGGTTCTCCTGAGGTTATCGACGGTCTCAGTGCGAAAGTAATGGTTCGGCTCCGTTGGTGTGTGAGTTGCTCGGACGGTCAAGCCATGGGCGGAATCACCGTGTTCAGCGCTTTTTTTACTTGCCATATACGCAAGATAGCTAAAGTTTAAAACTAAGTAGATAGCTTTCTCGGTTTGCGACATAGTGGTGTGGTTTTATGGATTTATATTTTTTATAATGTTTGAAGGAGAAGTTTATGTTGAAAAAAAATTTAATGGCCGTTGGCTTATTGGCAAGCGTAGGCTTTACCGCAGCGGCGCAAGCCGAAGAGTTCCTTGATGACCGTTGGTATGTTGCACCTTTCGGTTCATACGTGAAACCGGGCGGCGATAGGAATTCTTCGTTTAATACGGGTTATGGCGCGGGCATCGGTTTCGGTAAAATTATTGATGAGCATTTCAATGTCGAGTTGCGAGGCTTCTATAACGGCTTTGATGATGAAACTACTCGATTGGGTAAAAAAGGCCAATGGGATCTGGCTGGCGGTACTGCGGACCTACAATATTACCTATGGCGTGACAAATTCTCCCCGTACGCGGTTATCGCGGCAGGGGGCATGAACAGTTACGTTAATGGCAGCAGTGGTGTCGGTATCCTCGGTGAAGCGGGTGCGGGTTTTACTTATGAGCTGCACGACAACTTCCTGCTCCGCAGTGACGTGCGTTATCGCTACAACAACAACTTTAATGCCCATTTAACTCCAGCGGGTGGCACAGATGAATATCACGACATGGTTGTTAATGTCGGTTTTGTGGTGCCTCTGGGGCCAAAGCCGAAACCTGCGCCTCCGGCTGAAACTGTCGCCGATTGTTCAACCTTGGATTCAGATTCCGACGGTGTTAATGACTGCATAGATACTTGTCCTGGCACACTGGCAGGCAGCAAGGTGAATGCGGAAGGTTGCCCATTAAGCATT
Organism: Methyloglobulus sp.; assembly: GCA_043771735.1. Taxonomy (GTDB): domain Bacteria; phylum Pseudomonadota; class Gammaproteobacteria; order Methylococcales; family Methylomonadaceae; genus Methyloglobulus. Next base: position 3,449 of record JAYVGW010000161.1, read on the forward strand.
GAGTTGAAAGGCGTTAATTTTGAGTATGATTCTGCAAAGTTGACACCAAACGCAATGTCCGTACTTGACGGTGTTGCAGAAAACCTCATTACTTACCCACAAAAGAACGATATAGAAGTCCGGGGGCATACCAGCAGTGAAGGCAGCAACAAATACAATCTGCGCCTGTCCCAAAAACGTTCGCAATCCGTTGTTGATTACCTCAGCATGAAAGGTGTAACCAACAGGCTGTCTGCCCACGGTTACGGTGAAGACATGCCAATTGCTGACAACAGCACAGAAGAAGGCCGGCAACAAAACCGCCGTGTTGAGCTGGTTTGGGGCCCTTAAGGCGCTAGGGAAATGGCAATGTTCGGCTAAAAGCCAGATGGTTTACAAAGAATTTGATAAAATCCGCCTTCAAAAGCGGGTTTTATTTATTTGCCTTCTCCATCTCACAATGACCTGCCTGCAATTTTATGTACGATACCGTACAGACACTGCCTGGGCTTACTACTAAAGTACAGCCGGGTGTCCAGTCCATTGCGTTGTGATTTCAAAATAGAGGGGCTTTACCTCCGATATTTTTTAAAGCTGGAGAGCTGCCCTGAGACTTGACGCACTTTTAAAACACTTAACAAAAGGAATATCCCATGAAAACGACAGATGAAACCAAACAAAAAATTATAGCTAAGAAAGTTCTTGTGATGTCCTGTTTATCAGCCATTCTAGGACTGGCGGGTTGTCCCGATGGCTCATCAGAAAAGGCAGGGCAAAGAATTGATCGTGCAGCGGATAATGCCGAAAAAACGATTGAACAATCCAGTAAAACTGCCGATAAGCAACTTGAAGGCTTAAAGGATTCAGTGGAGCAGAATGCCGAACAAGCGAAAGACAGCATTGATCGGTCTACCGAGGCTTCTAAAGAATCATTAGAGAAAGCTGAAGATAAAGTTGATGAAAATGCTGAGCAGGCAGAGAAAAAGGTTGAGCAAATAGAAGAAAACACTGAGGAAAAGCTAGAGGATATTAAGGATTCGACATCCGATAAGCCTGGAACAGTGGGAGAATACATCGATGACTCGGTTATTACCGCAAAAGTTAAGGCAGCGATCTTGGGCAGTTCTTGGCTAAGCGCATCCCATATTGATGTAACCACAGTCAAAGGCGTGGTGAAGCTGAGCGGCACAGTTGATACCGAGCAAAACATCGCCAAAGCCATAGAAGTCGCACGAGGCCAGGAGAATGTAAAAGCAGTGGAAACTAACCTGACTGTAAGCGTTGCTGAATCGGGCAAAAAATAATGGTTGCTTTACGGGTGATAGCTGCCTTGGGCATTATGTCGTCTACATCTATTGCCCAAGCCACGACTGCTGATGACACTTACATTGCCGGTTATGCCGCTGTTGAATACTATAACGGCCACTCGCCTAGTGGGCAGTTTTAGTTGACCATTACATATGTCGGTTTAGGAGCGCATTACCACTTCTAAAACAAGGCTTATGCTTGCGGGATGATTTTCAGTACCTTTCTGGTAATTAAAAATCGTCCCTCGCATCAACTAGCAAGAATTTAAGGGTTATTTTTCGTTGGCAGTAACCTTGTGTTCTATACCGCACAGACGGCATCCGATCTTGACTTTAAACTAACCCTGAACTGCTTACCATTTAAGGAGAACTTGATGAATATAGCAATCGAACCCCTGCTAGCGCTTGTGGTAGGGATATTAATTTTACTGGTGCCACGGTTCTTAAATTATTTTGTGGCCATCTATTTGATCGTTGTGGGTGTCTTGGGGCTAATGGGCCACAGCATTAAGTGATGTGGTTGCCCTAAAAGGCAAGGCCATAACTGTCTTTGCAATAATCTAATGTTTTATTTCTAACAGGAGTACAA
>JAYVGW010000162.1:0-3475 GCA_043771735.1 Methyloglobulus sp.
CACTGAAGGCCATGGAATTTCGGGATTATTCCTGATCAAATCACGAATCCAAAGCAGCATTTTTCGCGGGTGTTTAATTTCCGGTTCCAAAATCTGGAAAGGTGGATGCGACAAATCATGCGGCAAAGGAAAACGTCCTCGCCTGGAAAGCATGGTGACTTTTCCCTTGAACTTTCTCAGGATCAGTCCAAGCACAATATCTACCGCAGTAAGCCCCGAGCCGACAAGAAGAATATCTTCATCCCCTGCAATATGACTGTAAACCTTGTCAGACCATGGACTGGCATAATAACGCAGGTCATTTTGTACAGGGTTGTCCTGAAGAAAAAGATCGGCTGGCGGAAAATTGCCAAGGGCAAGTATGACATGATCGGCATGTAATGCGTTGCCGGAAGCAAGGACAACCGTTTTTCGCGTGCCAAAATCCAGAATGGAAATGGCTTCATCAATGCGGATCTGTAGCCTGCCCGCAGCCTCCTGTTGAACCCTTTCCAGGTTTTCGAGAATGTAATCGCCGAAAATTTTTCTTGGGATGAATTCCTGTGGCGAAACTTTTTCAATGAGATGGTTATACTTAAAATGATTAGATTCCAGCCACTCTACAAAATCCATCGGCCTGTCTGGAAACAGACTCATTCCACCGGCGACGACATTCAAGGGTTGATGGGTAAAATCATACTGGTAGGCAACGCCGCGACCCAGCAACTCCGGATTTTTTTTCAATTATCAGTACTTCGGGACCTCCCGGAAATTGTGCGAGCTGCATGGCCGCCAAAGCGCCTGAAAGACCACCGCCGATGATGATAACTTTTGACTTCATATTGATGATACCTGAAAAGACTTGATATCCGATTCAACTATGTCGATTATTACCGCTGCACTCATCTGTTTATCCACTGGACAATAAGCCGCTTCATCATGCCATTGATATAAAAATCCCATAGAATACCTCCAACGCTTAGTTCTAAATATGACAATAGATTTCAAATGTTTCCATCGCAGGACATCGGAATGTTGGGCAACGATAAAGCTGTTGCCCAACCTACAGAACATGTGCATAAAAGCGAGCGCGGACGGACGTATGAGCCCGGAAGCAATAATAGGATCGTCGCACATGCCAAACGGATTAAATTATTTTACCTCCCTGAATCCGTTTAACAGTACTGACCAGCCGATCAATTTCTTCATAGGTATTGTAGAACGCCAGTGAAGGACGTACGGTGCTTTCCAGACCAAAACGGCGCAAGATAGGCTGTGCACAATGGTGGCCTGTGCGTACGGCAATGCCAACGCGGTTTAATGCGACACCAATATCCTGGTTGCTGTGTCCCGCCAGCACAAACGATAACACGCTGGTTTTTTCCGCCGCCGTGCCGATCAAACGCAAGCCGGGGATGCTCTTAAGCGCCTCCATTCCGTAAACCAGCAACTCATGCTCATAACGCGCCACATTATGAATGCCGATTTTTGTCAGGTATTCCAAAGCCGCCCCCAATCCTACGGCATCCGCAATATTGCCGGTACCGGCTTCAAAGCGCGCCGGTGCAGGCTGGAAGGTGGTTTTTTCAAACGTCACGTCATCGATCATGTTGCCGCCGCCTTGCCACGGCGGCATGGACTCAAGCAACTCTGCCTTGCCGTATACAGCGCCAATACCGGTTGGACCGAATATCTTGTGCCCGGAAAATACAAACCAGTCGGAATCAAGCGCTTGCACATCGACAGGCAAGTGCGAAACAGACTGGGCGCCATCCAGCAAAACCCGCGCACCAACGCGATGCGCCATTGCAATCATTTCCTGCGCTGGCGTGACTGTACCGAGAGCGTTGGATACCTGCGTAAACGCTACCAGTCTGGTGTGTGAATTCAGCAATTTCTGATAGTCGCCGAGTAACACTTGGCCGCTATCATCAACCGGCGCTATGCGTAACTTTGCCCCGGTAACTTCGCACAGTTGTTGCCACGGTATGATATTGGCGTGATGTTCCAGCCAGGTGATGACAATCTCATCACCCGCAACGATGTTTTGTCGTCCCCAGCTTTGCGCAACCAGATTGATGGCCTCAGTGGTACCACGGACAAAAATAATATCTTCCGAGGAAGGCGCATTTAGAAACCGCGCAACAGTATCACGTGCTTTTTCATACGCATCGGTCGCCCGCGCCGCCAGTTCATGCGCAGCGCGGTGAATGTTGGAATTCTCGTGCTCATAGAAGTACGAAACCCGGTCAATCACCACTTGCGGCTTTTGGGTCGTCGCCGCGTTATCAAACCAGGCTAACGGGTAACCGTTGACACGTTCTTTTAAAATCGGAAAATCACGACGTACAGCGTGGACGTCAAAAGGTGGATAAGCAGAACCAAGAGCCGGTGCTTGCGCATTAAATCCACCGCTTTTCAATTCATCAAGAAAATAAAATGATGAACCCAACTCTGCGCTTGTTGGAATACTTCCGGAAGGCGCAGAAAACGGAGCGAAAAGCTTATGCAACTCAGCTTCGCCCGGCAACCCATAGGCCTCGGGTGAAAGACCAGCTATCAATGAAGCATCCAAATCAGCCAGGGAACCGGTCAAACCGGGCGTTGCCGTCGAAGTGGGAATGCCGGGAATCGAACTGCCCCCCGCACTCGCACTTTTCGGAATGCTCCCGGTAGCCGCTGAATTTGCAGCGAAAAGTTTTTGCAATTCCGCTTCATAAGCCTGAGGTGAAATACCTGCTTCCGCTGATTTGTCGCTATCCGCCAGCGATTCAGCAGTCAATTCGTGTGCCGCCACCGAAGACGGAATGGCAGGAATTGAACTGGCATCAATACTTCCGGGAAGGTAGCTTCCGGAAGGCGGACGTGTAACCAGTAACTTTTGCAATTCAGCTTCTCCAGGCAGTCCAAAGTCGTGCGGTAAAATACCCGCCAGCACGGCTTTGTCCAGACCTACCAAAGGCGATGTTGAACCGTACGTTGTAGCTGAAGTCGGATTACCCAAAACGGGCCCCGTATCAAGACTGTCAGGGACGCTCTCGAATGACGGCTTGCGCGGCGCGAATAACTGCCGCAACTCAGCCTCTCCTGGCAGACCAAAACCCAGTGATGGAATACCTGTTACCTCGGATTTATCAAAGCCGGCCAAGGATGAAGTATATTCACCCGGCACTGCCGAAGCGGCAATACCCAGTCTCGAACCATCGCAGGGCAAAGCTGTAAATAACTCATTGGCAAGTTTAGTCAGTTGATCTACATCGGGCAGCGATGAAGTACCTGAATTTTCAGTAAAACCATGTTGCGCTGGATTGGATTGATCAAATTCACTTGTATTCATGATATTTGCCCACTTCGACATTCTCGAGCACCCCGAGCGCATCATCAGTCAGCACCGCCAGCGAGCAATACAGCGAGATGAGATAAGAGGCGATCGCTTTGTGATTGATACCCATAAATCGGACTGAGAGGCCCATGCTCAGTTCGCCGGTCAGGTTAG
>JAYVGW010000163.1:0-9565 GCA_043771735.1 Methyloglobulus sp.
AAACAGTACGTTTTTTGACACGCCATCCCAGTTGTGGTTTCTTGTGGTGCCACCCCGCTAATTCGCAAGCAAACATGGCTAAAAATCATGCGATACCCGTCCTGGCAGGGTTTTTAGTAACACCCACAACCGCCCCCTTGTGCGGCATTACCACCCGCCGCCGCTTCCCGGCTGCCGTAGTTATGTCCGCGTAAGGCACTTTGCAAAGGGTGTGGGTCTAAGGCCATCTGCGGCTTGGCAAGGTTGCCGCGTTCCCAGGGTTGCACGGGTGCGCAGGCCGCCAAGGCAAGTAATCCGATAGTAATTAACAGAAAATGTGGAATAATTTTCATCGCTGATTCCTTATGTTAAGTTTGAGGGAAAAGTTTGTTTAGGGATGCGGGGTTGTTAGTTGTTTAGTCGGGGCAGATTTTTTTCTGGGCTTACGCACAAGCTCAAGCATTCGGCTTATATCCAGCCTACCCCCTGTTGCAGTCAAACCGAACAAGCTGTCAGTTTGTTTGGCACCTCCCAATACAGCTTGTTTCAAGGTGATAGACTGCCCATGAGGATACCTAACTGCATAGCGGGCAATGGCACCGGTGACAAACGGCGCAGCCATTGAAGTACCGCCATCGTAGGCATAGCCTGGCTTGCCGTCGAAGTCCGGCACGGTTGAAATAATGCCGTCGCCGGGCGCGGCAATGTCTACACTGCGATAACCGAAGTTTGAACCGCCCCAAATCAGGCCGTCCTGCATTAGCGCCGCCACCGAAATAATATTGTTGTTGGCATAACTGGCCGGATACAGCGGAACCTCATCGTTATCGATGCCATCGTTTCCTGCTGCGGCAACGAACAGGATGTTTTGCGCTTCCGCGCGTTTTATCGCATCGACCAGTGCCCTGGAATAGCCGCCTCCGCCCCAGGAATTGTTAGTGGCGACAACATTCAAGCCGTGGCGGGCTTTCAGGTCGGTGATGTAGTCAATAGCTCTGATGGCATTGACCGTATCGCCGCCGTCTGGCCCCAGGAACTTGGCAGCAATCAGTTTCGCCTTCCAGCACACCCCGGCAATGCCTATGCCGTTGTTGCCTGCTGCTGATAGTATTCCTGCCACGTGGGTACCGTGAAAATCTTCAAACTTATCGTAGATGCTGTGGTCGTCATGGTTGAAATCCCAGCCATTACTGTCGTCCACATAGCCGTTGCCGTCATTGTCGATACCGTCAACGGGATCAAAACGGTTAACCCACACACTATCTTTTAAATCGGGATGCTGTTTCATGATGCCTTCGTCAATCACGCCGATATAAACATCGCTACAGTCAATAGGCTTGTGTTTCTCAATCCAGGCCTCCCCTGCCTGCGAGCCGTAAGGGTTAGCAGGCAGGGTTTTATCACCGTACATGCCCCAGGATTCGCCGTTGCGGTAATAGCTGTCATTGGGGAAGTTAACCCAGTGATGTTGATCGGGTTTGCCAAGGCCATGTCTATAACTAACGCCGGTATCCAGTTTATGGTAAATCCAGTTGGGTTCGGCATATTCGACAGCTGGGTCTTGTTGTAGTTGGGCAATCGTGTCCACCAACTCCTTGCTTGACTTCATGGACGTAGCCAGTTGGATTACAGCCAATTCACCCTTACCGTCCTTGCGTTGCCGTTGTGCAAGCAAAGTTAGCTTGCGGCTGGAACGCATGTTCTGGGCTTGGGCAGCTTCTGAAATTTGCTCGCCATTAATTGCAGGCCGATATTGCACGATGAGTTGGTTGGGGACAAACTCCAAAGTAGGTGTGGCTTGTGCAGATAAGGCAAAACTCAAGGCAAATAGGCTCAAATATCTGCTCGATAGACCCAGATACACCAAACCCGTCTTGCCAAAACACCGAAAAGTAGATTTAAAACAAACTGACATAGAGAATCCTAACTAAAATTAAAACCCATAGCTCCAGGTAACAGAAAGCGCTCCGTCGCGGTCAAGCTGGTAGCCGTTGTAGTCGGTATGCAGGGGTTGCAGCCACTCGAATTTGACGCTGTTACCCGCAAATGCACCGTTGGGGGCGGTGATATTGATCCCTAAGCCCAAATCCACAAATTGGCCGCCGTAGTTGCCGGGCTGATCGAATGTGCCAATATGCTGGGGGACAAAGGGCAACTGCGTGAAGGGATCGATTTCTTTACTGGCTGGATATGCGCCATGAACCCTATCTTGCCAGGTGTACACGCCGCGCACGGTAGTCGCCAGCCAGTTGGTCCATTGATAGCCACCCCACGCACTGCCTTGGAATATATCGCCGAAGGCAAAGCCGGATTCGTTGCGGCCTTCCAGCCGTAATGTGCCACCCGCTTGTGCGCCCCAGGAGAATTTTTCCGCTTCACCGGCATAGGTCAACGTCGGCTTGAAATCCCAAGTGCCACTGCCAAGCTGCATGCCATAATGGATGCGTTCGTTATAGACGGGAACCATGCCGGTTTTACGTAAGGTAATATCGACATCGCCCGTGGGTGCAGTGCCACCCAAACTTAAGGTTAGGTGATGGTGAGAATTATCAAAAACTTTAAACAAGGCATACATGCCGGTATCGCCGATACCGCCGGTTTCGTGGTCGTGGATGCTGGCGTGACCACTATGGCCACCCGTCAACTGCACATTGGGGTTCGGTGTCATGGTCATTTCCATGTCCATCCACTGCGGCATCAGCATCAAAGTCAGCCAATCGGTGGGCGCGTACATCAAGTCCAGCATGTGCATGTTCATGGACATAAAGTCCGGTGTTACCGCGCACTCCTTGCCGCCACAACCATTGGCACGGGCAGAACCGATACCCACCGGATTACTGCCAAACAATAAGTTGCCCGCCTGCTCGCTACGCATATAGCGGTAGCCGACCATAAAGTCGCCGGATTTTGGCAAAGCATGGTCAAACATCACCCCGGCAGGGGCATTGGAATGATGATGGTGATGCCCCCCATGTCCATCATGGCTACTGCCGCCTGAGTTTAACGCGCCCAAGTTAACTTTGAGCGCGGCATTGGCGACCCAGTAGTCGAAATCGGCGAAATCCTGCTCGCCGCCGCCGCCAATTTTAAGGCCGCCCTGATGGGTGTAATATTCAAAGCCAGTCTCAAGGCTTACGCCCTTGGTAAATTGTTTGTTAACCGTCACCCCACCGCTTAGTGTGCCGAAGCCGGATAGGCGTTGGTCGCTGGAGTAATGTTCGGGCAATTCTTTTAAAGTCTTAGGCGGCGTAATTTCTTCACTTGTATCTGGGTCGTATACCCCCTCCTCAATGGCTCCAGTAATAAAAGGGGCATAAAAATCCGCCGCTGATTGCGAATAATAGCGAATGCGAGGAGTAACCGTCCAGCCTGTGCCTAATGGCTGTACCCAATCGGCTTCAAAAGTATGGGCATTAATGCCCCAGTCGTCATGGGCAAAGCTGTAATTGAAATGCAGGGCGGCATCTAAGGGTTCAACAAACTGGCTATAACCCAAATGCCAATTGAACAGGTTGCGTTCGTCTGGGCGGATTTCTAAAGTGGTATAGCTACTTACACTGCCTAGTTCAGCACCCGGTTTAAATGTAGCATTATTCACGTAAACATTTTTATAAGGGTTACCTAAATAACCAGTGCTGCGGGTATAACCGAAGCCTAAATCCAGTAAGGCATTCTTACTTAAAACTTGGGTCAAGCCCAGTTGGCTGCCCCAATCCTGGCGGCTGCCACGAAGTAAGGCATTAGTAAGAGCGGCGCCAGTATTTTTATCGAACTTCCAGGTGTTATCAACCCTGCCAGCTTCAACTTTAGGTTTCTGGAAAGTTTCTTTAACACCAGTTTGGTTTCCATCACTGTCGTAAACGCCTTCATAATACGAATCGTCATAAGCTAACGTATCAGTAAAGTTAAGGCCGTCTGGATCAAGCGTCGCATTGGTGTCGCTATTGGTATAGCTGACACCCCAATTGAAAGCGGTCTGTTTTTGGTTAAAATCGAAGTGTCCGCCTAAACTTCCAAATCGAGATTCGTAATCGTTTTCAATTGAAACCCCCCCGCCGACATCCAGCCCCGCCTCGTCCCATTCGTAACTGAGTTTAAAATCACCCTGCTTACGGGTTTCGGGTGAGGCGTAGGATAAAACATGGGTTAGCTTGTTATTCTTTTGTCCAGGGAGACTATCACCTGTGTTGGGATCAGATATTGCATTGAAAAAATTCTTTAATTTCCTATCTATAAAAGGATAACCAAGACCTATTCCAGATCTTGTTACAGGGGAAGCCCCAGATATGCTTGTAATATTGAATTGCTTGTCAACTTTGTACTTGGGATGATTTCCGCCGCTTGCCACAGGGACCGTACCCAAAGGGGTTGCCCCAGACCAAGTGTCTTGCGTGTAATTGAAAGCAAATTTAACCCGATCAGTTAACGTAAAGCGCCCACTGCCGTGAAGGCTGTCCACCTCAATCGGGTTGAGATTTTGCGGAAGCTTAGTCTGTTGAGATGGGGAGACTGAAAAATTGTTAGTTGTCAGTCCAAAAATATCTCGCTTACCTTCCTGGTAGTGGCTGTATTGAAAGTCCACGCTGTCTTCGTCAGCGGCTTTTGCCAAATTTGGCATCAATCCCGGCAACACAAGGGCTGCTGCGGTTAAGGCATATAGAGAGTTAGCTTTATTCTTGTTCATTAGCTTCTGTCTTAGACTTTTAGATAACACCTGGTAAATAACAATATTGAAACAAGCTATCAGCCTTGCGGCTGATAGCTTGCAATACCCAAAGAACAGACTGCCTTATTGGTTTTGGCAATATGTCAATGCCGGAACTGGATGGTCCAAAGTTCCGTTTTCGCAGTGGTAGTCGAGTTCATATAACTCGGCTGCGTTACTTGTAGTAGAGGTTTTATCAACTTCGATCATGAACGGTGTACCATTCACAGCCGCAACAGATGAAACACCGCTGAATGTTGCATCTCCATCCACAGTATCTGACTGGAGCAAACCAGATGCAGCAACAGAAGAAGCACAACTATTTGTGCTAAGTTTTCTTACAATTACCCTTACCACAGGTGTTTGAACTGGTGCCCGATCCTTAACACGAGCTTTTACAGAAGCGACCGCTGGAGATGTACCGGTTGGACAGACTCCTTTTAACTTGTCTTTCTTCGGAAAGCCGCTAGTTAAATCCCCTGTAAATCCCCCATGCAACGGCTTAATATCCCCCGCAAACGCAGAAGTAGCCATGACGGCTGATAATGAAAATGCCAGTACAGTTAATTTGGTTCTCATAGTAAAATTTCCTTGCCGTTTCAACGGCGTGATAATAAAAAATGGTGGTTAAGCTCTCGTAAAAGTTGCCACCGATGTTTTAGCGGTTTTATCCGCTTTCCCTTTGTCTGCTGGGATGTGTCAGCATCCTGGCAGGTAACGGTTGCCAGCCTTGGCAACCGCTTCGTAGGCTTTGGCACATTGTCGTCAAAGCCTACAAACCCTTTTTGTGTCAATTATTTTCCGGCTCACTGAATTCAATCCCCAGTTTGTAACTCGCCGCCGCCCTGACCGTCGCATCGCTGTCATTAAGCGCTTCATTCAAGATGGCTTGCGTTTGGGGATCGCCGCCATTGGCACCGTCCACCGCCATCAGCCTGACATCGGCGTTGTTGTCTTGCAGGGCATCGTGTAAGGCATTGGTGTTGCCGCTGTCTTGTTGACTTAGCCCAAATACCGCTTGCGCCCTAACTTCGGGGTCTTGGTCGGCCAAGGCTTGGTGCAATGTTTCTACAACCTCGTCATCGGTTGCAGTGTCACCCGTTTTGCCTTGTGCAGCCAACAGGGACAGGGCTTGTTTCCGCAATTCGGCAAAACGCGGGTCGTTGTTAATCTGTGCCATGCGGATTACCGCCGTGTTGGAGTTTTGGTTGTTTTCGGCGGTGCTGACGGTTTTCAAGCTGCCGTCCAGCGTACATTGCATAGTGTTTACGGCATCCCCGAAATGGCTGCCTAACAACCAGATTTCTTCCGGCTGGATTTTGGCGTTTGCGGCAAAAATATTGGCTTTTGGTCTCGCCAGTTTGGGTGGTTTACGGTATATGCGGTCAACTCGCGAACCCAGCAGGCATTCCATGACTTGCTTGACGTTTGCGCCCACACAGGTGGCGGTCACAGGTTCTTGTGGCAAGACGGAGTAATGGATAATGGCACCGGTTTTTGCGGTGATTTCTTTAAGCACTTGACCTAACGGCGCTTGTCTTGCTTCAAGGCGTATAGCGCTGTCTTTTTGCCCGGACAGGGCTATGTGGACGCTGGGTTGGCTGGTCTGGATAGCATTGCTCGTCCCTTCAGTGGCAGCCAAGGCCGCCACTGGTCGCAAAATCATGCAAACAATAAAGACTGCATAAACGATGACTGTATTGGTTTTATACATCAGTTTTTGGTCCAATCGGTTTGATGGTTATCTTTGGTAATCAAAAAGGCCGTTGCCTGGTGTTATACCAATCCCAATAAGTTCTCATATTGTTCCTTCTCCAGGGGGAGAAGGTTAGGATGAGGGTGTTCAAATAACAATTTATTGGGATTGGTATTACAAGACCAACGACCTTAAGATACTTGCAGTCAAACCCTTAAAACTTGACGTTCATGCCCACATAAACCGAACGGCCCATGCCAGCGACATTCCTACCGTAAGGGACGCTGGTTGCAGGGTCGCCGGTCGGGTTCATGCCAAAGCGGTCGCCCAGGTAAGCACCCGCCAACGGCTGGAAATATTGCTTGTCCAGCACGTTGTCCAATCCCACGTCGAAGCGCACCTGTTCCCAGGTGTAGCTGGTACGGGCATTGAGCAGGATGTACGCCGGGGTTTCGGTCTCGTTCCTGATGGCTTGCACATCGTCTTTCCTGTCAACAAACTGCATCTCCAAAGCGCTTTGCCAGCCGCCGAGCTTATGGTCCAGGCTGAGTTTGGCGTTGAACGGCATCATGTGGTACAGGTTGCCGCCGTCCATGCGTTCGCCGCGCACATAGCTCATTACGCCGCGCGTAGTGATGTCGCCAAACGTTTTGTCCTTATAGATTGTCGCCTTGCCGGAGACATCGACACCCCAGAGCCGCGCATCATGGTTGCCGTATTGCAGGTAAACGAATTGGTCGGTGGCGGTTTGGTTGCCCGGAACGGCGCAGCCTCCCCCCAGGGATACTGGGCAACGGTCTGCGTCGATAAAGTTTTCCACATAAGTGAAATACGGGGTGGCCTTGATGTCCCAAAGCGCCTGCTTAGGCTCGACGAAAGAAGCGGTGAAACTGACGGTGTGCGCGGTTTCCGGTTCCAGGTCTATATTGCCGATATAACCGTTGCCGTCTCCAAACCAGCCATTCATCGCCATGTCCATGTTGCGCCTGCCCCAGGTGTAGCGTTCGTACAGGTTAGGGGCGCGGTTTTTCCTGGCATAGCCAAACTCATACTGGCTCATGTCGCTAGGGGTGTATTGCACCAAGGCGGTGACATCAAACGTGTCGGTGTTGCGCTCGCGGTCTTGGGCATTGAACTCGTTAGCCGCCTTGAGATTCAAACCGGCACCGGCCGCCCTTGCGCCGCCCAATAGGTCGGGGTTGTAAGGTTGCACGTCCCCCGTATCGGTGTTGGTGTGGTCATAACGCAAACCCAGCGAGGTCCGCCACTGCGGCGACCAGTCGGCTTCCCATTCGGCAAAGGTGCCTATCCTTTCACGCTCGCCCTTGTTGATGTTGAGGTAGTTTTTCGGTGCCATCATCCAATACATACCGGCAGGGACAGGGCCGGTGGTGTTGGTGTGCACGGGCGGCCAATAATCGTTGATCCTGCTGTGATGATATTCGTTGCCGACCCGCAGCGTGTCGCGTTTTGACAGCGGGATTTCCGCCTGGATTTTGTAGCCCAGGTTCCTGCCACGGGTTTCCATGGGCATGAGGTTGTTGGGCGGGGCAAAGGCCTGTTTCTGCTTGTCTTCGCCGATGTTCATGCTGTGCTGGGTGCTTTCAATGTAAAACTTGCTGTCCAGCTTGCCCCAGCCAAAGCCGCCCTTGTACTGGACGTTGCCGAAAATGCTGTCGTTGTTGGTCAAGTCCATGCGTTGGTTTGGAAAGCCTTGGAACGGTATCTGCTGCTGGCCGCCCCTGATCACGAGCAAATGGTCGTCATGCTTAAAAGACAGGGCGGCGGCGTGGTTTTGGTTTTCGTACGCACTGGATTGCACTGCATTGCCATTGCCGTCGCGATAATTCCGGCGTTCCGTATGCGAGCCGGTATAGTCCAGCCGTGCGTTTTGGTTGGCGACACCTGCCGCCATGCTGCCGCCGAACGCGTCGCCATTACTGCGGTAAAATGATGAGAAACTGCCGTCCAGCAAAATATCCTTGCCGGGTTCGGCAAAAACCGGTGACGGAGAATCGACGACGATGGTGCCGCCAATGCTGTCGCCGCCCATGCTCACTGGGGTGATGCCGGTCATCGCGGTGATTTTGCCGACATTGCTGCGGTCGATGTAAGCCAGGGGCGGATTCATGTGATTGGCGCACGCCGAGGTAATCGACATGCCGTTGACTACTACCTTGACGCGGTCGTCGTTCAAGCCGTGCATGACCGGAAGGCTGGACACGCCGCCCGCGCCATAAAGGCTTATGCCCGGTATGTCTTCCAGCAGTTGTGCCGTGTCGCTCACCGCAGCCCGTTTACTAATTATATCGTCGGCATCCAGCTCCGAGGTGTTCAGGGAATTGACCGCTGGGTATTGGCCGGTGACCACGACGGGTTCCAGTATTACGGTGGCATCGGATTGCTTGGCCTTATCGTCGTCAGCTAACAACATGGCGGGTGCAAAACATAGTGGCAGCAGGGCAATTATTTTGCCATGGCGTAAATAGCCGCCGATAACGCCCACATGTTGAAGTTTTTGGAATGGAGCAAGGTTGTTTGTAGTGGTTTTCTTCATTTTTTGCGTTTGGGTTTTATCTAGTTGAAAATCACCAGGGGTAAATGCCTGGATATTGTTTAGAATCCGCTCAACAACACTAATCTTATAAGGATTTCGCGCTTACCTAGCTTCTAGGCATGTCGCGCCGTCTTTTTGTTGTGGCAGGGTTATCTGCCTATTAGGCTGGATTAGTTTTTACATCAGTTTCCGGCTCAATCGGCTTGCTGGTTGTCTTTAGCAATCAAAAAAGCCGCTGTCTTGCGTTGCAATAACTTCCTGAAAAAGATGCGGACCAAGGGGCGTGCCCGATAATCCGCATTAGAGAGGAAGGATGCTAACTTATGGGTGATAACCCAACTTTGAAGGAGGTGACGGTTTGCTATAGCGAGGCCACTCCCAAAGCTACGATTATTGTTTCAGCTCAAGAGTTTGGGCCTTTATGAGTAATTTCCAATGCCTCTAAAGAGTAGCGGCAGTTTTCCGTTGTTTTTAATTGCGGATTGTCGTAGCACTCTTTATTTTTTGCGAGGGCTTCTTGTGGGTTAGCCATGTACCAGGCAACGGATTTATTTTCCGGCATTTTTGCTTCATTGAATTTTTGCATAGCCACGACACCTGATGCCAAAATAATCGCTATGGCGACTAG
>JAYVGW010000164.1:0-4357 GCA_043771735.1 Methyloglobulus sp.
AGCGCCTACTGTTGGTGCCCTACTACCTACATAATCCACATGGATGTGGTGAATGCAGATATTGCAGGAGCAAATATCTGTCCATGTAGGCATCCCAAAGGGAGAAGGGGTTTTTTGAATTTTTAGAGGTTACCTTAACTGTCTACAAAGTAACTTGCATAGTTTTAACGGACTCCTTAGTTAAGCCAGGTAAAGCGGCTACCGCCTCGCGCAGCTTCGCTTCCCAACTACGCCTCAATTGCAGCAAATAATTATCATCGTCGTCAAAACAGTAATATTCATCCAGGCTAAAGCTGTCTTTGCGGTAGATAAGCATTTCAACCGGCGGCCCGACACTCGCATTGCTTCGAATGGTGGAGTCCATAGAAACTAGGCAACAACGCGCCGCTTCGTCTATTGACGTATGCAATTTTAGGAACCGGTCCAGTATGGGCTTACCGTATTTGCTTTCGCCAATTTGCAAAAAAGGCGTGTTGGCGGAAGTCGTGATGCTGTTGCCTTCCGCATAAACCATATACGCGCCATGCGGTTCAGTGCCAATTTGACCGGCTAAAATAAAACTTGCCGATGGGTTAAACGCAGATTGTCCTTCGCCACTCACATGTTGTTTTTGTTTGTCCTGGCTCACATGCCCTAAATAGGCCGCAGCCTCGGATAAACATTCCACGCTATTTAAATTGATTAGGGCATTCTTAATTTTATCGCGATGCAATTGTTCTAATACCGCTTGCGTCGTCGCAAGGTTGCCTGCACACAATAAAACAATTTTACGGTCATTGGCGGTAGCAAACGCATGCATTTTGCTATGGTTGCTGACATTATCAATACCGGCATTGGTCCTTGAATCAGAAACCAGGATAAGGCCTTCGTTAATAGATGCTGCAATACAATAAGTCATGGACGTTTAGCTGTAGTTGTTATCGCCTTATGGAGACCGAATTATCCAATAAATCAACCTGAACGTCCATGTTGTTCATTACACAGCCTGAACCGAACTGATGAAAAATGGAAACATCCGCGGCATCGCGCCCAAAAGCAATAATCACCCTGCCGCCACGTAAGTCGCTTTGGGTGGGGTCAAATGTATACCACCGACCCCCAATATAGGCCTCAAACCAGGCATGTAAATCCATCGGTTGCAGGTTGTGCAAGTAACCCACCACCAGCCGTGCAGGTATGCTGATGCTGCGGCAAAGCGCTATGGCGAGTTGGGCAAGGTCCCTGCACACACCATTGCCACGGAGATGTACTTCTACAGCCGATAGCGGGAATTCACTGGAACCCGGTAAATACTGGATAGAACACCGAACCCAATCCGTAATTTTGCTGACTTGGTCATAGCCCGGCAAGGCATCAACGGTGATTTTTCGGGCAAGATCGCCAAACCGGTCAGATTCGCAATAACGGCTGGGCAACAGAAAGGGCAGCACTTTACTAGGAAGATGCAGGATTTCAACAAAACAAGCCCCCGGAGCAGCGTCAATACTGTCAGCAACCATGGCCTCAGCCGAGGTTTGGATCAAAAAATTTCCGACAGGTGCAAGCAGGTGCTGGCACGAATTACCAAAGCTGTCGGCACTTTCTATCATCTGGATAGCAGGGTTAATCGTATAAACCTCGCGGTTAATCCATTGCTGGACACCCCTGAAAGGGCGCAGCATAAAAATTAAAGCAGTCTCTTCAATGACTTGAAAATGGAGATTACAACTAACGTTCAATTTCATGGGGATAGTTTTTCGCCTTGTGCATTTAGCCTTATTCCAATCTGAATACATCCACCGACACCGACAGCGAATGCTGGCCGCCACCGAAAGCAATGCCTTTAAGCGGCGTCACATCCGAGTAATCGCGCCCCCAGGCCAACGTGACATGCTGGTCGAGCGGGACGGTGTTATTGGTCGGGTCAAAATCCAGCCAGCCAATAGTGGGAATGTAGACTGAAAACCAAGCATGTGAGGCATCTGCACCTACTAGGCGCTGCTGGCCGGGTGTCGGTAATGTTTCAACATAACCACTGATGTAGCGTGCGGCCATGCCATAGGCACGCAAACAACCGATAGCCAAGTGTGCAAAATCCTGGCAAACCCCCCTGCGAAAGTTGAGTACCTCGGACAAGGGGGTGGCAATCGTGGTAAAGGTCGGGTCATAGGTGAAATCCTTGTGGATGCGCTGCATTAAGTCGTGTACGACATCCACCAGCGCACGATTGGGCAGGAATGAACTCAGTGCATAGTCAGCAAGTTCAGGTGTAATGGCCACCATCGGCGAGTCAAGGACGTATTGCCGGGCATCCAGTATTTCAAGGGACTGATCCTGGTTTTGTTGCTGCATTTGGCCCTGTTGGCTTTGCGCCTGCCCCTGAACCGGTGTTTCTTGTAACTGGCTGCGTACCTGCTCCCAGGTCATCTGGTTAAACAAATCCAGCGTATTTTGTTTGGGGAATATCGTCACTTCACTGACAGCGGTGACACTCAGTTGCGTATGGGGCTGCTGGATAGCGAAATAGGCCACGCGATTGCCAAAAAAATCAATCCGCTCATGGAAATCCATTGGTGTTGGATTAATGTCCAAGCGGTTGTAGTCACAGTGCTGCCGCCAAAAGTTGCGGGGTTGCAATCTGGCCTCATTCTGGCACAAGCCTACCGACTGGCTGTAGGAATAGAGTGTGGTATGGGTAATGCGGTATTTCACAGTTCGTCCTCGGGGGCATTGAGTATCATCAGTCGTGAAGTCTGGGAGTGGCTGAAATAGGCCTCTGCAATAACTTCTGCAAGCCTCCGTAACAAATTACCCGTACTCGATAGTATGCGGTCTAAACTAGCATAGATACCTTCATTGCCATTAATCTGGGTTAATTCAAGCACATTGCACAAGCGTAAGTCAGTGTAAGCTTTTAAAATTAACCGTTCCTCTTCACTGAGGTGGCCTTTGTTTTTTCCATGTGGCAAGTCGCCCACCTGGATAGATAGCTGATTTAGTTGGTAAGCGAGCGAGCGGGGATGGGTTTCATCCAATAACAGTAATGCCAGTACCATCGGTAGCTGGATAAAAGACCGGTAACGGCGCTGATAAATAGTTAAACTGTCAGTTGACACCAGGACCGCTTCAAGCACCTGGCTTTGCAGGGCATCATCATGCCTTAGCGCCAACGTTGACCGGAGCAAAGCAATAAGCCCCAGCGCACGTTCCAATCGTCGCCCACTATCCAGTATCAGCCAGGCGGCTTCACGGGTCATGCTCTCACTGGTTAAACCGGTAAAAGCGACGATGCCGGTAAGCAAATCATCCAGATGATTCTGCAACTGTTCGAGATTGATTTCATTATTGATGACCCGTTGTTGCCATCGGCGTTGAATATTATCGACACTGCGCCAGGTGTCATGTGACCAAAGGTCGCGGGTACTGAATGCAGCTCGCACAAAGGCTTGGATATTCGCCGCCAGTGAACCTTTGCGATGGCTATCTTTAGCCAATGAGAGCAACTCGGTCTCAGGTAATTGCAGGAGTTGCGCATTTATAAAGCCAGGATAAGTGCTGGTGACCTGGGTGAGGGCATATAGCAATATCTTAAGGCATTCGTTGTCAAAAGGGTCTTTAAATTCCAGTGTTTCCCTTAATTTTAGCGATACTGTCCGTAACAGCCGGGTTGAAACCTCAATGCGTTCAAGGTGTCGGCCAACCCAAAAGAGATTGTCCGCAGCGCGGCTGGTCAGCGGTTCGGTAACCGCGTCAATCAATTGGTTACGGCTTGGTTGGGCCCATAAACTGACCGGCTTATCAGGTTCGGAGGCTAATACCCAAGTGTCCTTGCTAATTCCACCGGCTTGATTGGAAACGATAAAATTATCTTTTTCGCGGGCAACACGGGTAAGCCCTCCGGGCATCACTACATAACCGTCGCCGTCGGCAACCACGAAATTACGTAAAACGGCGTTACGCGGTTCGAGATGCTGGTCGATAAAAGCCGGTAAAGTGGAAAAACTGACTTGTTCCTGGCCTATGAAACAATGCGGTTTCGCTAAAATTTGGTTGCGCAGATGTTCTCTTTCTTTGCTGCTTAACGTACCGGCAAAGACGGCATGATTGCCCAAACTCCGATTAATGGGCTTAATGACCAAGCTATCGAGATTTTGGAGGACAAAATCCCGCTCGCGGCGTTGTCCGCACCACCAAGTTGCCACCGAAGGCAGCCTAAGTTCCTGGTTTAAAAAATAACGCGCCAACCTGGGCAAAAATGCCAGCAAGCCTGGATTTTCCAGGACACTGCTGCCCAAAGGATTGGCAATCGCGACATTGCCCCGGCGCACTGCTTCCAAAAGGCCGGCAACACCCAGCCGAGAATCGTTGCGCAATTCCA
>JAYVGW010000165.1:0-6238 GCA_043771735.1 Methyloglobulus sp.
AGCGCCTACTGTTGGTGCCCTACTACCTACATAATCCACATGGATGTGGTGAATGCAGATATTGCAGGAGCAAATATCTGTCCATGTAGGCATCCCAAAAGGAGAAGGAGTTTTTTGGATTTTTAGAGGTTAACATTGGTTAAACCAGCCTAATCCCATCTTTTTCAATCACTACCAATTTCTGCTTATATAACGCACCAATCGCCTGTTTAAACACCTTTTTGCTGACTCCGAAAGCGTTATAAATGGCTTCTGGCGGGCTTTTGTCGCTTAAGGGTAGAAAACCTTGATTGTCTTTCAGCTTGGCTATGATTTTATCGGTAAGATCATCAACTTTACCGTATCCAGGTTGATGCAGGGTAAGGTCAATTTTATTATCCTCGCGGATTTGTCGAATAAAACCGTCTAGTTTCTGACCTTTTTGCACAGGTTGAAACAGCTCGTTTTCATATAACATACCCCAGTGGGTGTTATTGATAATAGCTTTAATGCCTAAATCGGTTTTATCGGCGATAAGTAGCGAGACTTTTTGTCCTGCCTTAAAGTAAAAACCCTCTTCCGCGATGAATTTCTCGATTTTAGTCGTGGCTAAGAGACGGTTTTGGTTATCGAGAAATAGTTTTACCAGATAGGATTTACCGACTTCCAATTCGTGATGTTGTTCGCCAAACGGAACTAACAAGTCTTTAGGCAAACCCCAATCCAGGAAAACGCCTACCCGATTAACCGAAACCACTTTCAGCCAGGCGATGTCATCGGCAAAGGCTTTAGGAATCGTGGTGGTCGCTGCCAAATGGCCTTCGGTATCGACGTAGACGAAAACATCCAGTGCTTCATCCACCTGACACAAAGGCGGTTTCTTGTCTACCAGCAGCACTTTGGCTGATGTTGGGCTTGCAAGATAAACTTCCGAACCTACACGGCTTGCGACTTTAAGGGTGTTGATTTTGCCGATTTCTATCATTGAATAACCCGATTAATTTGAAAAAGTAGATTGGCGGTGAGGTACGAACCCCAACAAAATGTGACCGAAAGTGTTGGGGTTCGTACCTCACCGCCAACCTACAAATACCCAACATACGTGCTACGTTGCACTTAATACGGGCTACGTATTAAACCCGCAGAATGAAGATTAACCCTGCTCTGTAAGCCGCCCCTCTACATATTTATGTAAGAGGCTGGAAATAAGCGTTTGATAGGGCAATCCTTCACTTAGAGCGCGTTTTTGGAGCAAACGTAAATCTTTAGATGAGATACGTATATTGATGCGACTGTCTTTTTGAAAAGTAGCCCCAGCATATTCTTTATGCCGTTTAAGTTCGGACTTAAGGTCTGAAACCTTTGTAAGAATGCCGGAATCAAAATCATCTAAAAGTGCTTGTTCTTCAGGATCTAGTTTTTTCATTTTGGTCACCTACATAAAATTTTGTGGCTTTGCGCTTATTTTAATACCAGCTTCCGCACTGGCAGGCGGAATACTTTCTTTTGCGTTGCCAAAAGAAAGTATTCAAAGAAAAGGCAACCCGGATGCCGCTTGCTTCCTGCGTTCCTCAGTTTTGACGGGGGTTGCCGGAAGGGACTTCCTGTCCCTCCGGCAACGTGCGGCATCCCTGCCGCACCCCTAACGGGCTATTCCCGCCAAAACCTCCGGTACTCGGCGCGGCATACGGGAATGGGGCGATGTTCATAGTATCGTAGGGTGGATTAGACGCACAAAATAACCGAATTTAAAGGTAAGTAAAGCCTTTCCGCGCGTCGTAATCCACCATGTCGAAGTCCATCACATTCGGCGGGTTACGCCGCGCGCACACCAGTAGTTGTTTAGGCGCAGTGGTTTTGCGCGGCTAACCGCGCCCTACAACTAACCCGCCGTATGAGGTCAAAAAATAATAATATCCGCAAATGAGTGGGGTAGGTTCAAATCTTGTCCCGCTTTAGTTTTTCCAACGTTTCTAGCCACGCATCAAACCCAGAACACATTTCTCTTATTTTCAATAAACCTATCTCTTTTGCTATATTAGGTCCATGCGTGGTTTTCCTGTAATTCGTAGCTTTTTCAAGCCGTTTGGAAGGCGCAGTTTCTCTTGAATCATTTACCTTTTCAGGGTTATCGCTATGTTCTCCTAATATTTGATTTGCCCAATCAATAAGTGATTCATTTTGCAATACTGATGCTATAGCAGCTGGCGCTGAAAATAACAGCCCTTCAAATTCATACATTTGGACATAAGGGATAAGTTTATGTCTGAATTCAACTTTGACCGATTCATTGATTTTAGCTTCCAAAGTCAATTTGGTTTCGGTTTCGTCTTTATGCTTAAATCCATAAAAATCGTAGAATGTACTCACATAATCAAAGCTGTATATTAGCTTGACTAACTCATGCTTGATACGATTTATGCTTACGTTTCCATCTATTGAAATGGGTGTTACGTATATGCCTTGGGAAGAAAGATAGGGGGCAATCAAAATTTTTATAAATCGTTCCTCAGTTAGGCCTTCTACAGAAATTCCTATCCTTACCATTCTGGACGACCTCCAATGAGATTTTTCGTCCAAATATCACCCATGCCATAATCTTCGAGCCAATGCTCAAGCTCTGGCCTATTAGGTCTTTTAAAGGTTGATCCGCCATCTTTTTGATCAACTACAATGAAATCTTCAGGTTCGAATTGATTAGCAAAGGCTACTGATTGTGTTGAACAAATAACTTGGTTGCTCTTCGATACTGACTTAATCAATTCAGCGAGGACATTCAGAGCCGCAGGATGCAATCCAAGTTCAGGTTCATCAAGCACAATAGCACTAGGTCGAGACCATTCCGGTTGAAGAAATAATGTAGCCAAGCAAATAAATCGCGCAGTTCCATCCGAAAGCTGGTTTGCGGAAAAAGGCATATCATGATCGCGATGCGTCCAACGCAATAATAGAGATTCATCGCTTTTATCACCCCTTGGTTCAAGATAGAAATCATGAAAAAATGGAGCGACCGTTTGAATGGTCGAAACAATCTCTTGATAGCTAGATTGATATTTTTCTCGTAGGTATCGAAGGAAAGGAGCAAGATTGCTCGCATCAGAATTAAGAAACGTACTTAAACTAAGCTTTTGCGCCTGCTTAAATCCTGCGGTGGCACTTGTGTCATGAAAGTGATAGACCCTGCATTTTTGTAAATATTCTCGGGTATAGCGTTGAACGTAAGGGTTAGCTACTTCCGATCCAGGAAGCAAGCCACTTTCCCCTAATTTGCCTTTAATTGGATATCTGCTGCTTGATGTTTCAATAGTGCAATATTCTGTTTCAAACACAAGTGAATCGTTGGTTTCGCCATGAACGAATTCTACGTGATATCCATTAATCCCAACTCCAATATCAATGGTAATTTTGTGTGTGTGTTTTGCACCAAAGTGAAAAAAAGTATTTGCAAAACCTTGTTTTTCAACATAAGTCTGCAGCTTTCCTTCAGATAAATATCGTAAGAAAGTAAATAATGAAATGAAGTTTGATTTGCCAGCCCCATTTGCACCGATGAGTATATTGATTGGGTTCATTTTCAAATCGAGGTTTTTGATTGATTTAAATCCCATCAATTTAATTTGATGTAAATGAACGCTGTTCCGATCTGGCATATTTCCGCTTACAATCATGAATAATCTCGTTTCTACCGCACGTTCTTTTTCTGGGTGTTAGTCAGCAGAACAAACACAGTGTATCGTTTTCAATTCGTCAAAGTAAACCATTCTCATCTAGTTGGGTAGCTTTCAATTTCTATAATGAGTAAATACCCCTCACCCTAACCCTCTCGGCAACTGCTCCTGCGTTGCCCTAATACCTACATCCATGCAGGCATCCCAAAAGGGAGAAGGAATAACAAGGGATTCCGGCAAGCGGCGCAAGTTCCTACTTGCCTGCTCGCACTTGACCCACAGCCGAGCCCAGCAATTCCAATAACGGCTTTAAAAGAGCCAGGTCGGTATGGGCATTAACCTCCAGGCTAAAACCGTTGGCATGGCTTAACCTGGCCACGTCCGAGCCGGAAGATGGGGGCGGGGTTAAGCCAACTGGCATACCCTCGCCAACAAATTTGACCGGGATCAGCTGGCCGGGTCGTTTTGACGGTGCAGCCTTCTCGCCGAACTTCTTTTTGTAATAGCTAAAAATGTGCGGCTTAATGCCATGCCCTTGACAATACGCTGCCTGCGTTAAGCCGCCTGCTTGCCAAGGCGAAATATGGCTTTGGATAACGGCGTGATCTTGATAGGGACTCATGAATGCCTCTTGTATTAGATAAGAGGCGTTAGTCTGCCTTGATTTCAAAGGCTTGGGTAGGTGTGCTTGAATTGACGATTACAAGGGTTTCCCGTGTGATCCCGAACTCCTTTGCAACACGCGACTTTGGTACGCCCTGCCCTAGCTTGACCTTAATATCAGAAATCTGGTCATCACTCAACTTTCTTTTTTTAACCTTGCCGTTATAAACGCCACGCTTTTTGGCAAGGGCGATACCCTCCCGCTGCCTTTCGCCTATCATTGCCCTTTCAAATTGGACGACAGCGCCCAAGACAGACAACATAAGGTCGTCGAAGTTGTTCCGGTCTTTTGTGAACTTAAGGTTTTCCTTGACGAATTCGACCGCAATGCCGCGAAGGACAAAACCTTGTACGATATAAAGAAGGTCGCTTAGATTCCTGGCCAACCGATCAAGGCTATGCACGACAACCGTGTCCCCTTCCCTGACAAACTCTGTTAACGCGTCAAGCCCTGGCCGTTTTTTGTCTTTGCCGGAGGCCTTGTCCTCAAATACCTTATCGACAGGGACACCCTCAAGCTGCCGTTCCAGGTTTTGGTCGTAGCTGCTTACCCGGATATAGCCGATGCGGTGTCCTTTCATTGAAAATGGGAATTAAATGGTAAATGTGTCAGATTATAGTCTAGACCATTACGCAAAGTTGTCAATGTTACAAAAAACAACCCTTATCTGACACATGTAAGGCCTTTTTGCGGTGGGTTTTTTTTTACTGTCAGGTCAAGGTATACCCAAAATGGACACTGGATCGTCAAGGTCTGATGTCATGTCCTTTTCCAAAGCCAGTGTCAGCGGTGCAATTTCAGAAGCCGAGTGCACAAATGTCAGAAGACGCCTGCACTCTTAAGGTTTAAGGCAGCATCCCAGTGGGCTGGCAAGATACCGATGGTATCAATGAACAATGGTGCATAGGACTACCGATCAGCTTGATGTAAAATGGGCTACTAATCCAGCAAGGCTTAAGCTGCGCTTTCTTGACGGAAATTATGTCCCAATTGATTCAGGTACAGATCGATGACGGGAAAGCACAGGTCATAATCGCCCCAGACCAATTCCCCGTATTCAATACGAAACATGGCAAATTTAGCCGGATCAAGGTAACTACGTATATCGGGGTGCTGTGCGCGGGTTAAGAACGGTTTGAAATCAACCGACTGTTCCTTGCCATCATCGAATGTCAGGTGGAGGCGATAATCACCAAGGGCTTCCGCCCTGATTATATTGATAGGGTTCTGGCTCATTTTAATCTCCCAGTGATACGTTCTGGTCTTACCGATTTATGCAAGACGAAATAATCAATCCATTTTTGCACAATGTCATCTGCGCGGGCGCTGACGATTTCCTTGAAATGCTGCATTTCGCGGAACTCCAACGGCATCCTTCCGGCCGCGTCGGAATAGCGTATTTCAGTCACGGTGCCGTTTAAGACAATAATCTCTGCCTTAGATTCACGCCCCTGGCACTTTCCATGGACATGCACTGGCTCGTGTTCATTTGAGTAGAACAGGATAATTAGGCCAAAATATTCATATAGTTTGGGCATGTCCTATTCTCATGGTGCTTAGATGTATACCTTATTATATCAGATACCACACAACCTGCGGTTTCTAGCAAGAAGGGCTGGCGGATATGTAAAGACCCATAAAAGCAGCCATAATTGAAGCGAAAAAACGTTTATGGGCCTGCTGGGCATGTGGCTAGTAGAACCCCGTGAAACTTTAGAACCTTTTGTTGATTGACCCTTGACCCTTGCCCCTTATAGCCCGCCTGTCTCCAGTGAACGGCTGCTCAACCTTGGAAGCGGCCATTCAGTGTCCGCCCTTGACCGTCAAGACCCGACCCACAGCAGTAGTTGGAGGCCAACAACTAATTTTCCGTTAAGCAGACGCTCAAATAAGATTCTGGAGGGTACGCCCCGGCAAAACAAGTGAC
>JAYVGW010000166.1:0-10378 GCA_043771735.1 Methyloglobulus sp.
TTCAAAATAAGGTCTTCAAAAACAATAGCTTACAAAGAAACGGCAAATTATAACTTATTGATATAGAAAGATATTTTACCAAATGTCAACAGAACCTAGGGCAAAACTCACAAACATTGATCGGGGATTTTGTATGCACAAATTCTTTAAAAGTGTATCGTTACGTTCGCCAAACGGCAGTGAGTGTTCTGGGTGGCGAGTTGCGGTTCTACTGCTGGCAATAAGCGTTGGTACAACAGGCTGTTCGTTAGACATTTTACGGGAAAAGCTAAAGATTACCACCGGCGACGACAAGGAAGCGATAGGGATTGCGGCGGAACGCTTGTCGGAATTGGATCAAGCGACATATTCTTTTTCTGACCGCTTCGTCACCCTTATAGCTGATTCGACATAGCTGATTCGACCGATAGGGCGGCAAAGGCCAATCCGACCAAGGAAGCAAGAAAGGAAGCGTTGCGCTTAAAACTGCATAATTCATCGTCGATATATGCGATAGCAACTGGGCCTAATCCTTTGGGGCAACTGCTGGACTTGGCGACTGTCGTCACGTTGAATAAGATCAATATAGTTGACGAAGGCCGTGCCGAAAGAATCTTCGGCGCAAGCCACACTATTGTCGAAAAAGCTTTTAATGCCGCTTACGATGACATTTGGCGAGTCGCCGCACGCTTTCTAAAACCTGTTGAAGTCGAAAGTGTGAAGCGGGTTATAGTGGCATGGCGTACAGAACATCCCGATGTTACCACGCTTGCTTATGTGCGCTTTGATGATTTCGCCCGTGCACGCGCTGGGCTGAAGCAGGCAGAGTCTGAAATCGGCGGTTTATTCGATAAGATATCCGAAGTCAATAAAACTGTGGAAACTGCCGAAAATTTCGGTGAACGCGCGTTCTTCTATTTCCAGCGTTTACCGCGTTTGTTGCAATGGCAAACGGAACGCACCGTAGAAGGCGTTATGGACAATGCCGATCTGCAAAAACTGCAAGCGTCGGTACAACAAATGGCACAAGTTTCCCAGGTATTTGCCCAAGAAATCCGTAAGCTGGAACAAAGGGAAGCCGCCGTCCATAAAAGCCTGCAACAAGTTTCCGGCATTGTCGATCAGATAGATAAGCTAACACCAAAAACCCAGGTCATGCTGCAAGATGGTGAGAAACTGCTGGCGACCGCAAAAGATACCAGCGTTGCCTTAGGCGACACGCTAAAGATTGTCGATACCGTCAGCGCTAAATTCAAATCGGACAAGCCTGAACCGGTTGATGCCAAGCCCTTTGATATTAACGAATACAAACACACCGCAGAAGAAGTCGCAAAAATTGTCGGCGAGGTCAACTTGTTGATGAATGGTCTGCAAGGGGAAGGATTCGGCAAACGTACCGCAGAGCTACAGCAATTGGCGGATGCCGAGATAGACCACCTGACATGGCGGGTAGCGCAGCTTGTGTTTTTGCTGTTTGCATTAGCTTTGGCTTACCGGTTTGTTTCTCTACGCATGGCTAAGGTTTAGGCAAAGTATACCTACCCTTTTTTTATCCCGCATAAGATTTGTTCTTGCTTGAATTCAAGCTTATGTCCCCCATGTTAGTAGCAACTTAACATTAATCATGAGGTAATCCCATGCGAATGGACAAATTGACCAGCAAATTTCAGGAAGCGTTAGCGGATGCCCAAAGCCTTGCGCTCGGTAAAGATCATCAGTTTATCGAACCAGTGCATCTGATGCTGGCTTTGCTGGATCAGGAAGGCGGCAGTATCAAGCCATTGCTGTCGCAAATCGGTGTCAACGTCCCCGTTTTCCGTAGCGAGTTGGCCAAGGAACTTACCCGGCTTGCTACGGTGGCCGGTTCCGGTGGTGACGTGCAGGTTTCCAATGGCCTGGGGAGATTGCTTAACCTGACCGATAAGCTGGCGCAAAAGCGCAATGACCAGTTCATTTCCAGTGAGCTTTTTCTGTTGGCAGCGCTTGAAGAAAAAGGCGTGCTGCAAGACTTGTTCAAAAAACACGGCATCACTAAGCAAACCTTGGAGCAAGTGATAGACGCGATGCGCGGCGGTCAGGCGGTGGACGATCCCAATGCGGAAGACCAACGGCAGGCGTTAAAAAAATACACCATCGACCTGACCGAACGCGCCGAAGCTGGCAAGCTTGATCCCGTCATTGGTCGGGATGATGAGATTCGCCGCACGATACAAGTGCTGCAACGCCGCACCAAAAACAATCCCGTGTTAATCGGCGAACCCGGCGTAGGTAAAACGGCGATTGTCGAAGGTCTCGCGCAACGCATCGTCAATGGTGAAGTGCCGGAAGGCATGAAACATAAGCGGGTGTTGGCACTGGATATGGCGGCATTGATTGCGGGTGCGAAATTCCGTGGCGAGTTCGAGGAACGCCTGAAAGCCGTGTTGAACGACTTAGCCAAGCAAGAAGGCCAAGTCATCTTGTTTATCGACGAACTACATACTATGGTTGGCGCGGGTAAGGCAGAAGGCGCGATGGATGCAGGCAATATGCTAAAGCCTGCCCTAGCGCGCGGGGAACTGCATTGCGTGGGTGCGACCACGTTGGATGAGTACCGAAAATATGTCGAAAAAGATGCTGCGCTGGAACGCCGTTTCCAGAAGGTCCTAGTCGATCAGCCGTCGGTGGAAGACACCATCGCCATTCTGCGCGGCTTGAAAGAAAAATACGAAGTGCATCATGGCGTGGACATTACTGATCCGGCGCTGGTTGCCGCTGCAAGCCTGTCTTACCGTTATATTGCCGACCGCCAATTGCCCGATAAGGCGATTGACCTGATCGACGAGGCCGCTAGCCGTATCCGTATGGAAATGGATTCCAAACCGGAAGAAATGGATAAGCTGTACCGGCGCTTGATTCAATTAAAAATTGAACAAGTCGCGCTGAAAAAAGAATCCGATGCCGCATCCAAGAAGCGTCTGGTCATGCTGGAAGAAGATATAGCGGAGTTGGAAAAAGAATATTCCGACCTGGAGGAAATCTGGAAAGCGGAAAAAGCGTCCTTACAAGGTTCGGCATCCATCAAAGAAAAACTCGAACACGCCAGGACTGAACTGGAAGCAGCCAGCCGTGCGAATGATTTGGCGCGTATGTCAGAATTGCAGTACGGGATTATTCCCGCCCTGGAGAAACAATTACAATCGGATGTTCCAGCGGAAGAGCAAAAGATGACCTTGCTGCGAAATAAAGTCACGGAAGAAGAAATTGCCGAAGTGGTTTCAAAATGGACAGGCATCCCGGTTTCCAAAATGCTGGAAGGCGAACGCGAAAAACTGCTGCACATGGAAGAAGCTCTAAGCAAACGGGTCGTTGGTCAAGAAGAAGCGTTGAAAGCCGTCAGTAATGCTATCCGCCGCTCAAGGGCTGGCTTATCTGACCCCAACCGCCCCAATGGCTCGTTTCTGTTTTTAGGGCCAACTGGGGTTGGTAAAACCGAGTTGTGCAAAACGCTGGCGGAATTCCTATTCGATACGCCCGATGCGATGGTGCGCATTGACATGTCGGAATTCATGGAAAAGCATTCGGTCGCCCGCCTGATTGGCGCACCTCCCGGCTATGTCGGTTATGAGGAGGGCGGTTATCTGACCGAACTGGTTCGGCGCAAGCCTTATTCTGTGATACTCATGGACGAAATTGAAAAGGCGCATCCCGATGTCTTCAACATTTTGTTGCAAGTGCTGGATGATGGCCGCTTGACCGATGGCCAAGGCAGGACGGTTGATTTCAGGAATACCGTCATCGTGATGACATCCAACTTGGGTTCCGACGTGATTCAGGAGTTGGCAGGCGACGCACAGGAACGTGCAAGTGCCGCAGGGGGTATGACACCGGGAGCGGCCGAAGCCAATTATCAAGCCATGAAAGCGGCGGTAATGGAAATTGTCGGCACTCGTTTCCGTCCTGAGTTCATTAACCGGATAGATGAAGCGGTGGTGTTTCATCCTTTGGGTCGCGCACAGATTCGGACGATTTCCAGCATCCAGATCGAACATTTACGCAAACGCCTGCAAGACCGCGAGATCGGCTTTGAAATTTCCGATCAGGCTTTGGATTTGCTGGGTGACGCCGGTTTTGATCCGGTCTATGGCGCAAGGCCCATGAAACGCGCTATCCAGCAACAACTGGAAAATCCGTTGGCTCAGGAAATCCTTGCTGGTAATTTCCTGGCTGGCGATGTCATCAAGGTGACTGTTGAAAACGAGGCGTTGAAGTTTGTAAAAAACTAATGGGAACCTCTAATAATTCCCTCTCCCAGAAGGAGAGGGCTAGGGTGAGGGGGAGAACCACTTGATTTTAAATCCCTCATCCCAACCTTCTCCCAAAGGGAGAAGGAGTTTTTTGAATTTTTAGAAGTTACCTAATACCAATCCAAAAAAGTCGTTATATGAATCCCCTCATCCTAGCCTTCTCCCTTTGGAGAAGGTAATAATGAGAACTTATTGGGATTGGTATAAGTCCTTTAAACATTGATTCGGCCTTCTGAAGTTTTAATTCCCGCTCGCCTTGAGCTTGTCGAAAGGCTTATTGTGCTTCGACTTACTCAGCACGAACGGTTCAAACATCAAAGGGCCTGATCAATAAGGCAGTAAGATAAAAAAACGCTCCGCCCAGCGCTTGCGGCCCAAGTATTACCCGCCCAGTAAGCTATTCTATCCGTCCGTCCACAATCCTAATCCGCCGTGGCGCACGGTTGCCCAAGGTTTGGTCATGGGTAATCATAACCAGCGTAACGCCCTGTCGGTTAAGGCTCTCCAATAACGCCATAATTTCCAGGCCGGATTTGCTGTCGAGGTTGCCGGTGGGTTCATCCGCCAACACCACTTCGGGGCGCATAATCATCGCCCGCGCAATCGCCACCCGTTGCAGTTGCCCACCTGACAGTTGGTTGGGTTTGTGGTGGGTGCGATCCGCCAAATTGACCGCAGCCAACGCTTCTTGTACCCGTTGTTTGCGTTCCTTGCTGTTGATGCCTGCCAAAATCATGGGCATTTCCACGTTTTCGGCAGCGGTCAGGCGGGGGATGACGTGAAAAAACTGAAACACAAAACCGATATTTTCCCGGCGTATCCTCGCCAGATCATCATCGCTGCGCTGAATTACGTCCAAATCATTTAATACGTACCGCCCTGAAGAAGGCCGGTCAAGCAGGGCTATAATGTTTAATAAAGTAGATTTTCCGGAACCCGACGGTCCCATGATGGATACGTATTCGCCCTTGCCAATCGTAAGGTTGATGTCGTTCAAGGCGTGGACGGTGTGTTCGCCGACCTGGAAATAACGGTGGATATGCTCCAATTGGATCACGGTTTTTCCTTGACATAAGCACCTGCCACCACGCCTTCTTGACCGATTGATTTGACGATTTTATCGCCGACATCCAGGCCGGATATGACCTCCATAGTATTCCAATTGCTTAGGCCGGGTTGGAAGGTTCGCTCTTCCACTTTCCCTTCTTCATTTATAAGCAAAACTCGGTTATTTTCCATGACGGCTTCCGCCGGAATTCGGATCGCTTGTGGTTTACTGGTCAGCAACACTTCAATATCGGCGCTGTAACCGGGCAACAGCTCTTTGAGGTTTTTCGGGTCAGTCAGCTTAACTTCGACCTCGACCGTGCGCGCCTGTTTTTCTTTTTCCAGCACATAAGGCGCAATTCGGGACACCGTGCCGGAACAGCGTTTTTCCGTAAAGGCATCCAGGGAAACGCAAGCCGTCATACCGGTTTTTATTTGCGGCGCATCGACTTCATCAATCGGCGCGGAGACATACAGGCAACTGACATCCATGAGATCTATCGCAGGCAGGGTTGGAATACCGGGCGGCGAAGGGGTCACGTATTCGCCCAACTCCGCATTAATTTCCGCAACTGTGCCGTCAAACGGAGCCATAAGGAGGGTGCGCTCAACTGCCGCTTGCGCTGCTTCACGGCTTCTCTCGCTTACGGTAATGCTTTCCCGTGCGGCATTGCAGCCAGCTTGTTTGGATTTCGCGGTAGAAACTTTGCTATCCACCATTTCCTCAGACACAATATGATTGTTTTTGAACAATTTAGAAATCCGCTGCGCTTCCCGTCCTGCATTCGCGCCCAGTTGGCAAGCCTGTTCCGCGGTAGCCTTATTCGCCTTGATTTGCGCTTCTTGCAACTTAACCTGGTCTTTTAAATCATCATTCCAAACTTCCAGCAACAACTGGTTCTGCTTCACCCGGTCGCCTTCTTTCACATGCAGCTTCGCCACCTGACCGCCTGTTGCCGGAGCAAGAAACGCTCGCCGACATGCCTTAACCGTCCCCACCCGCGTATTGGACACCGTCGCTTTCACTTCCCCTTTTTCGACCGTATAGACATCAACTTCTATCGGTTTTGGTTGTTTTTTGTAGAAATAACCCGTAGCCAGTCCGGCAAGTATCACGGCGATTATCAGGTAGCGTTTGTTCATTTGCACAATCCGAAGTGTGGCAAGTAACGGTGATTATAATGGCTTGCCGTATAATTTTGATTGAAACACAACTATCTGACTTCAATACGCATTTACAATTGAGGAGTTAGGCTACCATGACAAGCTTATGGTTTAATCTGCTAAAATTAGCGGCCTGATCAAACAAACTTCAAGCGACATGCACTATTCTCAAGACTTTATAACAGTAGCAACAGCCATCTGCAATGCCGGGCGATTCATCGACAGCAAGGGCTGGGTGCCTGCGACCAGCGGTAATTTTTCTGCGCGATTGCCGGATGGCACGATTGCGATCACGACATCTGGCAAGCATAAAGGCTGCTTGCACGTCGATGACATTATGCTAATTGATGCCGATGCCAACTCGCTGGATGGCAAAAAGCCGTCGGCGGAAACGGGTTTGCACACGCCGCTGTATAAGCGTTTTCCCAATGCCCACGCGATTTTGCACCCACATTCGATCAATGCCATACTGGTTTCCAGGCTGTTTGGTGACGGGATTGTCCTGGAAGATTACGAATTATTAAAAGCATTCCACGGCATTAGCACACACGAAACCCAGATTACGGTGCCTATTTTTGCCAACGACCAGGATATTCTGCGCCTATCCCATGTTGTCGATGATTACTTAGATACCGTAACTGACTGTTATGGTTATATTATCGCTGGACATGGGCTTTATACTTGGGGTGAATCGATGCCAGAAGCGTTGCGCCATCTGGAAGCGCTGGATTATTTATTTGATTGCGAACTGCGACTGCACGGAGTCAGAAAACCATGAGTGTGTTAACCATTTATCCCGACAGCTATTCTGGTAATCAGCCAAAGCAAGGCAAGCGTTACACCGATTTTGCCGATATAGAACGCGAACTTGCGGGGATTGATGTCAAGTTTGAGCGCTGGACGGCCAACCGTGAACTGACTGCGGATGACGACCAGGGAACCATCATCGCCGCCTATCAAGAATCCATCGACAAGTTGAAGCAGCTTTACGGTTTCCAATCCGTAGACGTGATTAACCTAAGCCCAGACCACCCGCAAAAAGCCGAGTTCCGGCAAAAATTCCTGGCTGAACACACCCACGATGATTTTGAAGTGCGCTTTTTTATCGACGGCTGCGGACTGTTTTATCTGCATGTTGGGGATAAGGTCTACGCCGCCTTATGCGAAAAAGGCGACCTTATCAGCGTACCCGCCAACACTACGCACTGGTTTGATATGGGCGAAAATCCCAGCTTTAAGGTCATCCGCCTGTTTACCACACCGGAAGGCTGGGTTGCCAAATTTACCGGCAGCGACATTGCCAAAGCCTTTCCTACGTTTGATGAAACCCTGGCAGAACTTAAATGATTAAAGCCATCGTCACCGATATTGAAGGTACTACCTCGTCATTGTCTTTCGTTAAGGATGTGCTGTTTCCTTACGCCCGTGCGGAACTGCCCGAATTTGTACGACAACACCAGGACGAATCGTCTATAAAACAACTGCTTGCCGATGCCTGCCATGAAGCGGATATTTCATTAAGCACTGAAAACGCCATCAAACAACTAATCGAATGGATAGACCAGGACAAGAAAATCACCCCATTAAAAGCCTTGCAAGGCTTGATCTGGGAAGCGGGTTATAAGCAAGGCGATTTCAAAGGCCACTTATACCAAGATGCAATGGAAAATCTTAAGGCTTGGAAAGCGGATGGTATTTCTTTGTACGTGTATTCTTCCGGCTCGGTATTGGCGCAAAAACTGCTTTTTGGGCATACGGATGAAGGCGACTTAACGCCACTATTTTCAGGCTTTTTCGATACCAACATAGGCGGCAAAAAAGAATCCGATTCCTACCGAAAAATCGCCGAAGAAATCGGCTTTCCTGCCCATAACATCCTATTTCTATCCGATATTAAAGAAGAGCTGGATGCCGCAAAAGCAGTGGGTTATCAAACAATATGGCTTACCCGCGACCAAACACCTGACGTGAAGGCCGCTCATCTGCAAGTCGGCAGTTTTGATGATATTGTATTGGCTAGGGCCTGTTGACATTTAGGCTGCGCATAAAAAAACTATAAATATCATAAAGTTGTAATTGTTGCACCATTCATGGAATCACGTCATTGCGGCAATCCCTGCCGCAATCCAGAAGCCAAGGACGGCATGACGAGCAACGCGGTTTGAGATGAGTTAAATGCCAACAGACTCTAATTGACGAAGAGTGTTTTTCACTTCCTGCGTGTTGTACATGGCCGCTGAGTTTTGTTACTCAAGCAAATAATGTTATAACTAATTGACTCAAGTGTTTTTCTTGAGGATTTCTTTAACAATTTCGGCTTAGTACGGAATCTGTTCTTTGCTCCAAGTAATAATGAATCCACCATTTCAATCGAGGAATTAATTATGACCATCGCAAAAGTAAGTGAAATAACCTCCAGCTCTGCTAAAAGCTTTGATGATGCCATCGAAAAAGGCATAAAACGCGCCAGTAAGACCATCCGAGGCATTCAAGGTGCCTGGGTTCAAGACCAGAAGCTGGTTATTAATGACGGTAAGATTGTCGAATACCGCGTCAACATGAAGATAAGTTTTATACTTGATTGAATCAACCCATCACCTGCACCAAGTTAGCATGCAAGCCCTTTATTTCTAATACGGAATCCTATTCGGAAATAAGGGGCTTTTTTCTAATGTCACAAAGCCAGACGGGGTTCTTATATTTCCGAGATGGTTCAAAGATAATCGTAGCAACATCAAAACGTTAGGAACGGGGTTGCAAACCCCCGCCCCACTTGGGAATCCAACTATCTATACGGTTTAACGCAGAATTAAGGGAATCTCTAATAATTCAAAAATCTCCTTCTCCCTTCGGGAGAAGGCTGGGATGAGGGGATTGGTATAATATCAATTTGAACGCTAAACTAGGCTGAGAATCAATCTGTTGGACTATACTAAACAAGCTTTTATTTCGTTCCAATGACCATAA
Organism: Methyloglobulus sp.; assembly: GCA_043771735.1. Classification (GTDB taxonomy): domain Bacteria; phylum Pseudomonadota; class Gammaproteobacteria; order Methylococcales; family Methylomonadaceae; genus Methyloglobulus. The sequence continues at coordinate 9,444 of JAYVGW010000166.1, forward strand.
ATTTGATCATCGTCCACATTCATAATCACTGATCTACCAACTGAACTTCTAACAACAACATGCTTGAAGACATTAAAAAAACCCTTTGGGCAACGGCTGACAAGCTGCGCGCCAATATGGACGCAGCCGAATACAAACACATCGTGCTTGGCCTTATCTTCGTCAAATACATCTCCGACACCTTCCAGAGCCGCCGCGCTGAACTTATCCGCAAATTTGCCGATGGCCAAGACGATTACTATCTGGCCGATGCCGAGCCAGATCAAATCAATGCAGAACTTGAAGACCGGGATTATTACAAAGAAGTGAACGTTTTTTGGGTGCCGGAGGATGCCCGTTGGGAAAGTTTACGCGCCCAAGCCAAACAAGCGGACATCGGTAAACGCATAGATGACGCGTTAGCCCTTATTGAAACTGAAAACCCAAAACTTAAAGGCATTCTTGATAAACGTTATGCCCGAGTGCAATTACCCGACGGCAAATTAGGTGAACTGGTCGATTTGGTCTCACAAATCGGGTTTGGTGAGTCCGGCAATGGCGATGACCGCGCCAAAAATAATGCCCGTGACCTGCTCGGCCAAGTCTATGAGTACTTTCTCGGCCAATTTGCCAGCGCCGAAGGCAAAAAGGGCGGACAGTTCTACACGCCCGCCAGTATCGTAAAAACCCTGGTTGCTGTACTCGCACCGCATCATGGCAAAGTGTACGATCCGTGCTGCGGCTCTGGCGGTATGTTTGTGCAATCGGAAAAGTTTATCGAAGCCCACGGCGGCAAGTTGGGCGATGTGTCCATCTACGGACAGGAATCCAACCCGACCACCTGGCGACTGGCGGCAATGAACCTTGCCATTCGCGGCATTGATTTCAATCTGGGTAAAGAACCCGCCGATACTTTTGTGCGTAATCAACACCCCGATCTACGTGCTGATTTTGTG
>JAYVGW010000167.1:0-3231 GCA_043771735.1 Methyloglobulus sp.
CATGGACCAACGCCCCACAAAGGCGATAACCCGGTATAGCTTGGTAAACAGGCGGGCATTTACTTGCCACTGATAATGGACGCAAAGCAACAACAAGGTCAGCCCCAACAACTTCATCAAAGGAACTAGGATACTGGCGACCAGCACCAACAGGGCAATCGGGATCATATCGCTTTGGATTAATGCCACGATACCTCCAACAATGGTATGGGTTTCAGCGACACCAAGCTGGGTTACCGACATAATCGGGAAAATGTTGGCTGGAATGTACAGGCATAAGGCACTGATGATTAAGGCGGCAGTTCGCGTAACGCTCTGGGGTTTACGTGCGGCAACGGAATGCCCACAAATTGGGCACAAGGGCTGTGCTTTCGATGGCATTAAACAACCGCAATCATGGCAACGGATAAAGCCCTGATTTAAAGCTGTTTTTATCGGTTTAATAGGCACTTTTTTTGTTTAATTGACCAATATGTCGCCAAAATAAATAATTGTCTAATTCGTGCGATAGCATGGCGTTAACGATGAGCAAGGCAATAAAAGCATATAAACCGAAACCAAACCTAAGCTCCGCCATGTCGGCCAGTTTAACGCAGGCCACGATAATTCCCAAAGCATACACTTCTAGCATAGCCCATTCATTCAAGTGTTCAAGCCAGCGCATCCAGCGCACAAGGTGATGGTTGGATTTTCGTATAAACAGATGGAGGCTTATCAAAAAAGCCAAGCCCAGATTTACTAAAGGCAAAAGAACGCTGGAAAACAGCACCAATAACGCAACCGCCCACATATCTTCTTTCAATAATGCCGACACGCCTGACCACAAAGTGCCATCGTGGCTGTTCCCGAAAATCTTGATGCCGACCATCGGCAGCAAGTTAGCGGGTACGATTAAAATCAGGCCAGCGAGCGACAGCGCCAATGTCCGTTCAATGCTTTGCATACGTGGGCGTTGCAACAAATAGCCGCAGCGAGGGCAGTGCGCTTTATCGCCCGGCTCAGGTGCTGCGGGGTTCAGCAACAAATCGCATTCTGGGCAGGCAATATAGGCTAAAGGCACAAGGCCAAAGGCCAATGTGGTTTTCGCCTTTTGCCTTGTGCCTGCTTTTATCACCACTGCGATTCGCCAGTTTCCGGGTCGTACATTTCGTGGACGATTTTATGGCGATTGGCAATCAACTCTTCAATGCTTGGCGAGTTGCTCATAGCACGGTTTATGGCAAGCTTCATCGCCTCATAATTGGTGCGGTATAAGTCTTTCCTGTCCAGGTCGGGGTTCGTGGCGCATTCCGGGGCTATCCAAAGCATGGCGATGATGCATAAGCCGTTAGCCTGGTCTTTCGGGATTACGCCCTCAATTACGCTATCGAGAACGGCATCAGCCACCGCAGACTGCACTGGGCCACCAAAAAGGTTTACATAAGCGGACGATTTGATAGTCACTTTCGGCACCATCAAGGTGGCTGGGCGAACTTGCTGATTGCAGGCGCGGATAGCGAACATGCGCGTGTGCCCCTCGGTTTGCCCCATCAGCGTAGCAAATGCGTTTCCTGCCGGGCCTTTAACGCTGCCGATAAGTATTTCCGGCATGGCATCGGTACCTTGCCCTTCGCTGGCAAAAACCGTCGCTTCCCCAGTCCTGAACCATATTTCATCTGACATAAAGCCTCCATCATTAGATTAAAAGCTGCATTCTATGATGGATAAAGTGGCAGGGGCAATAGACTTATGTCCAATGATCTGGAAACTTTGCTCGGCAGGGTAAGCGTCTTCTAGCACGCTTAGACTATTCAATGCTAGAGGGCTACTTTGACCGTCTTAAAAATATCTTCTGCCATCAATCCAACACGCAGTGGAGTTTAGCTTCCTGGGCAATAAAATAACTTTTAAAATACGGCATAAAGCTGCCAGTTATTGGGATAGAGAAAAAGCAATACATGGCGGCTGCTTCGCCAGTGGTTACACCGAAAATCCATTGCGGCATGAATAAGGTCAAGATTGCCATGATGAAATGGTAACTGGCCATTTTATGGTTGTCTTTCCACAAGAAGCCGCTTAATGCCAGGCCGAACAGTGAGCCATGCGTAACAAACAGCCCAAACGCACTCGAAATGGAATAACCGATATGGTACTTGCCCATGTAGAGGCAGGAAATCATGTCGCCAATAAAATTAGGGGCGACATCAAACAGTTGCCAGCTTCTGGGTAAAAATGTACAAATAATGAACATGGAACTCAAGGTAGCACCTATCATCGTCGCTTTCATTAGGGCGGTTTTGTCTGATGAGTAAGTGGCAAGCGCTGGCATAATAGCGAAAGCTTGTAAGCTGATGTGGTACGTGGATAGCTCGCTTAAAAAATAATTTGCGCCATATCCGCATTGGTCGGCAACCGGATAAGCAAAATACTGGATGATTTCCATTAAGGAAAAGTGGAATATGGCATAAGATCTAGCGGCCCTTACCCAGAAATTTTCATCTTTATCGAGAAAGGTTACGCTGGCGGCAGCAAATCCGACCACACCCATACCGAGCGACATATTGGCACTAAAACACATAGATAATCCGTCTTCTGACTATTAAAATTAATGAAAAAGTTTTGTTTAATTTTCTTAGCTCCAGGAACACCCTACTGAGTGTTTGGAATGCTGTTTGAAGAACCGCTTACCGACGCGATAAAGCCGTCGGCTATTAACAACTTGTTAAAATGCTGAACAGCTAAAACTTAGCGCACAGATAATGATCTTCAATGGGTAACAGGCAGCGCAAATTAGCTTCGAATCGCATTCGAGTTTCATTCTACCAACAAATAAGCCGTTTTTTTAGTTTTTTTGATCTTGCCTGTTCAAGCGTACACTTGGCTAAGAGAGTAATCTCTCAAACCGAGGTGCATAATGAAAACCAAGAAAGAACCAAATCTACAAATTGTCCGCCACAAATACACCGCACAGTTTAAAGAACAGGCATTAAGACGGGCGGACCGGGACGCAGTATGTTAAAGCATCTTAAACGAATCTAGATTAAGCAACAGATTCCGAGAAATTCAGTCCTAGGACATGCGTCATCATAGCGGGAATTTCATAACACTGCTTACTCACGAAAAAGTCACGCAAGAGATTTTGACGGGCAAAAAAAAGAAATCAACAACGCAATATCCTATTGATTCCTTTAATTTTAAATGGAGCTGGTGATGGGACTCGAACCCGCGACCGGCTGATTACAAATTTGAAGT
>JAYVGW010000168.1:0-4883 GCA_043771735.1 Methyloglobulus sp.
TGGTAAAAATACTTTCCATATCAAATAGTTATGATTTACCTAGAGATTGTAAGCAGTTGTTTTAAAACGCCTATCTTTGAAATGTCAACAGAACCTAGATTATTTTTATTAAAATATGAAGCGGTTTCCATTCCCTCTATCAGTTTGCTACCTCATCTATCAAGGAGCCACTTAATTTAATCAGCCATCCAAAAAAACCAACGCCCCCTCAATCGCCTTTTCCACTGTCTGTTGCCTGATTTGATTGCGATTTCCTGACAGTTGCAGTTTTTTAACTTTTGCAATCCCAGTTTTATTCTGCCATGCGATATAAACCATACCCACGGGTTTTTCCTCGTTGCCGCCATCAGGGCCTGCGATGCCCGTTACGGCAATCGCCCAATCTGCTTCGCTGTTCGCCAATGCACCCGCAGCCATTTGCTGTGCGGCCTCGGCGCTCACTGCGCCATGCTGTTCTAATGTCTGCGGATCTATGCCTAACATCTCTACTTTTGCGTTGTTGCTATAGGTGACAAAGCCCCGGTCAAACCAGGCGGAACACCCCGGCACTTCAGTGATTGCTTGGGCAATCCAGCCGCCCGTGCAGGATTCCGCCGTGACTATCTTGTAACCTTTCGCCTTTAGGCTTTGGCCTAATCGTCCTGCCAATTCAAATAACGCATTATCCATGCTGTGGACTCCCTGGAGTTCAGATAAAATAACATTATGAGTATAGAACAAAAAACCGCGAACCCACACACGTCGATGATGCAACAATATTTACGCATTAAGGCAGGCCACCCCGAGACTCTCCTATTTTACCGCATGGGCGATTTTTACGAGTTATTTTACGATGATGCCAAAAAAGCCTCGCAAATACTCGATATTACCTTGACCAGCCGGGGCCAATCGGCGGGTGTGCCGATTGCTATGGCAGGTATCCCTTATCATGCCGCTGAAGGCTACCTCGCCAAGTTGTTAAGGCATGGAGAGTCGGTGGCGATTTGCGAGCAAATCGGCGACCCTGCTACCACTAAAGGTCCGGTCGAACGCAAGGTGCTTCGTATCGTCACGCCCGGCACAGTCACAGATGAAGCTTTGCTGGAAGACCGAAAAGACAATTTGCTGGTTGCAGTATGCGTCGTTGATAACAAGTGCGGATTAGCCAGCCTGGATGTGACCAGTGGACGCTTTGTGTTGCAACAGGTCGATACCGAAGACCAGTTACTGAGTGAAATCGGCCGACTTAATCCGACTGAACTATTGTTTAGCGAAGATTGGTCGCTGCCCATAAGCCTTAAACAACGCAATGGTTTATGTCGCAGACCGCCCTGGCATTTTGAACCGGAAAGCGCCCGTTTGCTGGTGTTAAAGCAATTCAACGCTTTAGATCTTAAAGGCTATGGCTGTGACGACTTACCTGCCGCCATTGCCGCTGCGGGGGCTTTGCTTCAATATATTAAAGATACTCAACAAAGTGCCCTCCCCCATATTCAAGGCATCAGCACGGAAAACAGCAGCGACAGCATTGTGCTAGATGCTGCCAGTCGCCGTAACCTTGAACTGGATTCTCACCCGACGGGGCAACCAGAATTTACCTTGTTGGGCGTACTGGATAAAACCGCAACCGCAATGGGTAGCCGCTGCTTGCGGCGCTGGCTCAACCGTCCGTTGCGCGACCATCAGGTTCTCAAACACCGTTATGCCTGTATTGCCAGCTTGCTCGATGGCAAGTTGTACAAAGATGTGTACGTTACAATGCGGCAAGTCGGCGATATCGAGCGGATTAGCTCCAGAATTGCCTTGAAATCCGCCCGTCCGCGCGATTTGCTGGTGCTGCGGAACACCTTGGCCGTTTTGCCCGAGTTGCAGGGTTTGCTCGCCAATAGCGACAACCCACGCCTCACCCTTTTGCTAGAACACATTGGCGACCACCCTGCCCTGTTGGCCCTATTACGGCAAGCTATCGTCGAAAACCCGCCGGTATTGATCCGTGATGGCGGCGTTATTGCGGCGGGACACAACCAGGAACTGGATGACCTCAGAAATCTAAGCCAAAACGCCGACCAATTTCTGTTGGACATGGAAAGCCGAGAACGGGCTGAAACTGGCATCAACACGCTTAAGGTCAATTACAACCGCGTGCATGGCTACTATATCGAGATTTCCCATTTACATGCTGACAAGATCCCGCCCCATTACACCCGCAAACAGACCTTAAAAGGTGCAGAACGCTACATCACCGAAGAATTAAAAGCATTTGAAGATAAAGTCCTCAGTGCCAAGGAAAAATCGTTGTCATTCGAGAAAGCCTTGTATGATGAGCTACTGACCCGTTGTGCCTTAGACTTACTGCCTTTGCAGCAATGCGCCGCCGCCTTGGCGGAACTGGATGTGCTGACCAACTTTGCCGAGCGTTCTTACACGCTGAATTTGTCACAGCCCACGCTATCCTCGGATAGGCCGGGCATTCATATCGAAGGTGGACGGCATTTGGTGGTCGAGCAAGTTTCGGATACACCTTTCGTCGCCAATGACTTGTCCCTGTCCAACAAACGCCGGATGCTGGTGATTACCGGCCCCAACATGGGCGGTAAATCCACCTACATGCGCCAAACCGCGTTGATAGTGTTGATCGCCCATATTGGCTGTTATGTGCCAGCCAAAAACCTGATTTGCGGCCCGATTGACAAAATATTTACCCGCATAGGCGCATCTGATGACCTGGCTAGCGGGCGTTCGACCTTCATGGTGGAGATGTCAGAAACCGCCAACATCCTGCACAATGCGACGGCCAACAGCCTGATCCTCATGGATGAAATAGGCCGTGGCACCAGCACCTTTGATGGCTTGTCCCTGGCCTGGGCGTGTGCCGACTATTTGGCCAAGGAAACCAAGGCTTTTACCTTGTTCGCCACCCATTATTTTGAATTGACGACGTTGGCGGACGAACAAAAAACTATTGCGAATGTACACCTGGATGCGATGGAACATGGCGACAAAATCATCTTCCTCCATGCCGTCAAAGACGGCCCAGCCAACCAAAGTTACGGCCTACAGGTCGCTTCCTTAGCGGGTGTACCCCGATCTGTTATCGAGAAAGCCAAAACCAAGCTGCGGTATTTGGAAGACAAGGCGTATATGGAACAACGGGTGGAATCAGGCACTAACCAACTGGATTTGTTCGCCAGCCAGGAAAGCCATCCGGCTATCACTGTGCTTGAGGATGTTAATCCCGATGATCTCAGCCCCAAGCAGGCTTTGGAGCTGGTTTATCGGCTTAAAGGATTAATTTAATTTTATAGGGTACGCATCGCGTACCTTTTGGGGGTTGCCCCACCCGAAACGCTTCGAAATGGTACGAAATGCGAACACTGATATTGCCCCACTCTAGCGGACACTCGACATGGACTATAAGTGGGATGTTGTGGCTCGGCGTTTGTTCGATTTTATTTAAGGTAACCTCTAAAAATGCCTTCTCCTGAGGGGAGAAGGAGACTTTTGAATTTTTAGAGGTTACCTAAATTCAATCGTGTATTTCGGACTTGGTCGTTTTGCTTGTGTACTCATGTTAACTTCTAATGACATAATAAATCTGTCCCTAGAAGAGCCCTGTTTTATTAAACCATATCACATTGAAGTGTATTACAATCGGCAAATGGCTTCGTTCAAAACTGGGCTATCTCAACCCCGTTGCGTTTGAAGAAAATGAAACTAAAAAAGTCGCTTAGTGGGGTGTCCGTCAAATTGGGGCAAGATCAGCTTAGGCACTGACATTAATAGGAGCTAACCATGATCCATCAAGCACGTTATTACTTTCGTCATGTTAAAGAAGATATTCCGGCTGGGATAGTCGTGTTCCTGGTCGCACTGCCGCTTTGTTTGGGGATTGCCATGGCATCGGGGGCGCCCTTATTCTCTGGTTTGATTGCGGGACTGGTAGGCGGTTTGGTGGTGTCTTGGTTAAGTGGTTCGCAACTGAGCGTGAGCGGCCCTGCCGCTGGCCTTACTGTCATTGTTTTCAATGCCTTGCAAACCCTGGGCAGTTTGCAGGCGTTCCTGGTCGCTTGCGTCCTGGCCGGTATCCTGCAATTGGCGTTCGGTTTTTTGAAAGCTGGGGTTATTGGCGCTTTTTTCCCTTCTGCTGTCATTAAAGGCATGTTGGCGGCTATTGGCCTTATCCTCATCATCAAGCAGATTCCCCATGCTACTGGCTATGACGCGAGTTTCGAGGGCGATGAAAGTTACATGAAGGAAACGGCGGAATCGAGCTTTTTCGAACTCTTTGATTCCTTGCATGCCATTTCACCCGGAGCGGTTGTTATCAGCGTAATCGGCTTGTTGATCTTGATCGTGTGGGAATTGCCCTGGTTTAAGGGGCAAGCGTTGTTGAAATTGATACCTGGGCCTTTGCTCACTGTCGTATGGGGTATCAGTTTCAATTTGTTTGCCGCTAAGTTTGCGCCCGATTGGCAGGTTAACCCTGAACACCTTGTCAACTTGCCAGTATCGGAGCAGCCCAGCGATTTTTTAAACCATCTGGTATTCCCCGATTTCAGTTACTTAAGCAATCCCCAAGTCTACGTTGTCGCCGTCACCATCGCCATTATCGCCAGCCTTGAAACCTTGTTAAGCCTGGAAGCCACCGACAAGCTCGACCCCTTAAAACGATTGACACCGACCAACCGTGAGCTTAAGGCACAAGGCATGGGCAATATTATCAGTGGCCTTTTAGGTGGCTTGCCGATGACGGCGGTTATTGTGCGTAGTTCTGCCAACATCAATGCAGGCGGCAAAACCAGTCTGTCCTGTTTTATTCATGGCGTTTTCTTGTTGATCAGCGTCTTGTTTTTTGCGCGATATTTGAATGCCATTCCTTTGGCCTGTTTGGCGGCCATTTTGTT
>JAYVGW010000169.1:0-5535 GCA_043771735.1 Methyloglobulus sp.
GCCAATATCAAGTCGAATTTCGAGCGGTCTAAATGGCGCACCAAATTGACAATGACGCGTTCAGCGCCGCCACTACGCAAAGAGGGAATTAGAAAAATAATTTTGGTGCGTGAACTGTTCATGCTTTTTTAAGGATTTTGTTAGCGTTTATTGTTTAATTTTTAGGATCGACGACCATTTGTCGAACCAAGTATTATTGGCGGAGCTAACTTTTTGAGATTCGTTTACCTCAAGGGCGAATAAGAGCAACAACCAGAATAGGGCAATGATTTTTACTTCCTTGTTTTTGAGGTTCATTCCAATAACAATCATCAAAAAGACATTTTCAAGAACCATCAATCTGCCTGTAGCTTCATGGATAAATGTCAAGCACGTTACGAATATGAAATAAATGACTGAGGTATATAACCAAACTAATTGCCCTTCGCCGTAAGTATTTTTTTTGCTAAGAAAAAATATCAATACTAAGCCATATTGAAAAGCGCTCACCACATAGTGAAATATAGTACGTTCTGATTTTAGTTCATAATTCGACCTACGCCCAAAGTCTATATCGGGAGCAACCTTGCTAATTATAAGGGCAGCTAGAAGCACGATAACAATGCCAAAAATATAGTGGATATTAAATTTTTTGATAGCCAACGCTAAGACAAAACATGGTGTGGCTATAAGAAAAGAAGAGTGAAATAGTGAAGCTATAACCCCTGCCAATATGGGCCCCACTCCTCCCGCGATGATGGTTAAAAAAATAGCCAAGGCAAACCCTTGTCTCATTTGATTAAAATACATTTGTGTTGCTAGCAGTGGATCAATAACAAATGCGAAAATAATGAACAGCCAGGCACCGTGCGATAATTTTCCGCTTGCGACTAAAAACATCAGCGAGCCGGTAAAAACAGTAATCCTTAGTGCAGTTTCAGCCCCAAATGCATCCCCCACAAGCCAAGCATAAGTGCGCCAAAGCGGCTCGTTTAGTAAAAAATTCCACCAGTCGGATTTAACATCCGATAGCGTAATATCAGAATATGTGAAATAGTTAATATAATTTTCATCATCTATAGCAATGTAAAGGTCTCGATTTGCCAAAATTAAAGCAATAGCGATAGATATAATTATTCCGAACCACGTACTTTTCTTCATAGTGGAAAAATACAATTTAATGGATGGGCAGGTGTATCCTGATAAAGCGGCATGTTTTTTAGCATAAAATTTGTAGAAATGTTCGTCCGTATCCAATAATCAGATAATACTTCATTCCTCTAACACTTCATTAAACAGGTGTTCCCACTGTTGGGTGATTTTTTCCATCGAAAACCGCTCCCGCGCATCTGTCGCACGTTCAGCTAATTGCAATCTTAACGAGTCATTGCCCATCAATTTATCCAGTGTGGCGGTTAGGGCCGCTATGTCTTTCGGTGGCACTAACAAGCCATCCACTTCATGGCGAATAATATCGCGCGGGCCAGTATCGCAATCAAAGCTTAGCACTGCCAGGCCGTGGGCCATTGCTTCGACCAAGGTGTTCCCAAAGCCTTCGTAACGGGAACTCATCACATAAATATCCGCGCTTTTGTACCATTCACCTAGGTTACCTACCCGACCTGGGAGAAAAATACGCTTTTCTAAGCCAGACTCCCGAACTTGCCCTTCCAGCAGAGGGCGCAACAAGCCTTCACCAAGTATCACTAAGTCCCAGTTGGGATGATTATGTGCAAGATTCGAGAATGCCTCAATCAGCCAATCGAACCCCTTTTGGTTGTGCAAGCGGCCAACTGCAAGCAGTAGTTGCCTTTCTGGTTTATGGAATACGCTTGGGCTAATTCGGGGTTCATGCTCTGGCAACGGCCAAGTGACAGCGTTAGGGATAACCGCAATTTTTTTGGCATTGGTGTTGTCTTTAATCCAAGCTTCACCTTCACTGGCCAAAGTTGTCACAGCATTGAGCCAGCCATAAGTTTTGCTGCGTAACGTCTCCCATAAAATACCCAATGGCTTTTGTGGGGGATGGTTGTGTTCTGCCCCTATTGTGCGTATAGCGGGTAGGCGCCAAGCCGCTAGGGCCATTAGTATATTGGCCGTAGTCATCATGGCCAAGCCAATATCGGGACGCATTTCGCGTAACAATTTTCGCAGTGCAAGTGCGCGGCGTATGTTTTGCCACAAGCCAACCAACGCATTGCCACTGTCGCTGCCCATTCCCAGTACAACTCGCTTAACCGCGGGGTGTAATTCATAGAAGTCCTGGCTTTGCGGTAATAAGGTGGCAATGGTAATGTCCCATCCGTTGGCCGCCCAATAATTGGCAAGGTTTGCGGTAACACGTTCAGCTCCGCCGGAACTCATCGAGTAGATATAGATTAATAATCGTATTTTGGGTAAGTTGTCGCGTTTCATGAGTTTTTGCGTTGTTTGGCTGTCTTTTTATATGACGTTGTTGCAAAATAATAAAGCATTATGAATGAACCCATATACATAATCGCCGTTGCCGTAATGATGCCATTGACTCCCATCACTGGTGCCAGTGCATAGTTTGCGCCGACTTTGACAAACAAGTTAATGCTTGCGCCAATTGCAATAAGCTTGTGATGCCTACGGCTTGCTAAAAGTGAAACCAGCACTAAGCAGGAAAAATAAAACGGCAGCTGCATTAACCCGTAACGGAATACTTCGGTGACGGCTTCAGTGTTTTTTGCAGTGAATGCGCCGCGCTCGAAAAGAAATTTGATTACCCAAGGTGCGAGCCACCAGCTGATAAGCATAGCAAACAAACCAAGTACAAACATGAGTCGTACCCACAACATGGCAACGCGCTGCAGTTGACCGCTTTCATCTGATTTTATTTTTGAAAAAACAGGTAGCGTAGCCCGTGAAACAGCGGTGGCACCTAACCCAATAATCAATGCCAGGACTCGATTGGAATAACTAAGGGTCGCAATAACCCCTGCGCCAAAGTGAGCGGCAAAAAACTGGTCGATGATAGTAATAAAACTCATCAGGGTATTGCCCGCCAGTAGGATGCCGAAGCCCTGCCAAAAAATTATCCAATGCGGTGAACGGCTAGTAAACTTAGGTGTTTCGACTTGGCCTTTCCAAGCTAAAAGGCCTGCAAGGCTGGAGACATGCAATATATAACCAGCCACTGTCCCCCAAACCAAGGGGCTTGCCCCATCATGAGGTAAGACTAGCAAGGCCACCAAAATGGTCAGGGCAGGGACGCTTTCTAGCAAAGTATTCGCATGGCGGCCGGAAGATAACATCCAAGCAGAAAAAAGACTTACCAATATGCTCAAGGGGATTAATGCAACCATATTGGGCGCTATATCGATAGCAATGGTTAAAGTGGATGCAGAAAGGCCTACCCATGAAGAACGTAGTAGGGCAGGCAAGCCAAACCAAGCAATAAGCGTCAAATTGCAGCCTAGAAGTAAAGCAAAAGCAAGCAACTCGGCTCTAAACCGAGGTAGCTCTGAAGGCGCATCTTGTCGAATACGGGCGGCCAATGGCACCAGGACGTAGTTGAGGAGACTGAACCAAATACTGACAGGCCAGATAATTAAATTGAACACAAACAGATAGGCATCCACTTCATTGCTTACGCCATATCGGTAAGCAATTACCATTTCTTTGGCGGCCCCGGCCAGCTTTCCTAAGAAAACAAATGAGGCCACCCAAACCATACCTCGAAAAATTGCATGATGATCAGGGTTCAAGTTGCGTATTCGCGTACGGATTGCGCCAAAAATGTTCATTGGAGATATAAGCAAAAGTTGTTGCACTGTAAATTATAGGTTGGCTTCATTACGGAAACCAGTTAAGGGGAGCTAGGCTACACATCCCTCTGGTGTCAAACAACAATTAAATTGAGAAATAGATTCAAATTATGTCGTCAACTATATTAAGGAAACTCTGAACAAGTTGCTTCCGCTTGTGGCTCGACAAACTCACCACGAACAGAATCAGCACTTTACCGTTCGTCCTGAGCTTGTCGAAGGACTTGTTCAGAGATTCCTTATGTCCGCTGAATTTCAACAAGTATATTTTAAGGATTATTTTATCGCTCGGCTATCGCGTAATTAATAAACAAAGCCGAACAAATCACTGCCAAATATTGCACTCAAGTTCCAACCTGCAATCCCAAGCTGTGTTTGCATTATTTATGAAGGTCAACGCTTTCAAACAAATATCTCATTAATTTAGTCGCTCTAACAGCTTACTTCGGTAGTTGTCTGATAGTTTCCGCACTGAATTGTAGCCTAAAATATGAATTTCATAACTTAGTTTTTCTTATTGAGAACCCTGCGATTGGATTACTGCTAACCATTTATTAGTAACCGATGTTATGCAAGAAGATTTAAAATCAATAGCATACGAGACAATAGGTTGCTGTAACTTATTCATAGTAAGTGGTAGGTGCCTAACATCAGTTAGTAAAGAACAAAAGGTAGGGCGTGATACTTAGGCTAGCATTTTTTGAATGTCTTGTTATTTAACCAACACGGTATTGGTGAATGATTAAGTGGGTAGGTGTGGCTTAAGTCATGCCAACAAATTTCTGGACTTAATTGATTCAGAAGATTCGCTACTTTCCCTTTCTTTATCATGGGTTGCTGGTTGTTCCTTCGGAATGTTTCTGCCGTCAATTGTAAGGCGTTCGTTTGCCAACAACTCTACGCTGCTGTTATCGGTACTTTTTTCAATGCTTGCCGCAGGCTTCGGAGAAGATTGGTGCAACAACCCCGCCATAACTCCGCCGGCCTTGTAAAATTTCTGTAGCTCTTGTTTTGATGGTATATAGCGCCTGTCAGACCCAAGCCTGTGGTCTTCGGGCTTTCTTTCGTTTTCAGCGCACCTGTCGGTTATTCTGGTATCCCTGATGTAACGGGATATTTTCATCACTTTCCAGGCAGAGCTCATAAGCCAGTAATAGCCGACGAACAGCAGCATAAACAACCCGAACAGCACGGGTTCTGGCACGCCAAGGTAACGGTCCGCGGTTATGCCGACGACCGACAGGCCCAGCGAAAGGGCAAGTATGATAAGCAAGGTGGCGTTGTTGCCGTAACCGGCCACGGTAAAGATATGGTGCAAATGTTCCCGGTCTGGATTAAATGGGGACCGCCCTTTACTTATGCGGCGCAACATGATGCACACTGAATCGAGCAATGGCAGGGCGATGATCCATAACACGGTTGACGGCGCAATCAGGCCGTGTCCGCCTTGTGATGCGCTGATGGCGAGCCAACAGACGCTGAAGCCGAGCATGGTGCTGCCGGTGTCGCCCAGGAACACTTTGGCGTTCGGGCGGCCGAATATGCGCAAGTTCAACGACAAGAACGCCACTATGCAGGCACCAAAGATCAGGCAGTGTCCAAAAAGGACATCATGATGGGACAGCCAGCACACGCCCACCAACGTGGAAATTGGAACCAGGGTCAGGCTGCCCGCCAAGCCGTCCATCCCGTCGATCATGTTGAAGGCGTTGATGCCGCCCACGACGGCGAAAACGGTGAACGGCACGGCAAAAATGCCCAGGTG
>JAYVGW010000170.1:0-15436 GCA_043771735.1 Methyloglobulus sp.
CAAAACGAACGGCTGCTAGAACGCCAACAGCGCCAACAAATAAAACAGATGGAAAATGCCCGATACCGTAGCCAAGTGGGCGATAAGGCATTGAATGGACTCGCCAATATATTTACTGGGCCGCTTGAGTTGCCGAAAAACATCATCAATCAGGTCAATTATAATTACAGTGACACTTACAATACTGGTTTTAACAACAATCCCGACGACAACATCGTTTACGGCGTAATTGGCGGCGTTATCAGCGGCGCCTTAAATGCCACTGGACGAATCATGACCGGTGTAACCGACCTGGTCACCGCACCATTGCCCACCAAACCTATCGTGCAACCTCGGTATGTATGGGATGATTTTGACAAGAAAAATACATACGGGCAAGTGTTTAGGCTAGTCGATAACCCTAAGATAGAACCTTATGTCGCGCCACCACCACGCCCTGTTGCCGCCATTGCCCCTATCGAAGACCGAACTGAGCAATTTTCACAGCAAACCAACCAAAACTTGGATACCATGTTCAGAAAAGAGATGCAGAAGTAGTTGTTTGTCTATCTGTAAGTTTTTTTGTAAGCGGCGGAACGCCCTTGTGGTTTTCCGCCGCTCGTAAGCTTTCCCGCAAATACCCTTTCCGAGTTCGCTTTAATCCCTTTTGAAGATCAAATCCCAAACCCCGTGACCCAAGCGCAAGCCGCGTTGTTCAAATTTTGTTAGAGGGCGGTGTGCGGGTCTTTCGCAATAGCTGTTGGTAAGGCTGGTATTTGTAAATCGATTATCTGCCGACAAAACTTCCAGCATGTGTTCAGCATAATTTTCCCAATCGGTCGCGGCGTGAAAATAGCCACCGGATTGCAGCTTACTTGCTAATAAGTTTAAAAAGCTGGCTTGAACGATACGTCGTTTATGATGTTTTCTTTTATGCCAAGGATCGGCGAAAAATAGGTGAACTGCGGATAAGCTGCTATCAGCCAGGTTGCTAGTCAAAATTTCTACGGCATCATGACAATAGATTCTAACGTTTTGTAGGTCTTGCTGTTCCAACTGTATGATTAAATGACCAACGCCGGGGCGATGTACTTCAATACCGATGTAATCCCTATCTGGGTTTGCGGCGGCTAATTGCGCCAGACAATCGCCATTGCCAAAACCGATTTCAACGCACAAAGGCGCGTGGCGACCAAAAACCTGGATCACATCCAGTGCTTTATTTGGGTCTAGGCAGTATTTATCCCAATAATTCTCCAAGGCGAATTGCTGCCCTTGGGTGACGCGGCCTTGGCGACGAATAAAGCTTCGGATTTTTCGGGTTGGTGCTTGTTCGGTTTGTTCTGACATTGTGCATGAAGTAGGGCGGATTAGACGCGCAAATCCCCAAAGATTAAAATATGTAAAGCCTTACCGCGCGTCGTAATCCGCCGTTTTTGTACTCACCACATTCGGCGGATTACGCCGCGCTCAAAAGACAGAAAAAACGGAAAGGTAGTTTGTTTGCGCGGCTAATCCGCCCTACATTTAATCCGTCTTACGGCCTTAATGGGAGATTGTTCGTCTTGTTCGGACATTAGGTGCATAAAGTAGGGTGCATTTTATGCACCGTAACATATTGATTTTGGTTAGTGATATTATAAGCGTTCAATCATCTATATCACCTAAACTTAGTTTGGTGCATGGAATGCTCTCTACGCAGCTAGGCTTATGATATAAATGATTAGCAAAATTTATACTTTTTAATTGGGGAAAATGCTTATGATTTTAGATAAAAAATTATTTTGGATGTTTGTAATACTGAATTTTATAGTAGCCTGTGCTTCAGTTGAAATAAGCAAAAAAGAAAAAGTTCTTAAAATGGCTCGATACGATAACCTTAAAGAAGGAATAACAAAGAACAGAAAACTCTGTCTCGAAGAAACAAATAAAACCAATCCTCTTAAGATAGCCAAAGATAATCCAGAGTTTTTCGGCGGAATTAAGCCTGGTTCAAAGTACTGGCCTGAAGTAGAAAGAACTTATAGTAAGTACATAAATACGGCGTGTAATTATCTTAACGAAGATAAAGCTTTGGAAAAATATGTAGAAATATATTCAGAAGAAATGTCTGATAATGCACTTGAAGAAATAATTAACTTTTATGAAACTAAAACCGGAGCTGAATATTTGAAAGCAACAAGTTCTGGTAATGACAGGATGCAGAAATATTACGCTGAATCAGCAACTCCTGCGTATGAAAAAGCAATGAAAACGTATACGGAAGAATTGGGAGCATTAATTCGTAAGTGTCGCTGCGAGAGGCAAGTACGTAAGACCCCATAACTGTAAGTTATTTCGCCCCAACGATAACTAACTTTCATCAGAAAAACAACCCATCAATCGGCGAAGAAGCCGAAGCAAAACGCTTACGCGGCATACGTCCAGCCAGAAACGCTTCCCGTCCCGCTTCGATGCCTTTTTTCATGGCGGATGCCATTAGAATGGGGTTTTTGGCTTCGGCAATGGCGGTATTCATCAACACGCCCGCACAACCCAGTTCCATTGCGATTGCCGCATCGGATGCCGTACCCACTCCAGCATCGACTAAAATCGGCACGTTAGCATTTTCAACAATTGTTAGTATGTTGTAAGGATTACGGATACCTAAGCCGGAGCCAATCGGTGCTGCCAGTGGCATAACGGCGACGCAGCCGATGTCTTCCAGCCGTTTGGCGGCTATGGGGTCGTCATTGGTGTACACCATGACATCAAAACCGTCTTTTACTAGCAGTTCAGCAGCAATATAAGTTTGGGCAACGTCGGGGAACAAGGTCTTCTGGTCGGCCAGCACTTCCAGCTTGACCAGTTTGTGGCCACCGAGCAGTTCCCGTGCCAATCGGCAGGTGCGGACGGCTTCCTCAGCGGTATAACAACCAGCAGTGTTGGGCAAAATGGTGTATTTATTCGGCGGGATCACATCCAGCAAATTCGGTTCACCAGGATTTTGTCCAATATTGGTGCGACGAATGGCGACGGTGACAATCTCCGCGCCGCTGGCTGCAATCGCCAATCGGGTTTCTTCCATGTCTTTGTACTTACCCGTGCCAACCAATAAGCGGGATCGGTAAGCCTTACCGGCAATCGTAAAGCTATCGTCCTGACCGCCGCCTATGGCATGGACTATCTCCAAATGGTCGCCATTTTGTAATGCCTTACTTTGGTGCTGGTCGAAGGGTAAGATTTCTTTGTTGAGTTCAACGGCAATCCGTTTGCCCGTAAGCCCCAGATTTTCGATAATATCGGCAACTTTTTTTTCGCCAGAAAGCTCGTGGCTTTTGCCATTGACGTAAACGATCATAGCTTTAATACTCGGCGTTTTTGTACTGCCTTGGCGAGATTTTTTAGCAGCGGCACAGTGTCTTCCCAGCTCAGGCAAGCATCGGTAATGCTTTGTCCGTAAGTTAGGGGTTTGCCATCAATAACGTCTTGCCGACCGGCATTAAGGTGGCTTTCTATCATGACTCCCATGATCCGGTGATCGCCGCCAGCTATTTGCCCGGCGACATCTTCGCCGACGATAATTTGCCTATGGCATTGCTTTAAGCTGTTGGCATGGCTGAAATCGATCATGATATTTGGTTTTAGCTCGGCGTTTACGAGCCCTTGCGCAACTTGTTCAACGCTCACTGCATCATAATTAGGCTCGCCATTGCCGCCCCTTAAAATGATGTGTACATCCTGGTTGCCCGTTGTGGAAAAAATCGCCGAATGTCCTGCTTTGGTCAGCGACAAGAAGTGATGCGGGCTCATCGCCGCGCCTATGGCATCAATGGCGATTTTGATCGTGCCGTCGGTGGAATTTTTAAAGCCGATGGGGCAAGACACGCCAGAAGCCAGCTCCCGATGGCCTTGGCTTTCCGTAGTGCGGGCACCAATAGCGCCCCAGGCAATCAAGTCAGAAACGTATTGTGGCGTGATTAAGTCCAGGTATTCCGTCGCCGCCGGCATACCCATGTTATTTAAATCCAGCAATAACTGCCTGGCTACGAGCAAACCTTTGTTGATGTTGAAGCTGGAGTCTATGTCGGGATCATTAATCAACCCTTTCCAACCCACTGTAGTCCTTGGCTTCTCAAAATAAACCCGCATGACGATCAACAAATCGTCCTTTAACGCATCTTTGGCCGCTTTTAGCAGGTTGCCATACTCTATTGCGGCATGGGTATCGTGAATGGAGCAAGGCCCTACCACGACCAACAGACGGTCGTCTTTGCCATTCAGGATGTTATGTATGTCGTGCCTTGCTTTGAGTGTCGTCAGCGCGGCAATTTCACTGAGCGGAATTTCATTATGAACTTGGATGGGGGCAATGACTTCCTTGATTTCGCAAATTCTCAGGTCGTCGGTTTTATAGGATGTTTGCATGGTAGTGTTATCAACCAATTTCTTAATAGGGTAGTTCATACGGGTATTTTAACTGTTTTTACTAGATATTGTCAGTGTTTGCCACTGCCAATAATGGATTTGGGGATTACCCAAGATTTTCCAAGCTAGCTGTCAAGGCATCCAAAAACGCCTGGTTTTCTTCGGGTTTGCCAATGGTTACACGCAAGCAATCCGCCAATAATCCGCCTTGAGGACTCATGTTTTTTATTAACACGCCTTGTTGTTTGATGGCTGTGAAAATGTCGGTTGCCTTATTTTTAGGTGTCCTGAACAGGATAAAATTTGCGGCGCTGGGGTAAGCCGTAATGCCATTCATACTGCTGAATTGGTCGTATACGTGTGTGCGTTCTGCACAGATATTTTGGGTTTGCTCGTCAAACAGGGCGTGATGGGTCAGCGCAAAGTGGGCGGTGGCCTGCGTTAAGATGTTGATATTGTAAGGCAACCGAATTTTATTGAGTTGTTCGATAATACTTGGCGCACCGACCAGATAACCCAGGCGCAATCCCGCTAACCCCAGTTTGGAAACGGTACGCATCACCAGCAGGTTTTCATACTGTGTCAGTTCGTCCATAAAACTGGCATCGGCAAATGGCGCGTAAGCTTCATCAATCACAACCAAACCATTGCTGGCTTTGATTATTTGTTTAATGGCTTCGGCATCAAACAAATTGCCAGTGGGGTTGTTAGGATAAGCCAAAAAAATCATGGCTGGCTGGTGTGTTGCAATCGCTGCCAGCATGGCCGGCAAGTCCAGTTCAAAGGTATTTTGCAACAAAGGTACGTTGATAAAGCTCAAGCCCAGCGACTGGCTGATTTGCTGGTACATGACAAAGCTTGGCTGCGGCGCAAGCACACTGGCAGTTGGTGGCAAGGCCATCAACAGAATTTGAATAATTTCATCCGAACCGTTTCCTAGCAACACTTCAAAAGAAGCTGGGATTTTATTCAGCTCCTTGATCGTTTGTGTTAGCTGTCTTGCTTCAGGGTCGGGATAACGGTTCAGTTCGCAGGTTTTCAGCGTTTCCAACCAGCTTTGTGTGATGTCATCCGGCCAGTTGTAAGGGTTTTCCATGGCATCCAGCTTGATCAGGCCGCTGGCATCGGCAACCTTATAGGTGGACATCGCCAATAATTCTTTACGGAAAAGGGTGGCAGTTAAGTTATTTGAAGGCATGGTTCAGGGTTACAGCGCAACGTGAAAGGCACATGGTTAAATCCGTCATTTTTCGATATTCTACAACGCGGTTTTAACATGCTATTTTAATATAGCCCTTTACTAAGATTCGGCAGTTTAACCTGAAATATCACTTTTCAACCAAGCGTTCCGTTCGCTGTGTTAAGGAAACTCTGAACAAGTTGATTCCCTTCATGGTTCGACGACCAAAGGAAGTGCCTGTGGTGCAAGCTCACCACGAACGGAATCAACACCTTACCGTTCGTCTTGGGCTTGTCGAAGGACTTAATCAGAGCTTCCTTTACGCCTACTTAAAACAAGAAAAATAATTACAGTGCGCAAAGCAATATTTTTTACAAAAAGCGCATCATGAAGGAGGCTGGTTTTACTTTTCGTACCGTTGAACTCCAAATCCCTTTAAAACCATGCCAACTGTGGTTCTTAAAAAAACATTATGAAACAATTCTGTCGTTTGTTTAAATGTACCCATAAATAGCCGAGAGTAATTATTCTGGGGTTTTGTTCATCGACTACCTTTTCAGGAGGCCATAAAAACAAAACTAACAACCTGACCTGATCTACGGCATCCCGAATACCATGCGGTAACGTATTCGACCGATATAATCTAACCCCGAAACAAACTTTGCTCAGGTCGGCCATATTTCTTGATTTTTAAGGGCTTGATGGCTTTATGTTTCTATTCGCCCGTTTTATCTAAGCTCAATGAGCTTAAGTTGAATCTGCAAAACTTTCTCCCTATTTTCCTTAAGTGAATCTGCGCCTGTATTCATTTGAGTCACAATTTTCTCAAATTCTTTAAGTTGCGGTGCAAAAAATTCTAGGACTTTAGCATCATCACTAATGAGATCGTATATATCCTTAAAAGCACTCTTTATCATGGTTGCAATGTCATCTTTCATATTTTGCAATGTTTGTTCCATCTCATGAGCCTTATGAGCAGCCATCAGATCCGAGGATACACTAATGACAGCACCAACCGGACCAGCCCACTTGCTAATAGCCCCAGTTAATTTAGTTGCATCCCAAGGTTTAAATTTAACCATTAAACCCGTTACGCTACCTAGAGCGTCTCGGGCAGCAAAGATAGTGCCTTTAATCACATCGGTGGGTATTTTGGATATGCCTTTTGCAACACCACTCGCTGACTTCATAATTCCTTCTGACATAGCCCCGAGGAAACTCTCACTAGCATTCAACTGACGATCAATATCGATTGAAATCCGTTGGGTTACTGCCGAGGATTGTGCAAAATATCGATCAATTGCTATTTTTATTTTTAGATTCAATTTGAAACCGACATCATCCCCGTTATAGCCAATCTCATCTTCGAGATACGCATTAATGTCTTCTAGTGAGAGTGGACGTAGCTTTGCAAGTAAATACTTCTCCATTGTTCCCAGCTCATTGAATAGCTCACTAGCAAGGTGTTTCACCTCGCTTCGGCCTTTTGTGATGTCTTCGACGATACGCTTAGTCTCTTCACGATTCTCATTGTAATAGGAATCCAATATAGTCAATTGCTGCTCTGCTTCTGTTATCTTTTTCCCTACTACATCACGGACTACATCAAGGCCAGTTTTTGCAATTAGCACATCAGGAATATTTATGCTCAGCACTTTAGTGGTCATCGCTTTGAGAGCGTTGATACGCGAACGGCTCTCATACTGTTCAGGCTTACCAAACCAGAATTCCAGCCCACGACCATTCGGATTGGATGCAATACAAACGATGTTTAACTGGTCAAGTTCAGCATCACTCAGATTAGCCGCACGCTTTAATTTGCCTTTCAAAGTGTCCTTCTTAATTGCTGCGGCTTCGTCGAACATGACCTGCTCGGTCAGATCAGTCACTTCATCCATCTTATTAATTACAAATATTGTGGATGACAACTTGTTGAGGTCACGCAGAATCCATTTGGCAATATCATTGTGGCTTTCTTTTAACGGATTGGTTGCATCCACCACATAGAAAATCAAATGAGCTTCAGAAATATAGCGTTTAGTTAAATCTTCATACATCACCTTGGCATTATTAATGGTTCTTTCCTTATCTCCGAATAATCCAGGCGTATCAACGATTTCGCACTTATCGGGCAATCCTTCTGGCTTATAGATGGTCAATCGATCAGATGATTCATCCATGTCAATTTTCATATCATCCATAATTTTGCCCAGCCAAGCGGCAATCATGCTGGTCTTACCATCAGAGAAAGCCCCAAGCAAAGCGATACGAAGCACATCAGACTCTATGGCTTGCAATGCAGAGGAAATTTTGGCCAGACGATCACACCAATCATTATGATTTTCTTCTTAATTCTTGCGCCTGATTCCTCTTTCACCACGTTAACAAGGCTGTTGATACTTGAGTTGATGTTTTCAATGTCCGCAACATAGTTTACATACACCTCATTCAGACTGCTTCGTACTTTATTTACATGCCCAATTAGTTTATGCCTAAACTTTAGCAGGTCATCAGTATTCTGCTCCAGCAATGCCTGACGCGATTCTTCCTCAAACAGAATGCGTAATGATTCAATGATGGTACTCTTGCCTGCGTTGGTTTCACCAAAGAATGCCATGGTAAACTTTTCCCATTCGGTATTCTCTTCCAGCATCTTTAATTCACCATCGAAGTTAGCCTGAATAGTACGCAGTTTCTCAGAAATTCCACTGAGTTGCCGCTTACCGTCTTCATTATCAACTTTTAATCCGGCGATATTCGCCATAGCTCCCGCAATGCTCTCTGACACATTCATGTAAAGACGACTGAATTTCTGAGTTGAGTTCATATCAATTACTCCATTGTCTGGTTTTATTTGCGGTTACACAGTACATCAATCAGGCTGATAAGTGCCTGTAATGGCGACGCGGTGGATGATTTGCGGTTTACGCTGAGGTCTTTGTTGCCGCAACGAGGGCATTGATCCGGTGCTCCGATCAGAACATCGGAGTGGAAAATTTTTCTGGTTTTCCAGCTGCATTGAGGGCAGGAAAATACCAGGGATCCGGCAGGTAATGGCATGTAAAATCCTTGCTGACTGAACGTCCTTGTCTGGACGACTTATATTTTGTGTTATCGTAGTATTGAGGAACTCGAAAACCCCAAATCGCCCGCATCAGAAGGATAGTGTAATTTTTCAAACTAGCCGTGCGAAAAAGCCGAATTGCGAAGCGTGCGTCGGCACATATGAGACATAGGTTTGCCAGTCATCTGTTACAGGCCAATTACGATATACGCACTATTCAGGAATTACTGGGGCATGGCGACTTGAAAACCGCCATGATCTGCAACCAAACAGTACAAAGTAGGTAGGGTACGCACCGCGTACCTTTTGGGGTTTTATTGAATCGGAACGCTTTGAAAATGGTACACGATGCGTACCCTTGCTAAGTTCGGTATTCCGCAGAACGCGCATGGGCGGTCAGGCTCTCGCCCCTTGCGAGTATGGACGCGGTTTTCCCCAATTCTTTTGCACCTGCTTTAGAACAATTAATCAAGCTGGTGCGTTTCTGGAAGTCGTAGACTCCCAAAGGTGAAGAGTAACGTGCTGTGCTGGATGTGGGTAAGACGTGGTTAGGCCCCGCGCAGAAGTCGCCCAGGGCTTCAGCCGTGTAGCGCCCCATGAAGATTGCCCCGGCATGGCGGATATGTTGGCTCAAGGCTGCGGGGTGTTCTACCGAAAGCTCCAAATGCTCTGGGGCTATGGTATTGGCGATTTCGGCAGCTTGTAGCAAATCCTTGGCTTTGATGAGTGCGCCACGGGTAGTCAAGGAAGTTCGGATAATATCAGCCCGTTCCATAGTCGGCAGCAGCTTGTTGATGCTTTGCTTGACAGCTTCAAGGTAAGCGCTGTCTGGGCTAATCAAGATGGCTTGGGCGTTTTCGTCGTGTTCGGCTTGGGAAAACAAATCCATTGCAATCCAATCTGGATTAGTCTTGCCATCACAGATAATCAGGATTTCCGAAGGGCCGGCGATCATGTCGATACCCACCTGTCCAAAAACCAGTTTTTTGGCGGTGGCTACATAAATATTCCCTGGGCCGACAATTTTTGCGACGGCGGGGATGGTTTCTGTGCCGTAAGCAAGCGCGGCAACGGCTTGTGCGCCGCCTATCGTGAAAATCCTATCGACACCCGCTAAATAGGCCGCAGCCAATACCAATAGGTTGCTTTCGCCTTTAGGTGTGGGGACGACCATAATCAGTTCACCGACACTCGCGACTTTAGCCGGAATGGCATTCATCAAGACGGACGAAGGATAAGCGGCTTTACCACCTGGCACATAAAGCCCTACGCGATCTAGCGGGGTAATTTTTTGCCCAAGAACCGTGCCGTCAGCTTCCGTGTAATCCCAAGATTGCAGTTTTTGATGCTCCGCATAAGCACGAATTCGGCTTGCGGCGGTTTGTAAGGCTGCGGCTTGGTCTGGCGGTATAGATTCAAAAGCTGATTTTAGGCTGGCTTGGGTCAGCTCCAGTTCGGGTGCGGAATTGACTTCGCGTTTATCAAAGCGGTTGGTGTACGCAATAACGGCTTTGTCACCATTGCTACGTACGTCGGCAATAATGTCCAGAACTTGCCGATGGATATCTAAGTCATCGGTTTCATTCCACGCCAGTACATTTTGCAATTGCCCGGCAAAATCAGGCGATGCAGCATCAAGTTCGGTAATCGTAATCTCTGACATAGCCTTATCTTTTAGCAAGCGTAAGTTCAAATTGTTCCAGTAAGGCGGCGATGGCCTGGTTTTTCATTTTCATCGCGGCCTTATTGACCACGAGACGGGAACTAATGTTCATTATTAATTCTCGTGGTTCAAGATTATTTGCTCGTAGGGTATTGCCAGTATCAACCAGATCGACGATGCAATCGGCAAGGCCGACCAACGGTGCCAACTCCATAGAGCCATAAAGCTTTATGATTTCAGCCTGTATGCCTAAATTGGCATAATAGCGTTGTGCAATTTTGACGTATTTGGTAGCAACACGGAGGCGACCCTTAGGTACAGGTGCATCCTTGTGGGCTGCCGTCATTAATCGGCATTGGGCAATTTTTAAATCCAGAGGCTCATAAAGGCTTTCGGCACCATGCTCCAATAGGATGTCTTTTCCGGCAATGCCCATATCGGCAGCGCCATATTCAACGAAGGTAGGAACGTCAGTGGCACGAATAATGACCAGTTGCACATCATCCCGCGTCGTTGACAGGATCAGTTTGCGGGAAGTAAGGGGATCATCAATCGGCGTGATGCCAGCTTCTTCCAAAAAAGGTAAGGCTTCTTCGTAAATCCTGCCTTTAGATACGGCAATGGTTAGCATGACAACGACTTAGTTGGGAACGCGGCGTATGACCGCACCTAATTGGGAAAGTTTTTCTTCAATGTGGTCATAACCACGGTCAATATGGTAAATACGGTCTACCCGGGTACTGCCTTCGGCGGCAAGTGCGGCTATGACAAGACTGGCGGAAGCCCTTAAATCTGTCGCCATAACAGGGGCGGCCGTCAATTTTTTGATGCCTGTACAGATAGCGGTGTTCGATTCCAGCTTAATATCAGCGCCCATCCGTTGCAGCTCTTGTACGTGCATAAAACGGTTTTCAAAAATCGTCTCCGTGACAATACCCACGCCAGTTGCGATAGCGTTCATAGCAATGAACTGGGCTTGCATGTCGGTGGGGAAAGCAGGATAAGGGGCAGTACGCAACGACACCGCTTTGGGTCTTTTGCCGCGCATGTCGAGAGCAATCCAGTCCTCGCCAGTAGTTATTTCGGCACCTGCTTCAATCAGCTTGTCCAGCACAGCATCTAAAATATCGGGACGGGTGTTTTTAAGCTTGACTTTGCCGCCGGTGATTGCAGCAGCGACCAGATAAGTGCCCGTTTCTATCCTGTCAGGAAGAATATCGTAATGGATGGATTCCAAACCGAGTTTTTCAACTCCTTCAATCACCAACACATCCGTGCCGATGCCGGAAATTTTTGCACCCATCTTGTTCAGAAAATGCGCCAGATCAGTGACTTCCGGTTCTTTCGCCGCGTTTTCCATGATGGTTGTGCCTTCCGCCAGGACTGCCGCCATCATCAGGTTTTCCGTACCGGTGACGGTGACTAGGTTAAGCACTAAACGGCAGCCTTTTAATCTCTTGGCTTTGGCATGAATATAACCACCTTCAACGGTAATATCTGCGCCCATTTTGAGTAGGCCATTGATATGGACATCCACAGGGCGTGTGCCGATAGCACAGCCGCCGGGCAAGGACACATGGGCTTCGCCGTAACGTGCCAGTAAGGGGCCCAACACCAAAATAGACGCCCGCATGGTCCTGACCAGCTCGTAAGGGGCTTCATAGCTGTTGATAGTACTACTGTCCACCTCGATATTCATTTTTTCATCAACCATCAACTGTACGCCCATACGGCCTAACAGCTCCATGGTTGTGGTAATGTCATGCAGATGGGGTATATTTCCGATACTGACAGGTTTTTCAGAAAGTAACGTCGCGGCTAAAATTGGCAATGCGGCATTTTTCGCACCGGAAATGCGAAGCTCGCCACTGAGTTGTTTGCCGCCAGTAATGATTAATTTATCCATAGTGTGTTATTTTGATTATCTACGCAGGCTTATTCTGAGGCAGCCAGACCAGACTTGGCCGAAATAAAATAGCTTGTTTTATCTAGTCCACTCAACTTGGCCAAGTTTAGGAGTTGCTCGGGAATATTCCGAAAGCGTAATTGTACTCTTTTGCTACGGGTAACTTTTATCCATTCAACCATTAAAGCGAGGCCAGCGCTGTCGGCATTGCCAACACCGCCCAAATCAATGGTGATTTGTTTTGCGGCGGTTAAAAATGCGAAACTGGTTACGGTTTTTTTATCCATGGCGGAAAAAGTCAGGTCGCCATCGACGATAAAATGCCCCGGCCCGTCCTTAACAATGGTCAGTTTGCTCATTTTTTTTCTTCTGCCGACTTGAACAGGAACTGGCCGATGGCTTTTTCCAAGATGATTGCTGATTGGGTAATTTCTATCTTGCCGTCTTCTTTTAAAGGCTCACTAGAACCACCCGGTTCCAGGCTGACGTATTGCTCACCCAACAAACCGGCAGTAAAGATGCTTGCCGTCGTATCGTCTGGAATGGAATTGTATTTCGCGTTTATCCGCATTTTAACCACGGATTCGTAGGTTTTTGGATCAAAACTGATGTCGCTGACCTGACCAATTTTAACGCCAGCGGCAGAAACTGGGGATTTAACCTTCAGTCCGCCGGAGTTCTCAAACCGCGCCGTAATCGTGTAACCTTCTTGTTCCGTAAATGAACTTAAATTACTGACTTGTAAGGCAAGAAAAAATAATCCGGCAATACCGGCCGCGACAAAAAGTCCGACCAGCGTGTCCTGAGTACTACTGTGCTGCATGTTAATCGTCTCCAAACATGAGTGCGGTCAGGATAAAATCCAGACCTAAAATACTGAAAGCGGAATTTACGACTGTGCGGGTGGTTGCTCGGCTAACCCCTTCGGATGTGGGGATGGCATCATAGCCTTCAAATAAGGCAATCCAACTGGTCACGAAACCAAACACCAGGCTCTTGATAACACCATTAATAATGTCGTCCTGAAAATCCAGTTTTGCTTGCATTTGCGACCAATAAGCACCTTCGTCAACGCCCAGCAAACCGGTACCAACAATCTGACCACCAATAATGCCAATGGCACTAAATAGTGCGGCCAATAAAGGCATAGAGATTAAGCCTGCCAAAAAGCGTGGTGAAATGATTCTTTTGATGGGATCAACCGCCATCATTTCCATGCCGGATAGTTGTTCGGTGGCTTTCATCAAACCGATTTCAGCAGTCAAGGCCGAGCCAGCGCGTCCGGCGAACAATAAGGCGGAAACGACAGGGCCTAATTCGCGCACCAAAGAGGCGGCAACCATAACGCCCAAGGTTTCTTCCGCGCCGAAATCAGACAGGATGTAAAAACCCTGCAAACCCAAAACCATGCCAACAAACAGGCCCGAAATAGAAATAATCAAAAAAGACAAGACACCGACTGAATAGAGTTGGTTAAGCAGCAACCGTGGACGGGGCAGTATGTCGGTAATCCCGGTGATCGCCTGCAAAAGGAAAAAAGTCGCCCGTCCCAGCTTGGTAAAACTGCTGCGGGTATTCCTACCTAAGGTTTGAATAAAGTCCATCATGTTTAAGCGGCAAACCTAATAGCGTTTTCCAGAAGACATCAAATCGTCCTGTAAGTCTTTGGCAGGGTAATGAAAATGCACGGGGCCATCGGCAGAACCGTCCATAAATTGCTGGACCCATTCCGACGACGAATGTTGAATTTCTGTAGGAGTGCCTTCGCCTATCACTTTTCCATCCGAAACCACATAGACATAATCGGCAATCGCCGAAGTTTCCTGGACATCATGGGACACGATAATCGTGGTCAGCCCCAGGGTCTCGTTCAATGACTTGATAAGGTGTACCAGTACGCCTTTGGAGATGGGGTCCTGTCCAGTGAACGGCTCATCGTACATAATCATCATGGGGTCTAAAGCAATGGCCCTCGCCAAGGCAATCCGCCTTGCCATACCGCCGGAAAGCTCATTCGGCATCAAGTTTCTTGCGCCGCGCAAGCCAACCGCTTGCAGCTTCATCAATACCAACGTGCGGATCATGGATTCAGAAAGATGCGTATGTTCGCGCAACGGAAACGCCACGTTATCGTAAACGTTCATATCCGTCAGCAACGCACCGCTTTGAAATAACATGCCCATGCGCTTGCGTAACACAAACAGCTCGGATCGGCGCAAGCGGTGGACATTGCTGCCATCCACCGTAACAGACCCTTGCGCTGGCCGCAATTGCCCGCCAATCAGCTTCAACAGCGTGGTTTTGCCCGTACCACTAGGCCCCATGATGGCGGTAATTTTGCCGCGCTCAAAATCCATGAACACATCTTTGAAGATTTTATTGTCACCCCGCGAAAACGATAGCCCTCGGACTGCGACTAGACTGTTTTGGGAGCGAGCGCTATCACTCATATTTGGCAAGGGCTAATAATACGAATCGAAACAGGGTATTGTCTATGACTACTCCCTTTTGAGTCAAACTTTAATCAAGAATTCGTGAATCAATGGCAGAATCCCTGGGTTCAGCCCCACTGCTGTCCCACAGTTTAGCCTCACCACAAGTAAGCCTGCACGAACTGCGGTTGGTTCGGCCTTTAACAGCTTCATTAGGTCGCGTTTAGCGAATAATTTGTTGTCCTGATGAATACGCAAAAGCAAATAAGCAAGCGCAGCCAGCAAAATTTGCATCAGCACTGTATTCTTGCTGGTATCCAGCCGCTTAGGTTGGGCAGGTTTTTTGCCCACTATTTTCAGGCATTTGCGGTGTCAAGCCAAATAAGATAACATCAGTCGCCATAAATAATAGAACCGATCATACTGTTTATATAGCCAGATCACAGTTAACGCCGCTTCCGTCTTATGAATACGCCGTACTGCCCTAGGGCAGGCTTTGTTGAAATTAAACGATAACAATAGCAAATCAATCGACTCTTAACCATTGATTCACTTGGTTTTGTTTTTTCAGTCAGTTAGCGATGCCCCTTCTTTCGTCCGCGGCATCCTACAAATAGCCGACTTTGGAGTTCAAAGATTGCAAACAACGCTAGAAATTCTTACAAAAAGGCCGTAATAATCTAAAAATTATAATAAAAGGAGAATGCTAGGTTCTGTTGACATTTGGTAAAATATCTTTCTATATCAATAAGTTATAATTTGCCGTTTCTTTGTAAGCTATTGTTTTTGAAGACCTTATTTTGAA
>JAYVGW010000171.1:0-4431 GCA_043771735.1 Methyloglobulus sp.
CAAAACGGCAGCAGAATAGTATCAACATTCGCCTTGGGATCAATCTTGCAACGGCAAATTAACCCGCTATCCCGTCTACTGCGCTTAACATAGATTTCAACTCACCTTTTTGGTACAGGTCGGTCACAATGTCACAACCGCCAACCAACCCCCCACCGATATAGAGCTGGGGAAAAGTGGGCCAATTCGAATACACTTTAAGCGCTTCGCGTAATTCTGGATCTTCAAAAATATTGACATGCTTAAACTTCGCACTGCAAGCATTCAATACTTGCACTGTCTGGCCCGAAAAACCACACTGCGGAAAATCCGGCGTGCCTTTCATGTATAAAACGACCGGGTTGCTTTCTAACTGGTCTTTGATTCTTTCATTAACATTCATGTGTGCCACTCTCCAAAAAAACAACCTTAATTTTATCATAAGAAAACAGTAACCTTAAGAAAAATAGGCTTGCTTCATAGTGTCCTGAAAATTATAATCAAGGGTTTTCCCAATGGGTGGCCCCGCGCTGCTTTTTTGTTTGCAGGTGGATAGTATGAATAGCAAGATTATGCCCACATACAACCGTTTAGCCGTCACTTTTGAACGCGGTGAGGGCGCATGGTTATGGGATGACAATGGCAAGCAATACCTGGACGCGCTTTCCGGGATAGCCGTTTGCGGCTTAGGCCACGCCCATCCTGCCGTCCATAGCGCAATCTGCAAACAAAGCGAGAAGCTGCTGCATACTTCCAATATCTACCGAATCGCGGTGCAAGAGCAGTTGGCCGATAAGCTAATCGAAAAAAGCGGCATGGAAAATGTCTTCTTCAGCAATTCCGGCGCGGAAGCGAATGAGGCGGCGATTAAGCTTGCCCGTAAATTTGCCCACGAGCGCGGCATAAGCAATCCCGCCATCATCGTTACCGAAGGCAGTTTTCATGGCCGTACGCTGGCAACGCTGAGTGCCACTGGCAATGCCAAAATACAAAAAGGTTTTGAACCACTGGTCGAAGGCTTTATCCGTGTGCCATTTAACGACATCGCCGCAATCAAAACCGCTATCGAGCAGCATCCTAATATTGTTGCTATCTTGGTCGAGCCGATCCAAGGCGAAGGCGGCATTAATATCCCTGCCAGCGACTACTTGAACCAAATCCGTGAACTCTGCAATCAACATGACCTACTGATGATGCTGGATGAAATCCAAACCGGCATGGGGCGTACCGGCAAGTTCTTGGCTTACCAGCACAACGGCATTCTTCCTGATGTTTGTACGCTGGCAAAAGCCTTGGGCAATGGCGTACCTATCGGGGCGTGTTTAGCGTCCGGCAAGGCGGCAACATTGTTCACCGCTGGCAATCATGGTTCCACTTTTGGCGGCAATCCGCTGGCTTGCAGTGCGGCTTTGGCGGTGTTGGAAACCTTGGACAAGGATAACCTCATCGCCACGGCAGAGGCCAAGGGGCAAGCGATTTGCGCAGGGCTTGCCGGACTTTTGCAAGGTAATCGCCATATTGCCCAAATCCGCCATAAAGGCTTGATGATAGGCATCGAACTCGACACGCCTTGTGCCGAGCTTGTAACCTTGGCGTTGGCAAATGGCTTGTTGATTAATGTCACGCAAGAGAAAGTCATCCGCCTGTTACCGCCCTTGATAATTGACGATATGCAAATAAAACAACTCGTAGATACGCTGGCAGTGCTGATTACACAATTCACCGCGCAACTTTCACCCGTAAGCGACCATGCAGCCTAGACACTTCATCAGCCTGCTTGACCTTAGTGGCAGCGAATTTCGCGGCATCATCAACCGTGCGGTTGCGCTCAAAAACCATCGCGACCCTGATTACCGGCCCTTGCAAGGCCAAGTGTTAGGGATGTTTTTTGAAAAATCCTCCACTCGCACCCGCATTTCATTTGAAGCAGGAATGGCGCATTTTGGTGGCAATGCTATCTTCTTGTCGCCCAGGGACACCCAACTCGGACGTGGCGAACCGCTGGAAGACAGCGCCAAAGTCATTTCCAGCATGGTAGATTGCATCATGCTCCGCACCTTTAAGCACGAAACGGTGACCACATTTGCACAGTATTCATCCGTCCCCGTGATAAACGGTTTGACCGACGAGCAGCATCCCTGCCAACTGCTTGCCGATATGCAAACCTATTTTGAGCAGCGGGGCGACATTCAAGGCAAAACAGTCGCCTGGATTGGTGACGGCAACAATATGTGCCATTCTTATATCCACGCCGCAGTGGTGCTGGATTTCAAGCTACATATTGCCGCACCGGTTGGTTATCAGCCTGATAAGATGATTTCGGATGCGGCAGGTGATCGTGTCCGTTTTTTTGATACCCCAATAGCCGCCGCAAACAATGCCGATTTGATCGTTACGGATGTCTGGGCAAGCATGGGGCAGGAAGAAGAACAGAAACAACGCTGCATAGCCTTTAAGGATTATCAGGTCAATGCTGAGGTTATGAGCGTAGCACACAGCGATGCGCTATTTATGCACTGCCTACCCGCACACAGGGGCGAAGAAGTCAGCGCCGAAGTCATTGACGGCCCGCAAAGCATCGTATTTGCTGAGGCAGAAAACCGTCTACATGCCCAAAAAGCCCTGCTTGAATTTCTGTTGTGCGGGAAATAGGACTATATTTATACGTATTAAGCAATTTACTATAAGGGTTCATGTGAAAATACTTAGCGTTTTTCTAGTCTTACTGTTTTCCTTACTGTACGACTTGTCGCCGGCATATGCAAAAACTGTTTATGTAACGGATAACCTTGATTTGCCGCTCCGAAGCGAAGAGAGCAATAAAGGTAAAATTATCGGCTTACTGCGGACAGGCACGCCCCTTACGGTATTAAACGAAAACAGCAAAACCGGCTTTTCCCGTGTGCAACTAAAAAGCGGCATGCAAGGCTTTATTTCGACCCGAAATACAATCGTGGAGCCGCCTAATCGCACCAGACTGGAAACAACCACGAAAGACCTTGAAGCCTTACAAACCGAAAACAATGCCCTTAAAGAAGAATTGACTAAAGTTAAGGCAACTATCATCCCAGGCAATTCTTTGGAACAATCGCTCGCAGCAGAGCGCAACACCTTAGACAGGGAACTGACCGAGCTAAAAAGGACTGCTGCCAGTCAAATCCAATTGAAAAACGAGCGGGACAAACTCCAGGAAGATGTCGTCAATATTAAACGCGACATGGAACAGCTTAAACTTGAAAATACGGCGTTAAAAGACGGTGCTAGCCAAGACTGGTTCTTGTATGGCGGATTTTTATCCTTAGCTGGCGTTATTTTGGGCTTTATCCTGCCTAAACTCGGCTGGCGGCGTAAAAATAGCTGGGATAGCTTATGATACGAGCCTAATCGTAAGCCACGAGTAACCACCAACTTTCCACCACCTCCCAGGAACCCGACATTCATGTCCAATTCAAACGACACCAAAACCCGCCCTTTTTCTTCCCAAGTTGTTGACGGCATGGAACGCGCACCTAGCCGCGCCATGCTCCATGCGGTTGGTTTTACTACAGAAGACTTTAGTAAACCGCAAATAGGCATTGCCTCGACCTGGAGCATGGTCACGCCCTGCAATATGCACATCAATAAGCTGGCAGACGATGCAGCGGCAGGTGTCAACAATGCCAATGGCAAAGCCGTCATCTTCAACACGATTACGATTTCAGACGGCATTTCCATGGGCACGGAAGGCATGAAGTATTCGCTGGTTTCCCGTGAAGTGATCGCCGATTCGATTGAAACCGTGGTCGGTTGCCAAGGTTTTGACGGCATTGTCGCCATTGGTGGTTGCGACAAAAACATGCCTGGCTGCATGATTGCCATATCACGGCTCAACCGTCCGGCTATCTTCGTGTACGGCGGCACGATTATGCCCGGCTGCCACAAAGACAAAAAACTGGATATCGTATCCGTGTTTGAAGCGGTAGGCGCTAGGGCGAACAACCAAATTGATGATGCCGAATTGGCTGAGATCGAAGCTAAAGCCATCCCCGGCGCAGGTTCTTGCGGCGGCATGTACACCGCCAACACCATGGCTTCGGCGATTGAAGCGATGGGCATGAGTTTACCTGGCAGCTCGGCGCAGGCGGCGATTTCCCAAGACAAACGCCTGGATTGCGAACGCGCTGGCGCAGCCGTGATGGAGTTGATAAAAAAAGACATTAAACCCCGCGACATCATGACCAAAAAAGCGTTTGAAAACGCCATTACCATGATCATTGCCTTAGGCGGATCAACTAACGCCGTGCTGCACATGCTGGGCATGGCCAATGCCACCGGCGTTGATTTAACCCTGGACGACTTTACCCGCATCGGCAGCAGAGTACCGATGCTGGCGGATTTAAAACCCAGCGGCCACTATTCGATGGCGGAATTAATCGAAATCGGCGGCATCCTGCCATTGATGAAGCTGCTATT
>JAYVGW010000172.1:0-2779 GCA_043771735.1 Methyloglobulus sp.
TCAAAGATAGGCGTTTTAAAACAACTGCTTACAATCTCTAGGTAAATCATAACTATTTGATATGGAAAGTATTTTTACCAAATGTCAACAGAGCCTAGCAAAATTCTGGAAGGCGGCACTTATAAACTAAATAATTCACGCATTTTTTGCCCAGGGCTTTCTGCTCTCATGAATGACTCACCCACTAAAAATGCGTAAATGTCATTGTCCAGCATCAGTTGCACATCGTCTTGGGTATGGATGCCGCTTTCGGTAATCACGATTCTATCAGAAGGTATCATTGCTTTAAGGTCTAATGTCGTTTGCAAGGACGTTTCAAACGTACGCAGATTGCGGTTGTTGATGCCGATTAATTTGGTTTCCAGCTTTAAGGCGCGTTCCAATTCTTTTGCATCATGTGATTCCACCAGCACATCCAGCCCTAAATTTGTCGCAGTATCGGACAATTCTTGCATTTGCCCATCACCCAAAGCAGCAACAATCAATAAAATGCAATCCGCTCCCAAGGCGCGGGATTCATAAATCTGGTACGGGTCTATCATGAAATCCTTGCGGATAACAGGCAAGGGACAACGTTGTCGCACCATTTCTAAATAAGCTTCTGCACCTTGGAAGAACTCCTTATCCGTCAACACCGATAAGCAAGTCGCGCCATTCATCGCATAATCCAGGCCGATGGCAATAGGTTCAAAGTTTTCCCGAATCACGCCCTGGCTGGGCGAGGCTTTTTTGATTTCGCCGATGATAGCGGGCTTTTTAGCACTGACTTTATGCTGCAAAGCCTGATAAAACCCACGCGGTCTTTCAACGCCCTGGGCAATCTCTTCCATATCGGCAATGCTCATTCGTTGCTTACGGTTGGCAACTTCTTCGACTTTTTTTTCGAGGATTTTTTTTAGTATGTCTGGGGTGTCGGTCATTGTTTTTGTTGTGTTATTTTGGTCGAATATTGGATGAGTGCGTCCAGCTTGGCATAAGCTGCGCCACTGGCAATCACTTCACGGGCTTTGCTAATTCCATCGACAAAGGTGTCGGTGATATTCGCCGCATAAATCGCTGCCCCAGCATTTAACAACACGATATCCAAGGCTGGCCCCAGTTGATTTTTCAGGACAGATTTTATCATGTTCAGGCTGGTTGCGGCATTCGTTACCGACAACTCAGCCAAACTCGCCCGTTGTAAGCCGAATTGCTCAGGGGTTACGGTATAAGTCGAGACAACACCGTTTTTTAGTTCCGCAACGTGTGTGGCTGATGCGATACTGATCTCATCCAGGCCGTCTTCAGCACTCACCACCAACACATGCTGGCTACCGAGTTTTTTTAACACCTGCGCCAGTGGTTCTACCCAGCCTTTGGAGAAAACACCGATCAACTGGTTAGGCGCGGATGCGGGGTTAGATAGGGGGCCGAGCAGGTTAAACAACGTCCGTACGCCCATTTCCTTACGTACGTTGATAGTATGCTTCATCGCACCATGATGTTTGGGCGCAAATAAAAAACCCACTCCGATTTCTCTTACGCATTGCGCGACTTGTTCTGCCGATAAATCCAGATTGACACCCGCCGCTTCCAGCACATCGGCACTGCCGCAACTGCTCGATACCGAACGGTTGCCGTGTTTGGCTACCTGTCCACCCGCAGCAGCAACGACAAAAGCACAGGTCGTCGAAATATTGAATGTATTCGCGCCATCGCCGCCAGTGCCGCAGGTATCGACAACATTTTCTCCTGTTATCGGCACTTTGCTTGCCAGCTCGCGCATCACTTCTACCGCAGCGGCAATTTCGTCTACGGTTTCGCCTTTACAGCGCAAGGCGACTAAGAATCCGGCAATTTGGGCATCGGTCGCACCACCGCTCATGATAGTCCGCATTACCTCGCGCATTTCGGCAGCAGAGAGGCTTTGCTTGTTTAATAAGGTGGCTAGTGCTTGTTTTATATCCATTTGTTGTTGCCGTTGTTCATCAAGCTTATCTTGTTATAGATTCGGCCTTTTTTTGAACCGTTCGTGCTGAGCTTGTCGAAGCACACGCGCCTTTCGACAGGCTCAAGACGAACGGGATTTAAAACTTCACAAGGTCGATTCTATAGTGTAATCATGACGGCTTTATCAAAACTGATCGTAAGATTTAATGTAGAGACGCAAAATCTTGCGTCTCTACGAAACTTTCTTCAAAAAACAGGTTTTAAGCACCAGCCCTTTAGCCTTTTCCGCATTGCATTCAATGACTTCTTCATCATCCGTAAGGCGGATGTTCTTGATGACCGTCCCGCGCTTTAAGGTAAAATACGTGCCTTTTACCTTTAAATCCTTAATCACTTGCACGGAATTGCCGTCATTAAGTTCAGTACCGTTGCTGTCTTTTATGGTCATGGTTCTAAGTTATTCAATATCAATGTGGACTTCATTGCGACGCAAAAACGGCAATGTCCACGGCGGATCAAAACCTGCCGAACGCGGTGATGAAATGGCTTTGTATCCATTCGCTTCCAGCCAACTTTTCAATTCATTGGTCTTTTCCTCAATGACTTGCTCAGACAGAAATCCAGAATAAGTCAGCACGGCAACTTTCTTGCTCGGCACTTCTTTAAGGACAATCGTAGGATCCATTGGCACTGGCGCGGTTGCCAAAGTGTAATCCGCTGGCAACACAAATGACATAAGCCAAGTCTTGCCAGATTTTTCTTGGAACACCGGCGCAGTCATGGCAATTTCTTCTGCTTGTTTTTCCTGAATAACCGGAGCAGTCATCGCGATTTTTTGCTGGGCTTTATT
>JAYVGW010000173.1:0-3876 GCA_043771735.1 Methyloglobulus sp.
ATATCTAAAGTTTCGGTTACAGCTCGATACGAATTCCGAGTTCCACAACCCGGTCAACAGGTATTTTAAAAAAATCAATTGCATTGGAAGAATTGTGGAATAAAAACCTGAACAAACCCCTGCGCCATTTCGGCATTGGGCTTTTGTTACGAAAAGATACATGTTCACTGCCGATGAAAAAAGAGGCCTTTTTGGGATTAATATCCAGGCCTTCCTGTACGCATAACTCCAATGCACGACGTACATCTGCGTTTTGCTTGAAACCGTAATAAAGTTTCACCCGGTAAAAATTCCGGTTTTCACCGAAGGCCCTGACTTTGACCAGATGCTCTTCGTCAACATAGGGGTCGTTCGTGGTAACAATGGACAGCACAATAATTCGCTCATGCAATACATGATTGTGTTCAAGATTGTGCAGCAGCACTTGAGGCACACCGTGTAAGCTTCTAGTCAAATAAATCGCAGTGCCCTCTACCCGCGCCAATTTAGCATTTATTTTCTCTTCCAGATCCTCGAATAACACTCTTCTCTCATCCATATATTCCGAAAGTAACGCGCGTCCCTTAATCCATGTCGTCAACAATAAAAACAGTACGGTAGCAACGACTAGGGGGAGCCAGCCACCGGTCGGGATTTTCAGGCTATTGGAAGAAAAAAACAGAAAGTCTATGGCCAAAAATGTCGACAGGAAGGTCACGCTGGTTGCCTTTGTCCATTTCCATAAGGCCTGGATGATGATGTACGCAAGTACCGTGTCAACTATCATCGTACCGGTAACAGCAATACCGTAAGCCGATGCAAGCGCTGAAGATGATTGAAAACTGAGCACCAGCACGAAAACCGACACCATCAACAGCCAATTAACGGCGGGAACATAGACTTGTCCCATTTCATCGCCTGAGGTGTGTAAAATGTTCATGCGCGGACAGTAACCCAGCTGAATCGCCTGCCGTGTTATTGAAAAAGCACCGGAGATGACTGCTTGCGAGGCGATGACGGTCGCCAGGGTTGATAAAAACAGCATCGGATACAAAGCCCAGGTCGGCGCAAGTAAATAGAAAGGATTTTGTATTGCTTCGGGGTGGCCGATCAACAGCGCTCCCTGTCCGAAATAATTGAGCAACAGCGCCGGAAACACAAAACTGAACCAGGCGTAGCGGATCGGTTTCAGGCCGAAGTGTCCCATATCGGCGTATAGCGCTTCGGCGCCAGTGATTGCCAGCACCACCGCGCCCATGATCAAAAATCCGTGCCACCCTAACTCAATTAGCAAATGGACTGCGTAATAAGGGTTAACCGCCATCAACACGCCCGGTTCATGGATAATGTTAATCACGCCCAGGACTGCAAGCAAGGCAAACCAGAAACACATGATCGGCGAAAAGATTTTGCCCACCTTGCCGGTGCCTTTCGCTTGAATAATAAACAGCCCGCCCAGCACCGTGATGGTAATCGGCAACACATAATCGGCCAATGACGGCGCGATAATTTGCAAGCCCTCGACCGCGCTAAGTACGGATATTGCTGGCGTAATGATGCTGTCGCCGTAAAATAGCGAGGCGCCCAGTAAGCCGATGGTGACGATGAAGGCCATTTTTTTAGGATTATCTTTGGAGCCATGCAAGGCAAGAGCCATTAGCGCGATAATGCCGCCTTCGCCCTTGTTGTCGGCACGCATGATAAAAATAGCGTACTTTATTGTTACAACCAGCGTTAATGACCAAAAAATCAGAGACAAAACGCCAAGTACATGGAGTTTATCAATCGTTAAACCTCCGTGGAAAACTTCCTTGAGAGCATATAACGGGCTGGTGCCGATGTCGCCAAACACAACGCCGATGGCGCCTAGCGCCAGACCGGCCATTTTTTCTTTGGATTGATTTTGTGAATTTGAGGACATTATTGTAACTAATCTGACACTAATAAACGTTTAAGAAAAATCGCACGGCATGATTTCCGTCCAATAGCCCGTAAGATAAAGAAAACAGGTACGGTATTTCCTCATGGTTTCAAGAAAACACTGTTTGCCGGGTATATCTGACTCACCAGCTTAAAAATACCTGGCATTTATCCAGAAATGCACGGCAATGCTGGCGAAATAGCCCAGCAAAATAACGGGCATCCAGCGCATATGGAATGCAAAGGTATAGCCCTCTTTGATCTGACCGAGCAAAGCGACGCCGGGCGCTGATCCTATTGCCAGCAGACTACCACCCACACCGAGGGTTAAAGTCAACAACAGCCATTGACCGGTTGGGAGGTCGGGATGCATACTCAATACGGCAAACATCAAGGTACCGTTATCAATAAACGCAGAGGAAAGGCCGATACTAATATTGGCAACTGTGGCGCTAATCTGCCCGAACAGAAAATGCGCAATGGCATCAAGATAGCCGATAAATCCCAGGGCTCCAATCAACATCATCGCGCCGTAAAAGAATAACAGCGTATCCCAATCCACATTGCCAATATTCTTGAAAATGTCAAAGTCTTGTTTATTATTATTCCTGGGGGCTTCTACTTGAAAGAGCTGGTATACATGGGCAAAGTCACTTTTGACTTCGTGTGCTGTCCTGGTCAGATAAAAGCTGAAAAATTGTAATAAACCTAGACCCGCCATCATGCCAGCGGCAGGTGGCAGTTCCAGAACAATATTTGAAGAAACTGTAATAGCGAGTGTCACGATAAAAAGTAAAATAACCCGCTTGCTGCCACGACGAAGCCAGATGGTGCTGGTGGAAGCAGCCGGTGTTTCTTTGGGGACGAAAAAATGCATGACGACTGCCGGCAAAAGAAAGTTGACCATGCATGGAATAGCTAAGGACAAGAATTCATAGAAAGGCAGGATTTTATGTTGCCAGACGAACAGCGTCGAAATGCCGCCCAAGGGACTTAACGAACCGCCAGCATTGGCCGCCACAACGATATTAACGCAAGCCAGGGCGACGAATTCTTTCTTATATTTACCCACGGCAGCCGCAACAGCGCCCATTAAAAGGCCTACCGCCATGCCGCTGATCACTGTAGAAAGAAGAAAGGCAAGCACTCCGGTTATCCAGAACAGTTGCTGATAGCTGTATTGCCGACTTAACAGCCAAATCCTGAGTCCATCGAAAATGCCGCGTTCTTCCATGGCATTCAGGTAGGTCATCGATACCAGGATAAATAAAAACAATTCGATATAAGCAAGCAGATTACTTTCAAATGCGACTGCCGCAACTTTGGCTTCTCCGTGCAAGGCATAGTAGATACATATTGCAAACCACACCAGCGCCGAACCCAGGACCATCGGTTTGGACTTGCGCAGTTCGATCACTTCTTCTGACATGGCGGCTATGTATGCCAGAACGGTAACGGCGATAGAAAGATAGCCGATGATATGATGGGTTAAACTTAATGACTGGGGTGTGCTTAAAACTTCCTGCGCTTCCCCAGCAAAAGCCGCAACGGGTAAGAGCAATAACGCAAAGCATGACAACTTTAATAATTTGCTATTCATTATGATTCCCGAATAATAATTAAAGACGAAAAGAAAAAAGCACTACAAAACTACAAAACTGATTACCGATGGATCGTGAAACTCGCCTAATTTCGAGGTCTGTTCTAATTCGGCTTGGTCCGCTTTACCCATTCTAAGGGAAGTTTAATAAAGCTGCATAGAATGTTGTAAAAAAAATTGGTTTGACCAACCAGTCTTGATCGAAAACGAGCAACCAGGTGATCTGGTTTCTTTTGTGCATAACACAATGGTTTATTGCACTAAAGACTAAAAAGGCTGGATAATCTGCAACCTTCATTTATGGGCAAACACAATGGCATGGAATTTAATTTAATCAATACCGACGGTCATGCACGGCGTGGTCGTCTTACCTTTGC
>JAYVGW010000174.1:0-6009 GCA_043771735.1 Methyloglobulus sp.
CTTGTTGCTGCGGATAGTTTTGCTGTTGTGGATAACCCTGTTGTTGCGGATAGCCTTGCTGCTGTGGATACCCTTGTGGTTGTTGCTGTTGAGGGTAACCCTGCTGCTGTTGCTGAGGATAGCTTTGTTGCTGTTGTTGGGGAGCGCCTTGCTGACCACCTTGAGCAGCACCGGCATTATTATTGGCGACAATCGCCAACTCTACGCGCCGATTTTGCCCACGATTGTTTTCGTCGGTATTGGGAAATTTAGGCATACGTTCGCCCATGCCTTGCTGGGCGAGACGGCTAGAATTTACGTTATGCTGGGTTAAGTAAGCGGCGACACTGGCGGCGCGTTGTTCGGATAACTTCTGGTTATAGCTGTCGCTGCCGATGTCGTCGGTGTGTCCGGTGACATTGATGGTCGAGGCAGGGTATTGGTTTAATACATTGGCTACGGAATTCAGCGCATTTTGTGCATCAGGTGTTATTTGCGCTGAATTAAAACCAAAGGTAATGCTGCTGGGCATGGTCAGGTTAAGCGTGTTTTCAGCCGTCCGTTGCACTTCAATGCCGGTCCCTTTCAGTGATTGTTGCATGGCTTGTTGCTGGTGGTCCATGTAAGCACCGACCGCAGCACCGACCGCGCCACCTGCTAACGCACCCCAACCGGCGTTTTTAAGGTCATTGCCACCAAATGCGGTACCGGTCGCTCCGCCTAGAACAGCACCGATACCGGCTCCTTTAGCGGTATTCCCGATGCTTGATTGCCCCGTGTAAGGGTCGGTTACACAAGCCGTTAACAATACCGAACTTATGCTTATCGCTAATAATTTTTTGTTTATCATGGTGCGTTCTCTAAGTAGTAAGTAAATGAAAAATCAAAGGGTTATTTGCTTTCTTGGGGATAAACAGCCTTTTCTCAAGTTTAGTGTAGCCCAAAACAAGACACTAAGCAGTGGTTACTGGCTGTCAATTTACCCCATGATTATTAACTATAGCTGAACAAGCCGCTATTTTTCAAAGCTAGAGACCTTGTGAATTCATCCGTCAAATGTTATTCCCGCTCACTTTTACGCCAATTCCGTGTATTATCCAGCGCAGTTTTCTTGATGCACAAGGCGATACGTTTTAGTAATGGACATTCAGGCGTTAAAAGACAGCGTTCCCAGTTCACCCGCGTTTGTGGTGGATGAGGCTGAAATACTTAAGGCGTTGAAAGCATTGGTTAAGCTTCGTGAACTCAGTGGTTGCAAGGTTTTGTACTCAATAAAATCCCTGCCCTTATCTGCTGTTATGGAGTTGTCAAAACCTTATCTTGATGGTTTTTCGGTAAGCTCATTGTTTGAGGCGCGACTGGCGGATGAAATCCTGGCGGGGCAGGGCAGCATTCATTTGACGACACCGGGAATTCGGTCTGATGAGGTAGCAGAGTTGACCTCGCTTTGCTCCCATATCAGTTGCAATTCCATTAGCCAATTCCGGCAAGTTGCAAGCATTGCATCAAACAAGGCATTAATTGGTTTGCGGATTAATCCGAAACTTTCTTTTACCGATGATGCCCGCTATGACCCTTGCCGTCAGTATTCCAAATTGGGCGTAGATATAGGCGATGTGCTTAGTCCTGATATTGCCGGGCAAATTAAGGGCTTACATTTTCATACCGTTTTTTCCGCGACGGATTATGCGCCGCTCATTCAAACTTTGGATAAGCTGCGGCATTTGATGGGTAAGCAATTAACCAACCTAGATTGGCTAAACCTGGGCGGCGGCTATTTGTTCGATCAAATCGCCGATAGCAGCGGCTTTGTCGAGCAGGTAAG
Source organism: Methyloglobulus sp. (assembly GCA_043771735.1). Taxonomy (GTDB): domain Bacteria; phylum Pseudomonadota; class Gammaproteobacteria; order Methylococcales; family Methylomonadaceae; genus Methyloglobulus. The sequence goes on from JAYVGW010000174.1 coordinate 1,805, forward strand.
GCAGTTAAAACAGGATTTTGATCTGGAAGTTATCATCGAGCCTGGCAATGCAGTCGTAGGGAAGGCGGGCTATTTGCTGGCCACCGTGATTGATCGCTTCGATAGCGACGGCAAGACCATTGCGATCTTGGATATCTCTATCAATCACCATCCAGAGGTGTTTGAATACCAACGCCAACCCGAATTAGTCGAACATGATCCTGAAGGCGCTTATCATGCAATATTAGCAGGCTGTACCTGCTTGGCGGGCGATATTTTCGGAGAATATTGCTTTAATCAACCCGTGTCAGTGGGAGATAAATTGGTGTTTAAAAACGTGGGTTCTTACAGCTTGGTTAAGGCTAATCGGTTTAATGGGTATAATCTGCCCGATGTTTATATGACCAATGGCGAGCAAATAAGGCGTATAAAACACCACACTTACCAAGATTATCGACAACAATGGGTGAGCGATATTTAGTGTTACTTACCCATGCTTAAATTTAATACAGCAGATAGGCAACCCACCATGAAAGCAATCGTCATGACAGCGACGGGCAGTCCCGATGTCCTCCAATATCAGGAGATCCCCGAACCACAAATAACAAAACCTACGCAAATCAAGGTCAAGCTCGCTGCGGCGGGGGTTAACCCTGTAGATACCAAAATCAGGCGGAATGGCGTTTTTTACGACCAGCCATTACCTGCGGTTCTGGGTTGCGATGGTGCGGGAACGGTGATTGAGGTAGGCCGTGCAGCGACCCGCTTTAAGCCCGGCGACAAGGTTTGGTTTTGTCATGGCGGCTTGGGTCGGGAGCAGGGCAATTATGCCGAATTCAATGTGTTGGATGAGCGCTGGGTGGCCTTGATGCCGAATAGCCTGTCATTCACCGAAGCTGCCGCCTTGCCTTTGGTGTTGATAACTGCCTGGGGCGGCCTTTATGACCGTGGCGGCTTGCAACAAGGCCAGACCGTGCTTATCCACGCAGGTGCAGGCGGTGTCGGCCATGTCGCCATACAACTGGCGAAACTTAAGGGAGCCAGGGTCATAACAACCGTAAGCAGCGAAGAAAAAGCCGATTTTGTCAGGGCATTAGGTGCGGATGAGGTGGTTGTATATTCGCGCGAAGCTGTTGTCAGCACGGTGTTAAGCCTGACGGAAGGCAAGGGCGCAGATTTGGTTTTCGACACGGTCGGGGCGAACGTGTTCAAAGAAAGCATCAATGCAGCCGCACATTTCGGGCGGATAATCACCTTATTGGCTGTGGCTGATACTGATTTAACCGAAGCCAGGATGCGTAACCTGTTGATTGGTTTTGAACTCATGTTAACGCCGATGCTCAGAGACCTTGATGAAGCCAGGGACAAACACGTCCAAATATTGCAACAATGTGCGCTTTGGATAGATGAAGGCTTGCTAAAGCCGCATATCGATCATGAACTCCCATTGCAACAAGCGGCAGAAGCACATCGTCTTATCGAAACAGGCCATGCCACGGGAAAAATAGTTTTATCAATGCAAGATTTATAAGGCAGCATAAATTCCGGCTAGTATGTTTTAGCCCTATATGTTTCAATTCATAATCATAGCCATACCACCACTGCTAGTATTAGTGCCAAAAGCGCCCATCGCCAACGCACATCGACATTTATTGACTTCATGACGTGATAATTGTTCTTTTCCAGTTTGGAAAGAATCTCTTGTGTATCTGTAAGATGAAGGTAGCCGAAACCGATTTCTGAGGCTAATTGCATTAAATAGCTTTCGTTGAGTGCGCTTAGGTGTTCAGTCCCTGTTACTTCGGCGCTGCCGAAAGGAGCATTGCGGGCATCGTAGCCTTCGATTTTTTCAGGGTTCAGGTCGGACTCGCCAAACGCCGAACGATGCGGCACATCTTCCGCAGTATAGAAACCTTGGGGTTCTCCGCGTTGGTTATATTTAGGGATAGGCACAGGTTGCATACCGCCGACACCAATAACCAAACCTTTCAACTTGTTTTTGACCGATGAAAAGTCGGTTCGATAACGCGGATTAACCGGAGGCGCTTCATGGCCGTCGGTCATGAATAAGATAGTTTCTTTTTTATCCTTTAACATCTCCAAGGTCGAGAACAAACCACTGGCAATACGGCTATCGGCTGCCCAGGCCATTCGCCAGTCCAACGCTTTAATGGCGGCATCGAGTTCGTTATGACCTGTGCAGACCTCAATCGGATCGAATAATAAGGTAGACCTCCGGTCGGTAAAAACACCTAAGCCTAACTTTGATTCGCAGGGCAATTGCAGCAGTAATTTGCTTAATGTGTGCTTGACGAATTCAAGTCTGCTGACGGTTTTTTCATCCAGAATATAATCCTCTGCATTCATGCTACGGGTAATATCGACAATTGCGATTAGCTCATAGGTAGGCCGATGTTCGATTTTAGACGGATAAATAAAACTGAAGAACATCGCAGCCAAAGCCAATAGCAATGACCAAAATCGGTAGTCTTTACCAATTTGACGGTTCAACATGTGTGATAGACCATTTGTAAACTATTAAGGCAGGCCACGGGGAAAACCCGGCACAGTCGTCCAAAGCGGATTTTTAGGCTGTTGGCCGCTCTCATCTTCGATATTGATCCGATCAAAATCCGGCAATAAGCGCATGGCGGTTTCAAGGTTGTATTTGGCATCCCAAAATTGGCTATCCCTTTGCAACGCCTGTTTATAAACCTGTTTTGCCAAGGTGACGGAAGTTCGCGCTTCATCCGCACGGGCAGCGTCAACTTTGGCAATGGCCTGGCTCAAGTAGAGATTGCCCAGGTTATAACGGATTTTCGCTTGTAAATGACTATCGCCCTGATCGAGAATAGCGCTTAAGGTTGCCAAGGCATCTTCAGGCCGATGTTGTTTCAGCAGATACGTCGCCTTGGCAAGCCGGACTTCGGGCGGTGCTGAAGTGAGGTTTGTTATGGCGGCATCGCGGCCTGCAAGCAATTCGCTGATTAGCGTGTTTTGCTGAGATACCCCGACCCATGACCAGCTCATGAACACAGCCAACAAACCGCTTACTACAAATGCAATCCAGATCATCTGATTAATAAAGCGATTCATACTATACGCACCTCAAACAATTTCAGCATGAGCAACAAGCCCAGCATTGCCGTTGCCCACTGATAACACGCCTCGGTCAAATCACGCTTAGGGATGCGCTCGTAATAATGCAAAGGCCGATTTTCCAATTGGCCTATATCATGGATCGCTTGCTGCATGGCTTTCGGGCTTTCCGCTTCGTAGGCTTGATAGGGAATGTTAAGGCTGCTAAAAAACAGGTTGAGATAGCGTTCCGGCATGGCATCTGCGGTATCGTCCCTGGGATTGTCCGGGATGGTATTTAAGCCTGGGCTGTTTTGGGTACGCAGAAAAATCCAGTACAACCGCACTTGGCTTTCCTTGAACAGCTTACGCAATTCCAGTTCGCTGTCAGGGTCAATAGCCGCCGCGCCGTCGGAAACCAGCAGCAGCACCCGCGCTCCGGTCACGGTTTGTTGGTCGAAGAATGACAAGGCCATCGCTAAGCCTTTACTGATATTGGTATAAGCCAATGCAGGCGTTGACATCGCCGAGATAGCCGACTGGATGGCCTGTTTGTTTTCGGTCAATGGCATCACAAACAACGGCGACGTACTGTAGGCGGCAATGCCTATGCGGTCTTGCTGCCGTTTGTCCACGAAGTCGGATAACAAGCGTTTTGCCGCCAGCGATTTGGATTCTTCCACGCCGTTCGGTGCTTTACCGGCAAAGGTATTGTCCATGCTGCTGCTTCTGTCCAAGAGCAGGACGATATGGGCACCGTGTCCAACCCGTTCAACCTGTTGCTCTTTCAGGTATATGCCGGATAAGCCTAATATCAGTGCCGCAATTGTAGCCATGCCGATTAACCTTAACAAGCCTGAGAAGAATACCGAGAGCGGATCAGGCGGCAGCATAACAAGCCAGGAATAAGCCGTCGGTTTAATCCCTGTTTTGATTAACGGCAACAGCGTTAACAGCAACCCAGCCAACACCCAAGGCGTTTCAAATGCTACAGTCGTCAAACCAATGCCGTTAAGTTAAGTGGCGGATTCCTTCTCCCTTGAGGGAGAAGGCTAGGGGGCGTTCTCAATTACTTTAATAAACAACCAGAAGTTATTGTATTATTGGTTATTTTATACAAAACACAATGACAAGAATGGTGGTGGCTG
>JAYVGW010000175.1:0-11943 GCA_043771735.1 Methyloglobulus sp.
TCACTTTGTAAATTGGCCTTGTCCAACGTTAACTCAGCTATTTTTAGCTTTTCTCTGGTCAAGTGTCCTTCCAGTTGGCTTGTCATGTCCCGGTATTCGTTCACTTGCTGGCTGAGTTGTTCCATTTTTGCTTGGCCCATTTCTGCGGCCTGCTTACTCCTGACGGTTTCCGATTGCAGCCGGTTCATTTCGTGCTGGGTTTTCTGCCGGTGGCTGTCCTTCTCTTCCTCGATCCGCTTGAGCGCCCAGCCGTGTTCCCGGTCGTACTGGGTTTCCAGGCGGCTGAGTTTTTCCTTTTCCTGGCGGATTTCTTCGGCCAGCACGGCATTGTCCTTTTCTAGGGCGGTTGCCCTCGCCCGATACTGATCAGCTTGCTCCTTTGAGGCGATGGCTTCGCCAGCAAGTCGGCCGGCTTCTTTCTTTAAATAACCGATTTCTTCCGCAAACCTTTGTTCGGTGACGCTGACCAACTGCTGGATGCGTGTAGCTTCCTCATTGAGGGCTTGCTCTTGGGTGTCCAGTGCCTTTTGCTTGGCTTGCAGCCCCTCTTGCTTGTCCTTGACAAGAAGGGTGGCTTCTTCAAGCGCCTGTTCCCAAACGGCAGTCAGCGCGTCCGACAATGCTTTGGGGAGTCCAGGGGTGATGCCCTGGCCGTTCCGGACGGTTTGCGACAGTGCGTTTTTCCAGTCCTTGATGGCGCTGGAGATGATCGACGGGCTGTTGACCCCGATGATGGGTTTAATAGCCTCTATGGTCGGCATTTGACCGGTTTCGGCAAAAAAATCCTCGCATGCTTCAAAGGCGCGGGCGTAAGTGTTCTTTTTTAGCATGGTTTTACCGGTAAATAGTGCCGTTTTAGGCGTTTGGCGTGGATTGTTGCCATGATGTCGCCTGCCGCTTCAATGGACTCCGTGGGAATCACCTTAGAGCCGCCCAGTTTGGTGCCGATACCGCCCCAGACACAAAACACCTCCCACTCCCCGATCAGGTTTTTACGTGTCCACGCCTCGTAATACCGCCCTTTTTGGGGGTTTTCCCAGCGGAGGCGCTGCCAACGGGCAAAACAAGGATCGGTCACGGCTTGTTGTCCTCAAAGAGCATGAATACCTCACATTGCGCCGAGAATGGCTTGTTGGGTCCGTTTCCCGGGGTTACTGGCATTGTAGCAAAACTGGCGGGGCAGGGTAAGTAAATTATTCACTAAAACACTTAAATAGTTTAGTTAACAGATTCTATAGTCAATATAACCCCCATTATATTAACTTAGCAGCATTTTCCAGTTATACTGTTCTACGAGGCACTATGAGGGCATAAAACGATGGACTTGGACGACGTGACCCTATTAAGGGGATGGATCAACCACCTGGACTGGTCTGTACTGGACGGGCAGCTTGAGGACGGCGGCGAATCCGCCAAACAACGCGTCCGGCGGCTGCGCCGCCAGTTGGCGGCCAAATCGCAGTTTTACGGCAAACCCGAACAGGTTGGGCTGTGGTTGGGTGAAAGGAGTATGGCCGAACTGTGGCAACGCCGTTGCCTTAAGGCTTTGGGTACGCTCAACAGCCTGCCGGAGCCGGTGCCCGACTTGGCGCATGGGGTTCGCCAGTGGTTTGGGGAATCCCTCTGTGCCGACTTGCCGCGCAAGGTGCAAACCTTGGCGGACTTGGCCGGCTTCCTGGAATCGGTTTTTGCCGGGGACACCGTCCTGCCTAACAAGCTGAAACCGGAATTGAAAACCCTGGTGCGGTTTTTTGACGGCCACGCCTTGGCGCTGGGCTACGCACTGGACCGCAAACCCCTGCCCTCCGCCTTACCCGCGCCGTTGCACGGGGTCGCGCCCCTGGAACGGGTGACGGTCCCCATCGCACTCAACGGCGAACACGGCAGCAACCGCTCGCCCGAAACCAGCCGGATCGACGCGGCCCATGACCTGGATGCCATCCACAGTTGGCTGTCCCTGAAAGACGGCAACAGCAAAACCCACAACGCCTATAAGAAAGAGCTGGAACGCCTGTTGCTGTGGGCGGTGCTGGAACGGGGCAAGGCGCTGTCCTCGCTCAACACCGACGACTGCAAGGCATACATCCATTTTTTGAAGACCCTGACCACGGCCGATGTCCAGTGGGTCACCCTGGCGCCGGCCATTAAAGGCCAGGGCAGCTGGAAGCCGTTTACCTACCGCACCCCGAAAACTCTATCCGGTCAAACGGATACAAACCCAGAAACCGACAAAACTGCGTTGGTGCTGTCGCCCCGTAGCGTCAACTACGCCAAGACGGTTATCGCTTCGTGCATGGACTGGCTGGTCAAGCAACAGTACTTGAAACACAACAATTTCGACGGCGTCGCCAGCATCAAGTTTGCCCAGGCCAAGTCCCAGGCCAACAACCGGGCGTTCACCTTGAAACAAATGCAGAGGGTCTTTGCCTATGCCGAAGCGCAAGTTGTCCCGGAATCCTTGGATTTCCCAATCACCCGACGGACCCTGTATATATTGAAGCTTGCGTTCAGCACCGGCCTGCGCATCCATGAATTGGCCGCCGCCAGTTTTGGTGATATCGAGTGCTTGGAAGACGATGCCGGCGAGCATTATTTTTTGAGCGTGGTCGGGAAAAACAGCAAGGAACGCAAGACCTCGTTGCCCCAGCTCTTTATGGAAGAACTGAGGGACTACCTGAAACTCCGGGGGCTGCCCTCCCATTTTGACTTCCTGCCGCAGCAAGCCCCGCTGATCCCCAGCCTGCGCGACAAGACTGGGCGCAAGCACCTGTCCCCTGCGGGGCTGCACAAGATCCTGGCGGCCTTCTTCGACCAGATGTTGATTGACTTGGAAATCGGCGGCAATGCCGACCCACGCCTGGCCAACAAGCTGCGCAAGGCCTCGGCCCATTGGTTGCGCCACAGTTACGGCAGTTACCTGGCCAACGACAAGCAAGTGCCGTTGACTTATATCCGCGACGAGCTCGGCCATGCCAACATCAGCACCACGTCCCTGTACCTCAACACCGATGCCAAGCAAAGGCAAAAAGTGGTCAGCGACGCGTTTTCGGGGGTGTAGTGGGTGACCAGCACTGTGCCACTGGCGTGTCGATACACGAAACCCTGCCTAACCATGAGATACTTAACTCCAATGAATGACAATAACCGTAAACAAATGACCGGAAAGAACCGATGACTACACCTTATATGTACAGCACCTCCGTCCCCGTTTTCAAACAGCTATTAGGCAGCCTCGGTGCCATTTTGGCCAAGGCCGAAGCGTTTGCCGCCGACAAAAAGTTCGAACCGAAAGTCTTGCTGGACGCGCGGCTAACCCCCGACATGTTCCCGTTGAGCCGCCAGGTACAAATTGCCACCGATTTTGCCAGGAGCGTCAGCGCACGGCTGGCAGGTGTCGACGTGCCGGCCTATGACGACAACGAACAGGCCTTTGCCGAGTTGCAGGGGCGGATTGCCAACACCTTGGCGTTTATCGACAGCCTTAACCCTGCGCAATTCGAGGGCAGCGAAACGCGGGAAATCGTGTTACGTCCCGGCACCCCAAAAGAGAAAAAGCTGGCCGGCCACGCTTACCTGTCCAACTACGGGTTGCCGCAATTTTACTTCCATGCCGCCACCACCTATGCAATCTTGCGCCACAATGGCCTGGAAATCGGCAAAGGCGATTATATGGGGGCTTATTAAGGCTATTGAAGAGGTTACCACCGACCCAATTTGACGGTGGGTACTGTCACACATTATTTGTTACTTTTCAGGTTAGCAAGGCATTTGCTGGAATAGGGCCAGAAGAAAAGACGGCGACGGTCTTATTTCTCGCCGTCGTCAAGCCCAAGGTTGATGCTTGCCGCATTTAACAGCTGGACGGCCTCGGACAGCAGTTCAAAGGCTTTGAGTTGGCGGCGGTCTTTGGGTGGGTGTTCGAGCCATTCATGAGCACCCGGTTGGCATCGCCGTGAAGTTTTTTGAGTTCCTGGACCCTATTTTTCATCGTATTTTGACCGGTGAGAAATTGGGCACTATTTTGCCACAATAAAGCCATTAATCATCGCCCTGATAAAAACCCATATACGGTAGACATCGGCATGACTTCGCTACGGCTGGCAGCCGCCCAAAAAAGCCGTTTCATTCTTTTCTTATTTAGAAAATGAACGTATTTACACCACGGGCTTTCTTTTGAATGAAGAGTGCGTTTGTAATGGTGACATAATGACACCGATATGGTAGGATACAGCCCTAAACCCGATAGGAGTCACCCACATGAGCGCCACACAGATTGAGCGCGGCCGAATTACCGCCCGCGTCCCTGCCCAGGTCCAAGAAACATTGGAGATAGCCGCCAGCATGGTAGGGGCGACCGTCAACCAATTTGTGGTGCAGACGGCCTTGCGTGAGGCTGAACGCATCATTGAACAGGAACGGGTCATCCACCTGGGCGCAGCCGATGCGGAAGCGTTTGTCAGGGCGCTTGATAACCCACCAGCACCCAATGCAACGTTATTGGCATCCCTACAAGACTATACGGCCCGGCGAAATGATCAAACTGGAACCCTTAGCTGGGCACCACAACCGAAACGAATTTGATTGCGGCGTTGCGGCCCTCAATAATTGGTTAAGGCAAACGGCACTGCAACACCAGGCCAAGGGGATCTCCCGGACATTTGTCGCGCTGCCTTCAGGCAACCCAGGAGTCCAGCGATACCATGGCTTGGGTTATGGCGATATTGGGGCGGGGAGTATCCTTGGCTTTTATGCCTTGGCCTCGGCGTTTGTCTTTTTTGATGACTTGCCGCCGGAATTCGCCAAGCGATACCCTCGCCAGATCCCTGTGACCCGGCTCGGGCGGCTGGCAGTCCGTTCCGATATGCAGGGCCAAGGCTTGGGGCGGCTATTATTGACGGACGCGGTCAGTCGCGCACATTCCGCAGCGCAAGCGGTTGGCAGTGCAGGTATTTTTGTGGATGCCAAAGACCAGGGAAGCGCAGGGTTTTACCAAAGTTTCGGTTTTAGGCCGTGTGACGACCAGCCCCTTAAGCTCTATTTGCCGATGTGGTGATGCCAGATGGTCGGGGGAAAGCCATGATTCATGAAAACCACGGACATATCTGCACATGATACCATTCTAAGTCAACAGGGAACGGGAATGGTGAAAGCAGCCGTTGAAAATCATAAAGTTACGTTAAATTGAGCAGCGGCAGTCGGCCACTATGTATAGTACCGAACTATGTATAGTATTGATCCCTGTCCTATGCGCTACCTGATATTGCTGGTAGCCCCCTATACATAGTTTCAATGCCTGATGGAGCTGCATCGATGCAGTGATAGCAGGATATTTTTGTATCGGGGGCTTGGAATCTTGCCTGAGCCTTGTCCTACATGACCAAATCGGCCTCGACATATTGAAGTGTGTGGATTTCCGCTTCAGAGTACCAGCCAAACTATGTCAAGTTAATAGGCTCCCAATTTTTCTGTAGATCAATGAAATAGCGCTTCGCAGCCTGCAACCATCTCTGCACTATACATAGCTGAGTACTATACATAGGGGTCGGGTTGGTTAATTCAGTTTGCTATAAAAATGAAATTTGCCAAGTTCTGTTATCGAGGCATCCTTGTTACCTGAGTGTGGATTATGGCATTGTAGACAGTTGATATATATGTTGCGTTTACAACAGCATTGATCAAATTTGTACGACAATCCCAAATGCGCGTTCAAATAACCAAACACTGGCCAACCCCGCAATGCCAAGTGAACAGGACTTTAAGACGATAGGCATATAAATAGGATAACGGCTGAATTTATAAGCTATCGGTAAAAACACCAGAACCAAAATAAACTGGCCGATTTCGACGCCCAAATTAAATCCCAACAGGCTCCATAATAGCGACGATTGGTTTAAACCGAGGTCAGTTAAAACCGAAGCAAAACCAAAGCCGTGCACCAAGCCGAATATGAAGGCCAGCAGGGCGCGTCTTCTGGTAAATAGGGGATAGATGTTATTTAGTGCTGCAATAATAACCGAAGCGGCAATGCAGGACTCTACCCAACGCGAGGGTAAGTCGACCACATTCAAAACCGCTAAACTTAAGGTAATAGAATGCGCGAGAGTAAATGCAGTCACTACTTTGAAGACATCCCAAAATGCTTGTTTAAAATTAGCTACGGGTTGCCATTTAGGCGCTTGGTAAAGCATGACCGAAGGAATCAATAGGCTAAATAAAAACAAGATATGATCAAAACCAATCCAGATATGCCAGATGCCTTCAACGATAAAATCCAGGGTTTCTGACCAACGCGACCTTGACGATATGTTGAAAGCCCTGGGAGGTTGGCTAGGCACTAAAACCGCTCCAGAATTCATATTTTCGTGCGTCAGGTTAAGTAAGCCGCGATGCTGAGGGTCTAAGTCGGCAAATAAACGATAACCAATCGTGAAATTATTTAAATGAGTTGCCCTGCAATCGCCGTTGAAAAACAGCACGGCATATTTACCATCCGTATGTTCATCAACCTTTAAATCAGTTTGCGTTGCTGGGCAAGTTACATCTCCAACACTTAATTGTAGCCTGGCAAAAACATATTGATCAATCTCTGATCTTTTGGAACGCAGTTCTCCCCAAGTGATGGCACCATCGTGATTGCTGTCTAATCCGATGGCGAAATCCAGGTCGCGCAAGGCGATATCCCAATGGCCTGACAGATGATTATCCTGAATATTAATTGACAAATAACTATCACTGGGTTTGTGGGCAAAGGCAACTGATGACCAAAAGCAAAATAACATCAAAAATAATTTATTCATGATCCTTGTCCTGTTACCTTGTTAACTAATGCTTCTAAATGGGCATCTTCCAAGTGAGTTTGCGCTAAAAACTTTATAACCGATCGAGCCGCCCCTATATTTTTGGCAGAAATGGCCGCTTCCATCAAAATTCGAGCATCCCGTGGTTCTTTTTGAACTGCCCAATTATCAATGGCTAGTTTAAGTGCAGTTTGTGCATCCTGGCGCACATGCAGGGTAAACCGCGCTTCATCGCCCTGGTGAACAGTATCTCCCCTCGCTTTTGCGGCAGCTATCCTTGCTTTGATAAGTTCGACGTGTTGTGTAAAATCTTTGTGCTGCAGTATTTGTTCTGCCAGCGTCAAGCGTAATAATAAGGTATCAGCCTTCGATTCGGCTTGGAGTATCTCCAACACCTCAGCAGGTTTATTCTGGTCTAGCAGAAAATCTGCATAGCTGGATAATAAATAAACGCTACGATAGCCTTGTTCGTTGGCTTTCTGGTACCAGCTATTAGCTTCCTTGTTTAAATTCAGGCGTTCGGCGAGTTCTGCCAGCACAGTATAAGCCCACGTCATCTCTTCAGGATCGCCGCCCTCTCGAGTTGAGATCGTAGAAACAAGTTGTTCATAGGACGTTTTAGCCTGACCTGATAGGCTTAATGCAGAATTGACGCAGATTGTCGCCATCAACGAACTTGAAAATCTTGCCAAGTTCATGCAACTACGCAATGCTGAGGGATAGTTGCCCTGTACTTCATAAATAGCGGCCAAGGTTAACCAGGCTTGGGAAAGACGCGGATTGATATTCAAAGCAGCTTTAAGATCAGCCAAAGCGGATGGAAAATCATGACGGTTTTGTAAGATTGTAGCCCTTAATACCAAGGCTTCAGGCACGCTATTTTGTGGGCTTACCCAAGGCATTAGAATGGCTTCGGCGTAACCAAAATAACGTGGATCAGAATTAGTCCTGCCAGCAGTGATATATTCCCGCGCTAAAGACAGTGCAAGCGGATAATCTCCTGTATTTTCGGTAAGTTGAGAGCGTAACCTCCGCAATCGGCTTAGTTCACCAGTTGTCACGGGCAAATGTTCTAATACTTCAGCATCGGATTTGGGAATATAAGCTACCGACCATACACAGGCACTGTGCAGGATGAAGCAGGAGAACAGTATGGTTTTAACAAGATTCATGATCTTACCCGATGGTATCGAAATAAGTTGGTCTAAATGTGTTGGAGGGAGACTCGTCTCCCTCCAACACTAACCTTTTAATTTATGCCTTAGATTATTCGCCTGGATTGATGTGTTTTCTATTGCGACCATCAAAGGGTGTAGGCAAGAAAGGAAAATCGGCGGTTACCCCTTTCTCATTCACGCCCACCCCATCACCCACAAAATTTTTGATGTAATTGGTGCCGCCAGCAGCTCGCACCACAATGTCGGTTACATCATCATTTGGTCTTCGGCCATTAGGAAAGCCAGCGTTATCGGCAGTAGCAACACCTTTTGCGTCATGTGCAAAGGGCCCAAGACGTTTAATATCCGCAGGTGGTGTCGGGGGCACTGTCATGTCCAAGCGTAAGAGTTCGGAGAATGGGCCTACTTTAGGATCAGGATTTTGCCCTTTGTATTTCAATAGCAATCCTACGATGTCTTCGCGGGACGTGGTAGGCACCGGTACTCCAGAAACCAATTGCAAAGCACCCGCAACGTCCAACTTACGGTAAGCATCCAAGAACATCGCTTCATCTTCAGGTAACGTGGCATTCCACAAATCCTTACGACCAAATCGAATAATGAGTTCATTCACCAACGGATTTGCCATGCGCGAGACTTGTACGTAAGGCCCTTTCCCGGCAATAAGCTTATTCAAGTGTTTTTGTGTTTTAAAATGGGCTAAGTCATTTCGTAATGTAGCGGTAGGACGTAAAGTACGTGCCCAAAAACCTATCGTGCCGTTTTTGGCATTGGCTTGTTTACCATCTTCAGTTAACCGTCTGATAGGGACTTCGATGGCGATAGTATTGATATTAAAACCACTGAAGTTATTTACACCGAAAGGGTTAGCGTTATCATTGGCATCCTCTGCGGCGGTTTGAACGGGTATAGCAGGACGCAAGCCTGGGATCGGCGTGGCATCCTCGACCCGAAAATTGAGGGTGTCGAAAACTGCGCCTAAATCAATCGCGAAGGTTTCGGCACGTTGTCCGGCATATACGCGGATCCCAGTGGCTGCATCGGAAAAAATGCCCTGTTCTGCGAGCGCCTCATAATCCGGCATCGTACGTGGGCCTATATTGGAAGGAACGGTCGGCTTGAATTCGCCATCAAAAAGCTTGGTTTCTTCACAATGTCGAAATTCTTTGTTATCAGTCAAACGGCAATTGCGCAATTCCGTGACGCTATAGCGTTGGATACTGGCGAGACCCGCTGCCCCGTCGCCCTCAAGTGCCGTGACTGGCGGCAAGGGGCCAACTCCAGCTACTGGGCGAATAAACTGTTTTGGATTGGTAACCTGGGTCTTGAATTTTACTTCATAAACCAGATCGTCCAGGCCGCCACCTGATTTATCATTATCGACAATGAATTGATAGCGAACGTTATCGTCAAATGAAAAGTAATTGGGTCCAGCTCCAGGTTCTTGACCAGGAATGACATTCATGATGAAAGTCACCTTTCGGTCTTCTGGGGTACGATTCAGGTTAGCCTGATCATAACTGACAAAAGCATAAACATCGGTAATATCGGCAGCAGGATCCAAGGCAATCAAGGGCGCCTCACGATGACTGGCAGCTAATGCCGTTGAGCCAATGCCCGCAGCAAGCAAGCCAGAAAGTAACAAGTGCGGTTTAAAAAAATGATTCAGCATAGAGTTCTCCTCGTAAAATTATTAGTTACCCTAACAGTACGAAGGAACATTTGTTTTGGATGCAGGAAAACTAAATTATAGTTAGCTGCATTTAGTTATGGATTGAATTGGGATCGAAATAAACTGATATGAAACATTTTCAATGGCTTCAGGTTTCAGACTGAATTCCTGTATTTTCGATAGGACGGGCTTAATGGGGTCGATTATTTTTCATGACTATATACAAAGCACAGGCTAGTTAAACCAACCTGTAGAAATTTCAACGTGTTGGTTGAAATAAATCCTGCATAACCTGCAACTTGTATATAGCCATGTTATTTTTTAGCAAATCTCTACCAGATACATAGCGGATATCTAGAAATTGTCTGGCGAATAGCTTTATAAAGAAGGTAGCGTAAGCTAATATTGACAACAATCCTTCATTGAAACGGAACCTTGATAAAGAACTTCGTGGATTTTAGTTTCCTGTCTCCATCAAACCCTTATTATGGTAAATAGCATAAAAGCGTTAGTAATATGTCTTAGGGGATAAATTTACTTATGCTGCCCCTCTGACATATAAAAAGGCACCGGTATCGCTAAAAATGGGTAAATGCTTTGAGCCTGCAGTTGCAATATGGTAATCGCCTTCCTGCACTAGAATATCGCCCAGAAAAATATCGCCTCTCAGCATCATACATTCTTCATCCAGAGGGTGGTCATGTCCATCCATATGTGTGCCCGCTTCCAATCGGAAAAACCGTGAAGCAATGTTTCCGTCTGTCCACAAATCTTTTTGGAAAACACCGGCTTGGATTTCTATCCAGTCGTTATCTTTTGCCCTAACGGATTTGCTTTCCTTATGGTTTTTAGGTATTAAGCCACCGAGTACTTCTTTGAACATGGTCAATGGTTGCCCAAGGGAACTGCCGCGCAAATAGGCTAAGGCACCCTGATCAGAACGAATACGTCCATGCCGACTGCCCATTGGCGATACATGGTAATCAAACTGTGTTAATTCCAAATCGTCCAATTGTATACTGCCAGACAACACGATTCCTTCTTCAAGATAATGATGACGATGTAAAGGTAAAGCAGAGCCTGGGGTAAATTCGACCAGCACGGAATTGCCTTGTGTGCTTTCCCATAGGGGCTTGTAACGAATGCCAGATACAAGATTGATCCAATTGCCTTCCCTCGAACGTACTGTGCGCAATCCAGCGTGATTTGCAATGCTGTTCTGAATACGCTCGCCGAGCCGCTTTCCAACCGATTCAAGCGAAGCATTCGATGCCGGTGTTACCGCCAAATGCTCGGACAACAAATCAAAGATTTCTGATTGTTCTCTATCTTGACTATCATTAACATTATTTGCTTGGTTATTCATGGTCTTTTTACGATTGTTGTGAAGGAGCCAGGAGCGCTTCTCGCAAATGAATAACCGCCCTGCGTATATAAGATTTTACCGTCCCTAAAGGCAGCTCAGCAAACTCTGCAATTTCATCATGGCTAAGCCCCCTAAAAAATGACAGCGCAATTAGCTGTCGTGGCAAGGGTGCTAATGTTTCTAAGGCCCGATGTAACGCTTGATTTTCTTCTATGACGGATAATAAATCGGGAAGGTCGCCTTGACCTTGGCTATCCTTAGTTACAGCGGTTTCAGTACCAGTGAATTCTTCAAAAGGAGGTATACTGCGCCTTGCATCCAAGGCTCGACTGCGGGCTATTGTTAGAATCCAAGCCTTTGCTGTACCCCTTGCAGGATCAAAACGAGGAGCTTGTCGCCAAACTTGAAAAAAAGTGTCTTCAGTTACCTCTTCCGCTAACTGAACGCAACCTGTAATCCGCAAAGCCAAACTGTTGACCCTTGCAACCATTGTTTTGAACAAGTCCCCAAATGCGGATTGGTCTTGCTTAATAATTCGGTAAATCAGTTCTTGTAAGCCTTGGTCATCCGTATTGTCAATTGCGCGGGTTTGGCACCCTATAGTCGCTATTCCAATGGTTTCCTGATCATCCAACCCAAAACCTTCCATAACCGGAGATAATTCACCCAGTGATTTAAAGGTTTTGTTATCATGTTGAGCCACGTTTAAATACTCCATACCTACCAGTACGTACCGAATCGAAAAATGGATTCAAAACGTCTGAAAATTTTATTCGAGCTGAGTGTATCAAATATAAGTTTTACGAAAGAGCCACTTGCAAAATTATCAGTCAGCAAGCGGCGTAAGTTAATAAAGACACCTGATAGGCCGAATTTTTGAGTGGGTAACTCCACTTTAGGTCAGTTGCCCCTAATTTTGTCGTTTTTGTA
>JAYVGW010000176.1:0-5774 GCA_043771735.1 Methyloglobulus sp.
ACGTTACCGATGCGCTTGCTTGTGGCCGCGATTGCCATCGGGCCGCGTTCCGGTGTTTGGCTTCGCTCGGCTGAAGCATCTTGCTAATCAGGAACAACTTTGAAATTTCTCAAATTAATTTGTAAGGATTAATAGCAGCGCTCGACAAATCTACGTTAGAACTTATGTGGCAGCTAACTTCTGCTAGGTTTCTAGCCTGATTACAACTAATCTTTTTAATAAATCACAGGAACTAAACCATGAATAAATCCAAATTAATCAATTCATTAGGCAGCGCTGTTGCCGTTTCGTTGTTGGCAATGCCGTTGGCGAATGCCGCAGAAAACCCGTTTGCCATCCAAAAAGCCAGCAGCGCCCTGCAAGTGGCGCAAGGCGAAAAAGGCATGGAAGGCAAATGCAGCGACGGTAAATGTGGGGCCAATAAGATGAAGGAAGGTGCTTGCAGTGCGGCGACTGGAAAAGCCAAAGAAGGTAAGTGCGGCGAAGGCAAATGCGGTGCCAACAAAATGAAGATGAAAATGAAGGAAGGCGGGTGCAGCGGCACGATGGCGCCTTCGGAAGAACCTGCTAAATAATCGCTATCGGCTCCCAGCATGATAAATCTGCAACTAAATGGAGCCGGACTCGGCCTTCGGCGAGAGCACATGCTCCCGTTGATGGCGGGTGTTCCGCCTGCGATCAACTTTTTTGAAATTTCCCCCGAAAATTACCTGGATTTGGGCGGCAAGAAAGCCCAGGATTTTCGCTGGTTCACCGAGCGTTATCCGGTTGTCGCGCACGGTTTGTCCCTGTCCATCGGCGGCCCTGACCCTTTAGACGAGGGTTTTTTGTTGCGGATCAAGGCGTTCATGGCCGAACACCGAATCCGACTGTATACCGAACATTTAAGCTACTGCACAGGCAACGGCCATTTATACGACCTGTTCCCGATCCCCTTCACGGAAGAAGCGGTGCATTACGTGGCTGCCCGAATCCGGCGCGCGCAAGATATTTTGGAACGCCGTATCGCCATCGAAAATGCCTCTTACTATGCAATCCCGCCGATGTCCGATCTTAGCGAACTCAGCTTTATCCGGGCGATTCTGGAAGAAGCCGACTGCTGGCTGCATTTGGATGTCAACAATATTTACGTTAACAGCGTCAATCACGGTTATGACCCGGTGCAATTTTTGTTAGCCTTGCCGGGTGAACGGATCGTCTACGGCCATGTCGCCGGACATGACCGGGAAAGCCCGGACTTGGTCATCGACACGCACGGGCAAGCCGTTATCGATCCGGTTTGGCTGCTGTTGGAATTGGCTTACGAAAAATTCGGCCTGTTCCCGACCTTACTGGAACGGGATTTCAATATTCCGCCCCTGGCTGACTTGGTGCAGGAAGTCGAACGCATTGCCGAAATTCAAGACATGATACGCCTTAAACAAAACCTGGGAAAAGACCATGAGCCAATCACCGCCGCCATCATCAGCGCTTAATACCCATCAATCCGGATTCCAGGCTTACCAACAGCAGTTTGTCAATTATCTGCGCGACCCGAGGCCGGAACTGTTGGCCGATGGCTTGCCGCCCAATGCCAGCGTTTATGCCAACCTGTTACAAAGGAAAATGGACGGTAGCTTGTGTGCATGTTTCCCAATTACCCGTTCTTTGCTCGAAACCGGGCGTTGGGACAACCTGGTTAAGCTCTTTATTCGGAACCACCATTGCCAATCGCCCTTGTATCGGGAGATTCCCGATGAATTTGTCGATTTTCTCATCAACGCAAAACCCCAACTGGGTTTGCCCGATTTCATGGTCGATCTGGCGCATTTTGAATGGATGGAACTGGTGCTGGAAACCGCAAACCCAACGCCCGATAGTTATCGGTCGGAAGAATCTGGCGATGTCCTGGAAGACATCCCGGTACTGAATCCGGTATTGCATTTGCTGCGTTACCGCTATCCGGTACAAACCATCACTGCGGATGATAAAGACTGGCAACCAGGGGAAAGTTCCCAAGAAGGCACTGACCCGCCGGTTATCCTGGCTGGCTTGCGGGACACAGCATATCGCATCCACTTCATTGAAGTGAATACCGTGACGGCACGGCTGATCGAGCTCCTGCAAGAAGGCTTCCGTACTGGCCGTAACGCCTTAATCCAGTTGGCAATAGAACTGCATTACCCAGCTCCCGAAAGCATCCTGCCTTTTGGCGAAGACATCCTGGATCAACTCGTTGCCCAGCAAATCATACTTGGAGTTAAACATGAAAGCTAACAGCACGACAAGCCATGACGTTAGTGTCGATAATGTCCCATCACATAAATCTTGTAAGGCTATGACACTGACAGCGCTTGTCGCAACCTACCAAAGAATCACAGGGGTTCTTGACAGCTTTAACGATAAATTGCCTCGGTTGTCATTGCGCTTGATCCTGGCATTTGAATTTTGGGAAGCGGGGATGATGAAACTCGACGGTGAGAACTGGTTTGACCAGCTTACCTTTCCGTTTCCCTTTAGCTTACTCTCCAACGACAGCCTTTGGGCTATGGGTACCTGGTTGGAGATTATCGGCGCTATCGCCTTGGTCGTAGGGTTCGGCACCCGGTTTTTCGCCTTAAGCATGATGATACTGACCGTGGTAGCAGTCAATACCGTCCATTGGCCAGTCGAATGGCATAGTCTCGCCGAATTGAGCAAAGGTTACACCATTACTGATTCCGGCCACGGCAATTTCAAACTGCCCCTGATCTATCTGATTATGTTCATGCCGCTGTTGTTTGGCGGTGCTGGGAAATGGAGTTTGGATTACCTGCTAAAACGACTTTATTGCAACAGCGGTTTAAATCAGTAAGGCTTTCCAACGTCATTTCAGTGAATCGCCGGGGAGTTTCCGGCGAGCATAAGCCCAGGTTGCGTATAAAAATAAGATTTGCGTGTACCAATCTTTCAAACCCTGCCAATTACCCCTATTATGGTGAACAAGGATCCCATACCAGCCGGGCTATACCCGATAAATCGACATTCTTTTCCACTGGACAATCCGGGCAATCCTTACGGTTAGGCTTGTTCGGGCATTGATTGCACTGACGGATCAACATATCGGCCCGCTCCAGGTCGAGTTCGAGCGTTTCCAAATCATCCATCAAGCTGACAATTCGGCCTCTTAGCTCATCCAACATTGGTTTCATGGCAGTGCATGCAGCTTGCCCAGACTCATAGTCTTCCCTCGTCTTTGCCAGTCTTTGAATCGATTCAAGGTCAATTCCGACCCGACTTAATTGCAGGGCTGTCGCCATCCTCTTCAGGTCTTTGCTGGCATATAAACGGGTGCCGCCTTCTGTACGGTCTGGGCTTATAAGGCCGAGTTCTTCATAAAGCCTGATAGTCCTGGCTGTGGTATCAAGTTCTTCAGCCATTTCGCCGATTTTTAAGACTTCGCGTTCAGGTCTTTTTGGTAAACGCATATCGATTGACAATATATAACATGAATGATAGATTCTGCTTATGGCAATTAGATAACTATAAATGCTTAAGTTCAAATTTGTTGTAAGTCTGTGACTTATTTTAACTCATCTGATCTGCCATTAATGAGAGATAAAAAGATGCCTAGATTTTCCAGCCTTTCATAATTAATTGCATGAAACCTATTAAATTGAAAGTTTATAGTCAAGCGGCCAGAAAACATGGGATTTACAGGCGCTCATTCAAGATAGCGTTGTTAGTGGGGACATTACTCAACTTAATCAATCAGCCCCAGCTATTTCTTGGCATCTGTTTGAACGACTTAAATACATTGAAAGATATTAACTATCTGAAAGTGTCCCTTACCTATCTGGTGCCTTATTTTGTGTCGCTTTATGGTGCTTTATCGGTGCTAGACATCCCAATGGTTAACAATCATAACCAAACGCGATAGGCAATTTCTAATAACTAAAACAGGACAGAGACATGACATTACCCACCGAATCTATTGGCAGCATTCCACGTCCGCCAGCGCTTCTTGAAGGAATTGAACAATTCAAGCTAGGGAAGCTTTCTCAAGCAAAGTTAGATACCTTATATGAGGATGCACTCAAAGACACCATTGCCCGTTTGGAGGCGACCGGATCACCCGTCATTTCCGACGGCGAACAAACCAAATCGAGTTTCGCCACTTACCCGCTGGTTAATCTCAGCAATATCGCAGCTGACGGGGTTACAATACCCTTTGAAGACGGCCACACCAGGCAGTTACCAAAGCTAACGGCTGGGCCGTTTAAGTACGGCATTCATGCGGGCACTTATGTTAACGCCGCCAAACGGTATACCCATAATCCCGTCAAGCAAGCCGTCATTTCGGCATCTGCTTTAAGCCTGCTTTATCCGGCAGAAGGCATCCCCGGCTATTCCCGAGAATCCTTCATCAACGATTTAATCCAAGAGACGGTAGCGGATATTCGCGGCTGTTTTGAAGCGGGTGCTTATCACGTCCAAATTGATTTTACCGAAGGCCGTTTATCGGTAAAGCTCGACCCCAGCAAAAAACTGCTCCAAGATTTCATTGATCTCAATAATCGGGTGTTAAATCATTTTACAATCGAGGAACGCAAGCGGATTGGAGTACATACCTGTCCAGGGGGAGACCATGATTCGACCCATAGTGCCGATGTGGATTATGCTGATTTGATTCCCGATTTATTTAAACTGGATGCGTCCAATTTTTATATGCAATTGGCCAGCGAGAAAAACCCCGAACTTGTGTTGGGTATCATCAAAAAACACCTTAAGCCGGGGCAACGCATTTATGTCGGAGTAATCGACGTGATAATTCCCGATGTGGAAGAACCGGAACAAGTTCGTGACCGCATCTTGCTGGCCGCAGAATATATCCCTGTGGCACAACTGGGGGCGACTGACGATTGCGGGTTTTCACCTTTTGAAGACGACACATCTACAGGCAGGGACACCGCCTTCGCCAAAATCAAGGCTCGAGTGATCGGAACCGAACTCGCTTCCAAAGTTTTGAATTGCTAGACTAAGAAAGTTGCTTTGCACCTGTTAGGAAGCGTTACTGATTTTGTTCGGAATTCATGGACACCCTGCTAAGCCGATTCCTTCGCGAATGTCTGTTATTGTTAGATGACCATCTCTTTAATGAATACTGGCGACTGTCTCTTGTTGGCCGAATTAGCACGTTGGGGAATCGACTATCTAACCAATTGCCAGAGACTGCTTCCAGATTCCCACATTCTTTCCTTCAACCCAAAACTCCAAGCGATTCCCGCTTACTCAGTTCGGCCAACCCACTCAGCTATGTAGACAAGTCCACCCCACTTTCTGATTTATTCTCATTCTCTAGCTGTTATGAATAATCGTTCAAAAACAAAAGTCGATTGATTCTTGCAATAGGCATTAATTTTGTTAATGATTCATTACCAAAACAATAAAAGACGGAATTTACGTAAATTTGATTTAATTGAAAGAAGTTTTCAGGTCAGGTCGCATAAAATCGTAATTTGTTACCGCTGTTAATATTCTCAAATTTTGTGGACTAAGGAATCAGGACCTAATTAAGGTAAATCCTCTCCTTAAGCAAACCAGCAAATGATGGAGGAAAAATGAAATCTATTACGCCTACACCAAAACCAAGCACTTTATTCGTGCTTATGGCTGAGTTTGGAACGGGGTTCATTCGAATTGAAGATGTTGCAAAAAAATATCATGGCTATGAACTTACCACAGGTCGCCAAATCCAACTTTTGAATTGATTACCTGGAGAGCCGCCATGCAAGCAGAAGTCACGAGTTTTTGGG
>JAYVGW010000177.1:0-2936 GCA_043771735.1 Methyloglobulus sp.
TAACAAGCCACAGGTTAACTGGCAATTGCTTTTAATAATCAATTGAATTTACAAAACTTTATATTTGTCAACCTGTGCAAAGTATAGAGCCATGTAAAATTATTTTTATATTTAGCTAACGGCTATTTCTGGAGCATAAAACGAACTTTGGTTGCTTTTTAGTTCATTTCGCCCTTAGCGTTGATGCTATACCCTTACGCACAAATCGTGTTGATTTAGGTCAAGAATTCGGCTTTCATCTGATTGAAAAATTAAAATTTTTGACCTTGTATGGTGGGTTAGCTGAAGGGCGCGGTTAGCCGCGCAAACCCAATCTGCTAATCAACTGCTGGCACTCATGCGGCGTAACCCGTCGAATGTGATGGGCTTCGATATAGTGGATTTACGACGCGGGAACTAGCGTTTAATCAATCGTCGCGGCAGCGACACATGATGTTGACCTGCATGGCACGACACAAAACAAAAAAGGCCTGTGTTCTTGCAAACACAGGCCTTTTTATTGAAACGAGAAAAACGCTTAACGCTTCGAGTACTGTGGACGTTTTCTGGCTTTATGTAAGCCGACTTTCTTACGCTCAACAATACGGGAATCACGGGTTACGTAACCGGCTTGTCTAAGTGCGGGACGTAGGGTTTCATCATATACCATCAACGCACGGGTCAAGCCGTGGCGAATCGCACCAGCTTGTCCAGAAGGGCCACCGCCTTTAACAAAAACGTTGACATCAAATTTGGTTTCCATGTCAACACATTCCAGTGGCTGACGTGACACCATTTGGTCAGTTTTACGACCAAAATATTCTTCAATCGATTTTGTGTTAATCGTAATCTTGCCAGTGCCTTTCGTTGCGTATACGCGAGCTATCGCACATTTACGACGGCCTGTTCCATAATATTGCGCTGCTGCTGTCATGGTCTTCCTGCTTAAATGTCTAAAACTTTCGGCTGTTGGGCCTGATGGTCGTGTTGTGGGCCTGCATAAACTTTCAATTTCTTGAACATGGCACGACCGAGTGGGTTGTTTGGTAACATGCCTTTAATCGCTGTATTGAGTATGCGATCAGGAAATGTTTTTCTTAATTTGGCTAAGTTAACAGTTTTAAGATTGCCGATATAACCTGTGTGATGCTGATACAGCTTGTCTTGTTCTTTAGTGCCGGTGACACCGATCTTTTCAGCATTGACGACGATGATGTAATCGCCGGTATCGACATGCGGAGTATATTCAGGCTTATGCTTGCCACGTAGACGGCTTGCAATTTCAGATGCCAGACGACCCAAAGTCTTACCTTCCGCGTCTACCACATACCAGTCGCGCTTAACTTCAGCGGGCTTTGCACTAAATGTTTTCATCGTTACTTTGTCTTGCTGTTAAAAGCTTAAAAAAAGAAGCGGAATTATACTAAAGCTTTGCTTTACTATCAAACTTAATTTACTGGAAAGGCTTAATTAGTCCGTTAACACAAATTCCTTGGCTATAGCTTGATGTTCAATGAGTGCAATTTCCGGTACAGGTGGGTGCGCTCAATACCGACTGCTGAAGATAACTTGGCTACGCTGCCGCCTGAGCGTTCAAAATGATACTCTAGGTAAGCTTTTTCAAATTGATCCCTTGCATCTTTTAGCGGCAGGTTATAGAAATCCGGCACGGATGCCGAAGGCACTGAATCACTGATGACCGTTCCCAATGCCAGTTTTACTTCATCCAGTTCGATTTCCTCGCCAATGCCCAAAATCATCAGTCGCTGGACCAGGTTTTTCAGTTCTCTGACATTTCCGCGCCAACTGTAGTTGCGCAAAAAGTTCTGCGCCGACATCGAAAACCTCCTGAATGGCAATTTGTCGTGTCTGACGAAATAGTCAACGTAAAAACCCAACAAACCTGGAATATCTTCGCTGTGCTCCCTAAGTGGCTGAATGTTTAAAGTAACTTCGTTCAGCAGGTAGTAGAGATCGTGCCGGAAACGACCAGATTTGACCTCATCCGCCAAGTCGATACGGGTTGATGCGAGTACACGCACGTCCACCCGTACTGCCTCGCTGCCGCCAACACGCAAGAACGAGCTGGATGCCAAGGCACTGAGCAACCTTAGCTGGGTCTCCTGATCCATTCCGGCAATTTCGCTTAGGAATAAGGTTCCCCTGTTCGCCCGTTCCAGCAGGCCGGGGAAAACCCTGCCATCGTGTTCTTTGCCAAAAAATTCCACGGCGGCGTTTTCTGGTGAAATACTGCCCACTGCGACATCCACAAATGCCCCGTCCCGTCTGGCACTGTTATTGTGCAAGTAACGGGCATACAGCTCTTTACCTGCACCTGCTTCACCAGCGAACAATACTCTGGTATCGTGTTGAGCCAGGCGTTTTAGCTGGTCTTTAGTGCGGGCAACGGCTGCGCTTTTGCCGACTGGCTCTATGTCGGTCACCAATTGTTGTTTAAGTCCGGCATTTTCCCTTTGCAAGTTGCTGGCTTCTAACGCCCGTGCCACGATCAGTAACAACTTCGCCATCGACAAAGGCTTTTCCAGGAAGTCATACGCGCCGAGCTTAGTGGCTTCGACGGCGGATTCCACCGAGCCATGCCCTGACATCATAACAACCGGACACAGCAAGGAATCTTCCGCAACCCATTCTTTTAGCAAGGTTATGCCATCGGTATCGGGCATCCAGATGTCCAGCAAGATCAGGTGCGGGTTTGCGGAATCCTTAAGCGTCCGTGCTTCCGTGGCGTTTTCCGCCGTGGTGACCTGATAACCTTCATCCTCCAGGATTTCGCACACCAAACGGCGAATTTCGGGTTCATCATCTACCACTAACAGTCGGGGTGTTTGCTCATTCATAGTTGTTCCTGATTAGCAAGATGCTTCAGCCGAGCGAAGCCAAACACCGGAACGCGGCCCGATGGCAATCGCGGCCACAAGCAAGCGCATCGGTAACGT
>JAYVGW010000178.1:0-3264 GCA_043771735.1 Methyloglobulus sp.
GCTATCCAGATGAATGCCGGTGAAGTGTTTATTTGTGCTGGCTTGGAATCCATGAGCCGTATCCCGATGGGCGGCTACAACTATATGCCCAATCCTGCACTTTATGAGACTTTCCCCCAGGCTTACATCAGCATGGGAGATACCGCCGAGAATCTCGCACGTAAGTACCAGATTGACCGCAAAGACCAAGAAGCCTTCGCGCTGGATAGCCAGCTTAAGGCATACACTGCCCAGCAACAGGGACGTTTTGACGACGAAATCATCCCCATTTCCGCTAAATCTGGCTTGATTGATAAGGATGGGTGCTTGCGTCCTGATTCCACTGCTGAAGGTTTGGCTGGTTTAAATCCTGCATTCCAAGCGAATGGCACAGTCACCGCAGGCACGTCTTCACCGTTGACGGACGGCGCAGCCGCCGTATTGGTGTGCAGCGAAGATTATGCCGATGCCCATAAACTGCCCAAAATAGCGCGTATCAAATCTTTTGCGATATCCGGTTGTGCGCCGGAAATCATGGGCATAGGCCCAGTGGCGGCAACAAACAAGGCTTTGGCTCGCGCCGGATTGAAGCTAGAAGATATTGATATTGTTGAATTGAATGAAGCCTTCTCCGCACAAGCCTTGGCCGTCCTCAAAGAATTGCCGATTCCTTTAAGCAAACTCAACCTCGATGGCGGCGCAATTGCCCTAGGCCACCCGCTCGGCGCAACCGGAGCCAGGATCACCGGAAAAGCGGCCAGCCTGTTGCAACGGGAAAACAAACGCTATGCGTTGGCGACACAATGTATTGGCGGGGGTCAGGGCATAGCCACTATTCTGGAGGCAATCTAATGAACATCCAAAAAGTGGGGGTCATCGGTGCGGGTGTGATGGGTGCGAGTATTGCCGCACACATCACCAACGCGGGCATTCCGGTTTACCTGCTCGACATCGTACCGAATGACGCTACTAACCGTAATGTCATCGCTGAAACTGCCTTCAAAAAGCTCTTGGAAAGCGAACCCGCCGCGTTCATGTCCAAAAACAATGCCCGCCTGATTACGACAGGCAATATTGAAGACCACCTAAACTGGCTAGCCGATGCCGAGTGGGTCATTGAAGCCGTCATTGAAAATCCGCAAATAAAACAGTCGCTATACCAAAAACTGGAAGCGGTCTGTAAGCAAGACTGCCTGATTTCCTCAAACACCTCTACCCTGCCCTTGGCATTGCTGGTCAAGGACATGCCGGACGGCTTCAAGCGGCGTTTCATGATTACCCATTTTTTCAACCCGCCCCGTTACATGCGGCTGCTGGAACTGGTTTCCAGCCCGGCAACAGAACCCGCATTTGTTGAAGCGGTAAGCCAGTTTGCCGATATTAAATTAGGTAAAAATTGCGTTATTTGTAAGGACACTCCTGGGTTTATTGGCAACCGTATTGGTATTTTCTGGCTGTTGTACGGACTTTTAGACGCGATAGAACATGGCATAACGGTTGAACAAGCCGATGCCATCATATCGGCACCTTTTGGTATCCCCAAAACCGGCATATTCGGTTTGCTGGATTTGGTCGGCCTGGATTTGATTCCGCCTATCCTAAAAGGCATGAAACTGGCTTTGCCGCCGCAAGACGCTTTCCATGAAGTCAATCGACTGCCTGACATCGTACAAAAAATGATTAGCGAGGGCTATACGGGCAGGAAAGGCAAAGGCGGATTTTACCGTTTGAATAAGGCGGATGGCGCTCGCATCAAGGAATCCATCAACCTTGCTACCGGTGATTATGCACGTAGCGAAAAACCGGATTTGTCTGCAATCAAAGATGCCCAAAAAGCCGGGCTTCAAACATTGCTTTCGCACCCTGACCCTGTTGCCCAATATGCCTGGCGCGTCCTCTCTCACACTTTATGTTATGCCGCCAGCCTGATTCCTGAAATTTCCGATGACATCACCGGAATAGATGCCGCCATGCGCGACGGCTACAACTGGAAATTCGGCCCGTTCGAGTTGCTTGACCATATCGGCGTATCTTGGTTTGTCGATAAACTGAAATCCGAAAACCGCCCTGTCCCGCCGCTGTTAGCCAAAAACACCCAGATGTATTCGACCAGCTCTGGCAAGTTGGAGTTTACCGACCTTAGCGGTCATTACCATTCCGTCAAACGAGCCGAAGGCGTTTTACTGTTATCCGACATCAAACAAGGAAGCAAACCCATCCTTAAAAACGCTTCTGCAAGCCTATGGGACATCGGCGATAGCGTGGCTTGCCTAGAATTTCACAGCAAAATGAATACGCTGGACATGTATTCAATGGCTATGATTAACCTAAGCATCGACAGGGTCAGCAAGGAATTCAAAGCCTTGGTAATCCATAATGATGCTGAAAACTTCTCCGCTGGCGCCAACCTCGGCCTATTGATGAAAGCCATCCATGAAAGCGACTGGTCGGCAGTGGAACAGCTTATCAACCAAGGCCAACAAACTTACCAACTCCTGAAATATGCACCTTTCCCCGTGGTAGCCGCACCGTCAGGGCTTGCACTGGGCGGCGGCTGTGAAATCCTGCTGCACTGCGATGCCGTGCAAGCCCATGCCGAACTTTATATGGGTCTAGTGGAAGTCGGTGTTGGGCTTATACCCGGCTGGGGAGGGTGTAAGGAATATCTGCGCCGTTGCCTAAGCCAACCCAAACGCCCCGGCGGCCCCATCCCGCCCGTTATCAAAGCCTTCCAAACCATCGGCTTGGCGAGCGTCTCGAAATCGGCTTTTGATGCACGGGAACTGTTGTATCTAAGTGCAAGCGATAGTATCACCATGAACAAAAACCGGCTTCTGTCCGATGCCAAAACCAAAGCACTAGCCTTAGCTAAAGACTACGCACCGCCTAAACCTTATCTCTATCCAATGCCGGGTAAAACGGCCAAAGTATTGATGGACATGGGTATCAAAGCCTTCCATCTTATAGGTAAAGCCACAGACTATGATGTGATCGTTTCTGGTCAACTTGCCCATGTTTTAAGTGGTGGTGAGTGTGATTTCACAGCGCCGCTGACAGAAGACAACATCTTGGCGCTGGAGTTGGAAGCCTTTCTTGCACTGGTTAAACAGCCGGGCACATTGGCAAGGTTGGATCATATGCTGAAAACGGGGAAACCGTTGAGGAATTGATGTATTAATCCTCATATACTATGTATTTATTTCAGCTATAGGATGTGCTGAACGAAGTGAAGCGCATCTATCGCGAACGATGCGCCTTGTGCCTCGGCGCATCCTATGGTTCTGT
>JAYVGW010000179.1:0-3020 GCA_043771735.1 Methyloglobulus sp.
CGCTTCAAAATCGCCGCCCTCGGAAATTTCCCAGCCCAGCTTTTCGGTATACCTGATTTTGCGTTGTTCAATTTTAAGCCGAGGGAAGTTGATCTTGAAATTTACGCTAATGAGAATGGCGATAGCCAGCTTCACTACAAGAGGCAGGGCGTTAACGGCACTTGCACCCAAGGCAATAAGATGTATAACGATAACTAAGCGCTGTAATTTTCTTGACGATTTAAGTTCGGCGACAAACGGTGCGCCGTGTTTTTTTGCGATCAATTGGACGCCCCTAATTTTACGGTTTCAGCAGGCCAAGTTAATGGTAACCTCTAAAAATTCAAAAAACTCCTTCTTCCCTTGGGAGAAGGCTGGGATGAGGGCTTTAAAATCAAGTAGCTATTCCCCTCACCCTAACCCTCTCCCAGAAGGAGAGGGGATTATTAGAGATTCCCTAATGTTGTCGCATTTCCCATAAACAACCCCATTATGCCTTATGAAGCACGGTATAATTAAGTTAGATTTTTTCGCTTAACCTTAAAGTATGAACACAACCTGGAAAACATTTTTGCTGGACCAACAGACATTGGCCGATGATGAAAATCGCGTTGCTTTCGCAGATACAGCAAACTTTAGCGAAAATAGCATTTACCCACTGACCCATCTTGCCGTATTGTCGGTCACTGGTAAAGATGCGGCAAAATTATTGCAAGGACAAATTACTTGCAATGTTAACGACATCAGTGAAACTAAGAGCAGTTTGGCGGCGATGTGCAACCCTAAAGGCAGGGCGATTGCTACGTTTTTGCTGGTGAAAAAAGCGGATGCTTTTCTTTTAATTCTGCCGGTAGAGTTGTTGGAAACCGTCAAAAAAAGGTTGCAGATGTATGTTCTGCGTTCTGATGTCAAAATAACGGATGGTTCTGATGAGTTTTGTTTATTAGGGCTATGTGAACCTGAAAATACTGTCCAAGCTTTCTCCACCCTGATTCATCAAGACATCATTTCGGTCAATTTCCTTGGATTGACAAGCCGTAAACTGTTGCTGACCAACGTTGAAAATGCTATGCGCTTATGGACTGAGCAAGTTGATTCCAAAGGCTTCCGCACAGGCAGCTCGAATGAATGGCTGTACCTCGACATTGTCTCTGGCATCCCTTGGGTGACGATGGCAACGTCGGAAGAATTTGTCCCACAAATGCTAAATCTCGATAAGTTAGGCGGTATCAGCTTCAATAAAGGTTGTTATACCGGACAGGAAATTGTCGCCCGTACGCATTACCTCGGCAAAACTAAACGCGAGATGTTTCTTGCCGAATGCCAAACATCAACTCTCCCGGAACCGAATTCAAGCATAGTCAACAAAGATAGTGCCGAGCAAGAAGTCGTAGGAAAAGTGCTGCTGGCGCAGCTAGACGGGCAAAGCTGCAAAATGCTGGTTGTTCTCCAAACGACTGAATCTGACTACAACAATCTTGGTTTGCAAGATGATATGCAAGCCCAGATCAAGCTATTACCTTTTAACGTATGATTGACCAACAAGCCATCCATTCTTTTCGCCGCCTAGCGACCTTAACCGTGATTGCCGTTTATTTCCTGATACTGGTTGGCGGAATAGTCCGTGCATCCGGTGCCGGAATGGGTTGCCCCGATTGGCCGACCTGCTTTGGACAGTGGATTCCACCGACGGACGAATCTCAGTTACCGCCTGATTACCATGAGCGTTACGCGATAGGCTATGAGAATACCCAGTTCAACTCCATAAAAACCTGGACGGAATACCTTAACCGTTTAGCAGGAGTCACCATTGGAATTCTCATTTTTCTGACGGCTTGGCGTTCACGCATCTATCGTAGCGATGACAAAATGATTTTTTACTTGTCGTGGACTGTGTTTTTTCTGGTGGGCTTTCAAGGTTGGCTAGGTTCGACGGTCGTTGCTAGCAACCTCAAACCAGTGATTATTACCTTGCACATGTTGCTGGCCTTATTCATTGTCGCTTTGCTCATCTACATTCTTGCGCGTTCGCAAAAGGCGCATTGGGGTTATTTAGATATAAGCGCGTTACCTACTAAGTTCAATAAAGTGCTGATTGCGGCAATGGCTATGACCTTATTGCAAGTGGTTATGGGAACACAGGTGAGGGAAGCGGTGGATTTGATTGCCAACGAACACGCTTATATTGACCGCCAATATTGGCGTGATGACTTTCCCATTATTTTTTATGTACACCGTTCGTTTTCTTCCATTATCTTGTTTACGAACGCGTGGCTGTTTTGGAAAATCTTCCAGGGCCTTGCCAGGACTAGCCTTGTTTTTAAGGCAGGCTTATTGCTGATGGGGTTGATAGTTACGGCCATCCTTGCCGGTATTTCGCTTGATAGGTTGGGTGTGCCACCATTAGCCCAACCTATCCATTTATTGATGGCTACCCTGATCTTTGGGTCTCAGTTTTTTTTGTACATTTGCCTGCGTTATTCAAATAACGCTAAACGCATTACATGACCATTATTTTCCGAGCTCGCCATTCCGCTAGGTTGACGCTGGTGATAGCTTAGGTAGAGACGCAAAATCTTGCGTCTCTACGAGCCAAATAAATTTTCTCAAGGCAACTTAACTTTAGGATGTTCGGCTTACTTGGTTATTATGTAAGTTTGTTCAATGTCACCCTGTATTTCGATAATACGGCTATCAGGTTTCAGTATATCCATGTGAGTTTCCTGATTTATGGTAGGCAATGCAGAATGGGTTTCTTTTTTCAATTCGCGTAACAAGAGGATGTCCTCTTTCCCTTTGACAGCGCCTTGCTCAGGGTTTTCCTTATGGGCCGTGAAAGCGCCGCCCCTGTATTCCCATATCAACAAAAAAATGTTGGCCAGAAGGACTAATAGGCACAGTATTTTCATGATGGCTTACCTAAGATTAAAGCCAGCCCACGCAGCACTAAATCAGCTTCGATAATGCCGGGCTTGGATAATAGTGCCGCAATGGCCTCAGCATCACCACCTGTTAAAAGTAACTGGGTGGTGTCGGGCTGG
>JAYVGW010000180.1:0-7105 GCA_043771735.1 Methyloglobulus sp.
TTGTATGGTTAGCTCTTCGCCATCGTGTGCTATAAGTTCTGCTTTCATTCGGTCATGGGGCTGGAATATTTCAGGACAGTATAGCCGATATACACATCAATTAAAATCAGCACCCTCCGTGACAGCAGCAAAGAAAGTCTCTTTCTGCTTTTTCTCTATGCTCTCGGAAGTAATCCATTGAATGCAATACAACCGCTCCTGAAAAATATCATCTGTGCGAGGTTTAAAATCGTGCTTTTCCCAGAGACGTAGACGATTGGCGTTATTGCCATTCGTATCTTTGTGATCGCCACGCAGCGTTTTAATAGGTGTCGTATAGGTTTTACCGTTTAAGGCATAGGTTAAACAGCCGTTTTGTACCGTACCAATTTCTGCTTGTTGCACTCTTCCGTCGATACATCACTCACGATGTCAATATTGAAACGTTGCCGCTCATAGTCAGGAATCAATTTTGCCACTACACTACGGCTTTTTGAAATAACCCAACTCGGCGCAAGCGGTACCATCCAGCCAGTTTCAGGGCAACGGGTTTCCAGACAATACAAATAAGCTTTGGCACGGTTGCCTTGGCTATCATGCTCTATGCTTAATGCAGTAATTTCTGCATCCACCGCTTCTGCCACCTCGCGTTGTGCCTGCTCAATCTCAGCACGTTTTTCCGGCGCTGCGCCAATAATGTTCAATGCGCCCCAAGTCAACATACAGGCAATAGGGTTTAAATCCGAGGCATACACATCACAACCCAACCGCGCCGCTTCAAACGGAATCGAACCGCCGCCACAAAAAGTATCACCCACTTTGGGTCGATGCCCGAAACGCAATAGGCCCAGCTGTTCAACCAGCGCCTGATGTGAATGCGCGTTAATCCCCAAATGTTGATAATGGGCATTCACCGCCGCCCAAATCGGCGCATATAATTCGGTTTGATCCAATTCCTCAGGACGTTTGCACAAGGCGGCACGGGCTTCATAATTGGGCAAGGTACGCAGCATTTGCGCAACCAAATCCAATTTATCAGCCTCCTTAATATCGCGTTGCCAACGTAACGTAATACCCAGTGCATCACTATCAAATGGCGCTTGCCAGCTTTCGACCTCTGCTGCTGTCAGGCCGCCTTTTAACGTGTAGGCAAAATAATCCCAAGGATTTGGCAATGCCAACGCCTGCACAATGTCTTTGGGTTTAAAAGCATTGTTCGCCAACGCCCGCCGCGCCAAAACGCCTTCATCAAACGCCAGCAGTTGTTCATAGATTTCCAGGTCTTTTTCGGCATCATCGGTGGGCGGCAACAAACTGCCCAACACAATCGCCCGCACCAAAATCAGCGGCTTGCGGCCTTTCCAGTAAGAACCCAAAGCCGTTAACGTCTGTCCTGCCCCCGCTTTGCGTTCGCGTTGCGATTCAAAAGACACTTTTTGCGCTGGGAATACCGATTCAATCAGGGCTGGGGTGTTTTGTAGGGTTAAGGGGGTGAGTTTGGTCATGAATGGTGTCTGAAAGTCATTAAAATTTACGGGTGATTAGCAGCAAGCTTCAACACTTCATAGGTCACCATAGGCCTCATCATCCTCAGCAGAATTCCATTCGCTTAATCCAACTTTTAAGTAGTTTTCAATAACCATAGCACCATGAAATATACCCAATATGTCGATCTGCTGTTGGTCTTTAATCAGATAAGCAATGCGATAATGCCCATACAACAAGATGCGAATGTCGCCTTCCGGTTCTGTCCTGTATTGATAGCCGATTTCCGGAAAATCCTTGAGCAACTGGGCTTTTTTATAAATACCGGCAACAACCTGATTTGCGGTTTTAGGGCTATCGATGGCAATGTAGGCGTGAATATTTTGCAGCCATTGTTCTGCCTCGTACGTCCAGTTTATGATTGCCATGACTGGATACGGCGTTCGATTTCTTCGTTACTCAAAGTACGTTTTTGGCGGGAATCCGCAAGGCCACGGGTAACCATGCGTTCAAAGGCCAGCTCGCGCATGATTTCATCATAGGAAGCGTCCAGCGGCTGACTGTTGATGACTTCAACCATTTGTTCTCTTACTGTAGGCATTAGCGGTTCTCCGGCTATGTTCATTAACTCTTTTCAATTGTTAGATATTTTAGGGCTAAATCGCACCCTATCACGCTTGATAAACCTCATCATGGTTACCGACATTAACCAAAATAATTTCCTTTTCAATGATAATCATTTCCAGGGTTATCCGATAACTGAGATTGATCGACACCGAATGCAAAGCCGCCAGCTTGCCTTTTAAAGGGTGCAAGCGCAATGATGGATGGTGGGGATTATGCGCCAGCAAAAGCAAGGTCTTGCGATATTGCTCTTTTATTTCCGGGTGTTGCCGGGCAAAACGTTTGGCGCGTTTTTTATAGCTGTCGGTAAATATTAAGCGGTAGCTCATTCGCTGAACAGCTCGGCCACATGGTCATCAACGCTGTCCTGACTGAAACGACCCGCCGCAATATCTTGCTGTGATTCGTACAGAGCCGCTTCCAACTCCATTTCACGCAGGTAATGGTAATGCTCGATCTTCATCACCACAAAACTTTCTTTGCCACGCACAGTAATCATGGCTTCCGGCTGATTGGCGAGGCTTTCTTCAAAACACGCGATGCCTTTGGTTTTTAAATCGTTTGCTGTAATCATATTTAGCCACCTGATAAATCGTATTATTAACTATACGATTGAATAAGGGGGCTGTCAAATAACAAAACCCTAAGCTTGTCGAAGGATGGACGGATAACATTAAACTGCCCGGCTTTAGTTGGTAGCCGATACTTTAAAGATCAAAATCAAACAGGCTGAATGTAACGTTTTCCGTATCTTTTGCTTTATCAGGCAATACGTTTTTGACCGCATGTGGCTTGAAAACTTCGTTTTGCGCCACATCCCCCAACGCATGCCGCAAAGCCAAACGCCAACCTTTTCCGCCATCATTCACACCACCTGTGGTCATGGCCGTCATACCAAACAACCACCAACGCTCTTCCGGACGTAAAGCCAGCCAGTTACGCACGGCAATCGGAATATGGTCGAAATCCATGCCTTCAACAGCCCAGGCCAACACACACAGCTCCTTACCCAGCAAACGATCCACCGGATTAACACCGACTTTCCAAACCGATGACTTTAACTGCCGTTCCTTAAGCTGCACATTAAAAGCACGCTGCACTTCGCTACGGATAGCCGTCCAGCGTGGACGTTCCAGCAACACGCGGTTTATTAGGCTTTGTGAATGGTCATGGCTTTGCAGGCCTAAATTCTCAACAATACTGACTGCACCAGTATTGTTACGGGGTATTTCCACACTAAAATGATGTGGATCGCTGGTAGCCGGTACGCCAAAACCCAAAGTCTGGTGAACAATCGTCTCTTTGGCAGCTGTTTTTTTACGTGCAGTCATGGCTTAGGCTTCTTGGATAACATCGCCGGGCTTTAATTGTATACCACTGAGTTCAGCGAACTCCTTAACAGAATAACCGTCACCAAACTGTATGCCACCCACGATATTGATGCTGATATTGGCTTGCTCGTCACCCAATACTTTACGCAAGCTGTTAATGGTCTCT
The DNA here is from genome assembly GCA_043771735.1 of Methyloglobulus sp. Classification (GTDB taxonomy): domain Bacteria; phylum Pseudomonadota; class Gammaproteobacteria; order Methylococcales; family Methylomonadaceae; genus Methyloglobulus. The sequence continues at coordinate 3,586 of JAYVGW010000180.1, forward strand.
ACTATCATTTGGGCTGTTACCTGCCGTTCCAGAAAGCGGATGGTCACCGTGGTTTCACCCTCACCGATTTGTATCGTCACACCTTTTAACACAGTGTTAGTGCAATCTTTAAAGCGGTTAAGCACCGCAAAAACTTTTTCGGTACTGTCGAGGTTAACACGTTTGCTTTCCTGCAAACGTGCCGGTTTGCCATCAACAATGTGTATGCGTTTGTCGCTGCTTGCCGGTATGCTGAATTCCGTATTTTTGGTGGCTTCTGAGGCTTTGGCAAAAATCAGTAACCGAAAAGCTTCTTCACCAATCTCAAAGGGGGCTTCATAACGCGTTCCCTCTTTTGGGTTACTGCCATTGAGGCTATAGTAAATTTCTGCTGGCGGGACACACGACAGTTCAACACGCCGTTTGTCGGCAACCACATGGACTTGGTGGCGTACCGTCAAATCAGCAACCCAGCGCTTGGGTTCGCCGATTTCATACTGGCCTTCACTGTCCACGGCCAAAAAATACAGCGTTGCATCGGTAGCCGTAAAATTATCCAGGTCATCAACAACCGGATCCGTCTTTGAAACGGTGGCATTCTGCGAGTAATGGACGATAGGACTGCTGCCACAATTTCGGGGGGTTAGCGTCAAAATCGTTGCGCCGGTTTCTTTATTGCTGGTTTGCGGGGTAATATTGAGCGTGGTTTTTTCTTTGGCAAACGGGCCTTTCTCAATATAACCGTCTTCGCCCTGCCGCCAGCGGCCTTGTTTCAAGGCTTCGGTTTTCAGCATGTCCAACCCTGCACTTCCTGGCATCCACGGCCACTCCGGGTTGGTTTTTGCCCGCATCTGCACATCTTTCCAGGGTGTGCGGCGCTCACGTTCCGGCCAAAGGTAGATTTCTGCCTGTGCCAGATAATTGTCAACGTCAGTTTTAACATCCAATGCCAGCTTATAGTTGGCGCGTGGGCTGGCAAGTATCTCTTCAATCTGTTTTTCTGCCGATTGCTCGCCCGACCCTACTTTGAGATTGTTATCAATCGTTACCATGAGCAGCACATCGTCGCCGGTGATTTCGTCCTTCCCTGGAAAATACAAGCGATTGTAAGCAGAAGCAAGCGCCTTCATAAAACGCTGCTCGGCATCTTGTAGCCTATCGCGAGCCTCTTCGTACAGGGTATCGCCATCTTTTAGATGTTTGACTATTTGCTCAATGGCATACAGTTCACGCAAGCGTTCTTCGACAACATCAGCAAAATGGCTATCCTGGCCTGACAACACCAGCACGTTATTTTTTTCTTGCTGGAACATGAAAAAATTATTGAGCTGCTGGGGTGGTAACTTGCCATCAGGACGTACCACTATCAACACTCGGGTACCGGTCAAACGGATTTCATCCAGTAACGGCAGCACCTTGAGTTCCTGATAGGCCGCTTTGCTAATAGGTTGCAATATCCCAGTAAGACGGTTAATCAGGGCCTGGTCAATTTTGGGTTGCGGTATATCGCGGGCATTGCGCTCCACCTTTCGTGACAGGTTTTCGGTGTCTTTGACAAAGTAACGCTGATCTTCCCGGTGTAAATACCAGGCATTTTCCTTGAGTTTTTCCAATGCGATGACAAACTCATCCGGCTTGCGGTTGGGAGCGGCCAGGAATTCAATGATTTCACCCTCGCTTAAACCAATGCGGCCACCTACTGCCCTGGAAAGTGACGAGGCTAACAATAAGGTGCTTACTTGGGTTGCCGCATCACTGGAAAGCTGGTCATCAATGGCTTCTGCAACGGCACTGCCGCCATCGGAAATATCATGGCTCATGGCCGGTTGTAACGAGGGGGCAATACGGTTTATTTCATCTTTGACATCCATGTTACTGATATTAAGATGCTGGGAACCGATCAAAAATACATCGTCAGCTACCCTATCATCAACACTTTTGAGCAAACGCGCCGCAAACTGCATTAAACCGCGTGTTTGCCGGAAGCCTTCGTTTTCTTTAAACAAAGCCACCAAATGTTTAAAAGCGGGATGAAACGGATAAGTTTCGCGTACTTGTTCAGCAATCTGCTCAATACTGGTCGCGGTAATATAACCGCCATCGGTGGCCGCTTTAATACGCTGGGCATATTCTTCGGCGACATCATTAATCACATTGTCATCAGGCAAGGTGAGTATCAACCGTTTTTTGAGGATTTCGTAAATTTCATTGCCTGCCAGCTGCACCGGCGTGATGGTTTTGGCCTGGCGGCGGGTTTCTTGCTGTAAATTGGCAATCGTTTCCGTCAAGGCTTTGGTTTGTGAGCTATAGCTACCCGATAAATTGGCAATGACGATACAGCAATTATCCAGTTCCAGCGCCGCGCTCAATAAGCAACCCAGCGAATAAGTGACCATATTGGCCAACGTGCCTTGCCCCACCACTTGCGTAGTCGCATTATCAAGATACGGCGGCAACTCATCAAGCATGATCAAAGTCGGTTTATTGCCAATAATGGCTTTCCATTTATCCTGGTCAACACTTTTTGGGCCATTAATCCAGTGGGGCTTGATAGCCTCTTCCTGTCCCAATTGGCTGGCTATTTCACCCCAAATAAAGTTATCAGGGTTGTTGCGGCCATTGAACGCCGCAATTCTGGCTTTACCTATGTTAATCCGTCCTGCCAGATCAGGCGGTAGAATTTGCTGGCGCAGCTCAGGATGTCGTGCCAGTAATCCCAAAGCAATCATCATGTGGGTTTTTCCGCCGCCCATGGCTTGGGTGAGCTCAAAAACCGCCTGGTCAGATTGCCCTGACAACCGTAACATACCTTCACGGAATAACTGCTCCATGCCTTGCGTGACATAGTTCCTGGCAAAAAACTCCTGTCCATCACCGGCCTCTTTAATCAGGTCAGCCAGGTTTTCTATGGCCTGGCTCATTCGGTAATCCCGAATAATCGGGTTAAAAACACAGGCCTGTTTTACGGTTTTGATCATATTCCTTCTATTCCTGTGTTAGATGGCTCTTAACTTAATGGCTGCTGTAAAGTTCAGTGTTTAAATGGCGCAAATTATGTCACCTAATTTAACGATAGCCTCTGCTTTCTGATCAAACAACTTATTTTCAATACCGTATTCTGTATTAACTAGGCAAATTGACAGCGTAGCAGAGCTTGAGGAAACATTACTGTTCTTTATGGGGTTTAATACTTCTGGAAAGCTCAGGAATGTGAGTTATAGACTTTCAGAAATTTAATTTCCAAAAATGTAAAAAAATACCCCTTTGAGGTTATGCTTGTTTCTGCCAAGAAAAAGCCCCCAAAGGAGTACTTGAATGATAACACTAAGCTTCTCAAAATCAATTTTGGAAAAGCTATACGAAAACTTACTGATAGCCAAAAAGCTAGGCAATTGATGTGTCAACAATTTTCCGGACACAAATTTAAGCCGCTTTAAACTGCCTTTCATAGTCGACTGGCGACAAATAATTATTGGTGGAATGCAAGCGCCCCCGGTTATAAAAGACTTCAATGTATTCGAATATATCCTGTTTCGCCTCA
>JAYVGW010000181.1:0-11244 GCA_043771735.1 Methyloglobulus sp.
AATATCTAACCCAATTGTCTTAATATTCATGGCGGATTCCTCTTCTTCTGTTAAGTGGTGGCTTCACTTCCACTTTGGCACATCGCGATGCCGTTGGGAAGGAGAGGAGTCCATACCATTACGTTAGCCCTCGCAAAGAAGCACGGCAGACACCGCCATAAAAGTCAACCTTGAAAAGAAATAATTTGCTTGATAAGGTTGACATATTTTTAAGACGCTAAATTTAACCGGAATATTCAATGAAAAAAATATTATTGGCAACAGCTTTTGTCAGCTTACTTGGTTGTGTAGTTAATACTAATAGACCTGGTGTTGAAAATAGTGGAATTGAGATCAGCAGGGAACAATGCATTAAAAATGTTAGAAATAATAGCTCTCCCTTCCGCCCCGGAAAACAGTGCAGTCTTGAGCTTTCTGAATTAATACAACTATTTTTACCATTGGAAACAGGTATGTTATTAAGTTGGGAAGTTGCTGCGGATACTAAAACACCAATTAATTGGAAAACTACAGGTAGATCTTTAGGGTGTGATGGCACACTTATCACTTCAGACTCTCCGGAAAGATGTGGTGAGATATTCGTTACTGAAAAAGGAATTATTGACCACACCGTATTAGAAAAGACAGTTCAACCTGGGGTATGGTCAATTAAGCTATACGGCAGTAATGCGGGAGTAGATAAAATTGAATTTTATGTAGAATCGGATATAGGCCTCGATCATTTGGTAACTAACTTAAAAAACGATAATAATTTTAAAATCAATTTAATCGCTAAAAATGATCCGTGGTATGGCGCAACATTAAAAGAAGATTTATATGATTTAAATGTGCAGGGAAAACAAAAAGCTTGGCTAAAAAATGAGATGTCTTGTGGTGTTAGCGGAAGCAATTGTAGTTTTACATTAACAATTTTTCATTCAATGGATGAAGCAATAAAATCATTGCAATATCGAAGTCACTAAAATGAATTTGAAAAAGAATAGGTGGCAGGTCTTGCAATCATGCCCCTGGGTGGTGTAAATAAATCCGTGTAACCGTTTATTTTCAAAGCCGTACAATCAATGGGGTCAGTGTCGTTGATTTTTAGCTCGTAGGCTGGAGTGAGGAACGAATCCCGACATTTTAATAACCCAACCCAAGAAATAGAGCTACCGGCAAACTCCGTCGCCACACCTAAGCAAATCTAGATATGCCAAATCAATCGAAAATGAAGGTTTATTACAACTCGGCTTGTCCCGTTTGTAAGGCTGGAATCGAAAGCCAGATGGCTAAGGAAAACCGGTGTGAAATCCAGTGGGATGATGTTCACCAGAAAAATAACATTGTGTCTGAGGTTAATGCCGATCTTGAATTTGTCAGAGAGCGCCTGCATGTCATTGACGAAAAAGGTGAACTTCAAATCGGTTTTGACGCTTTTTTAGCTATTTGGCGAAATTCGCCAAATGAAATCTGGAAATCGACGCTTTTTGGACTTCCACTTGTAAAGCCACTTTGCCGTGTTGCATACAATCTATTTGCTGCTGCACTGTACAAATGGAATAAGTTTAATAAACATTGGTAGGCGGAAATATGAAGGGCGGTAGCCGCCCTACATAGGTGATCAATCAGTTTTACCTGCCTTATGTACGCGACGTAGTCCTCCCTATATCTTATTTTTTGCGTCGCTTCCTGATTGTTTTTCCGGCAACTTCTGCCTGTTTTGCTCCGGCTTTTTTAAGCACTAAATCAAAATCAATTTTCTTGTCATCCAGGCTTACCCGCGACACTTTAACCATTACACGGTCGCCGATGCGGAATTTGTTGCCGGTGCGTTCACCGATTAACTGATGGCTAGTGGGGTCGAAGTGGAAATAATCCTGCCCCAGGTTGCTGATGTGAACCAGTCCTTCAACATAAATCTCGGCGAGTTCGACAAAAAAACCAAACGAGGTGACTGCCGAGATAATACCGGGAAATTCTTCGCCGATTTTGTCCATCATATATTCGCATTTGAGCCAACTGACCACGTCACGAGTGGCATCGTCGGCCCTGCGTTCGTTGGCGGAGCAAGATTCGCCCAGTGTTATCATGTCAGGGAAGCCATAGACGAAGGTTTCCGGTTTATTGCCCTGCAAGCAATGCCTAATGGCGCGATGCACCAACAAATCAGGGTAACGCCTGATAGGTGAGGTAAAGTGGGCATACGCATCCAGCGCCAAGCCAAAATGGCCTTTCAATTCTGGGCTATACACCGCCTGCGACATGGAACGCAGTAATACGGTCTGTATCAAATGGCAATCCGGCCTGTCTTTAACGGATTCGATCAAATACATGTAATCGAGCGGCGTGGGCTTGTCGCCGCCGCCCAATGTTAATCCTAATTCACCCAAGAATGTTTTCAGGTTCATGAGCTTATCGACGCTGGGGCCGTCATGTACCCTAAGCAGCTTGGGCATTTTTTTAGCATTCAAAAATTTCGCCGCTGCCATGTTGGCGGTAATCATGAATTCTTCGATCAATTTATGGGCATCGTTACGCACCGTAGGCACGATTTTTTCTATTTTTCGGTCTGCGCCGAAAATAATGCGGGTTTCCTGGGTATCAAAATCCATCGCTCCACGTTGTTCGCGGCTGATACGCATAACCTTATATAAGTCATACAGTTGTTTGAGATGGGGCAGAATAGGTTTGTGTTTGGCAATCAGCTCCTTATCGTCATCGACAAGTATTTTGGCAACTTCCGTGTAGGTAAGACGGGCATGGGAACGCATGACGGCTTCAAAAAACCGTGATTTGGTAACTTTGCCTTCCTGGTCGATAAACAGCTCGCAGACCATACACAGGCGATCAACGTCAGGATTCAGCGAACACAGGCCATTGGACAAGATTTCCGGCAACATGGGGATGACTTGCTCAGGGAAATACACTGAGGTGCTGCGCTTTTGCGCTTCTTTGTCCAGGGCAGTGTTAATCCTGACGTAATGTGACACATCGGCAATGGCAACCAGCAACTTCCAGCCTTTGGGAGTTTTCTGGCAAAACACCGCATCATCGAAATCCCTGGCATCTTCACCGTCAATGGTGACCAGCGGCGTTTTCCTTAAATCCGTACGGTCTGCTTTTGCCGATTCCGGCACTTCAGCCGTCAATGGTTTGATTTCCTCCAGCAATTCATCCGGCCATTGGTGCGGCAATTCATGGGAGCGAATAGCCATCTCAATTTCCATACCCGGTGCCAGATGGTCGCCCAACACTTCGATAATGCGCCCGATTGGCTGGCGCTGTTTGGTCGGTTGCTCAGTAATTTCCGCGACGACGATTTGCCCTTGCTTGGCTTTACCAACACCGTCTTGATGGATCAATACCGTTTGGGCAATATTTTTTTGCTCTGGAACGACATAAGTAAAGCCGTCCTCCTTGTACAAGCGCCCGACGATCTGGTGCGTATTTCGCTCCAGAATTTCAACGACCGCCCCTTCCCTACGGCCTTTCTTGTCTATCCCTACGATGCGGACCATTGCCCGATCATTGTGCAACAAGGGGTTCATCTCTCTCGGCGTTAAAAACAGGTCGTCCGAGCCGTCGTCCGGCTTAACGAAGCCAAAACCATCGGCATGGCCGATAACGCGCCCCACAATCAAGTCTTTGTTGTTGACCACGCAGTATTGCTGTCCTCGGTTGAACAGCAACTGCCCATCGCGCTCCATCGCCCGAAGGCGACGGCGCAAGGCTTCAAGCTGGTCTTCTTCAGTAATCGAGAACGCTTCGGCTATTTCGGCGCGGCGCAGCGGTTTTCCAGTGTGTTCCAGCAATTGCAGGATATGCTCTCGACTGGCGATGGGTTGTTCATATTTTTCAGCTTCGCGCTGGATGTAGGGGTCTTTTTTTGTGCTGAAAGCGGTGTCTTTTTTGGACTTTGATGTCATGTAGTTACCAAATTTGGTGGGTTATTACTTAAGCCAATTCACGATAGGTGAAAGTGTTGCGAATGGATTTAATGGGAAGAGAACTTATGGTGCGGGAATTGTCTAGTTCATTGAAGACTGCCGCATATAGAACCTGTATGGGTGCTAATTATCCTGTCATCGGTCAAATTTCATGGTCGCATATAGCTTAAGCGGTAAAAAAGCCCATATCCGTCACTCGTTCGATCATAGTCACGCAATATATTGGCTAGTGGGTGCAATATACATCAGTATAGGTCACTGTGCTAAATTAGATGCGATAGAAAGGCAAGCTTGGGCGAGAATAATCGCAAGGCGTTATGCGCATCTAATTGACAAAGTCAGGCTTGACGAGTATATTTCGCGCTCACTTTGCTTACAGCACCCTCCGCCGAGGTGGTGAAATTGGTAGACACGCTAGCTTCAGGTGCTAGTGGGCGCAAGCTCGTGAAGGTTCAAGTCCTTTCCTCGGCACCATCACCTAGGTATTTTTATGAGTGGTGGCGCACCGGTTTAACTCACTGATGAAAAACAGCCGTCATCGCATTAGAAGATTTTAGGGCGTTCTCGAATATTTTATCCCGATTACGCTGCGCAAGTTGCGCTGAAACCAGTGTTGACCGTTCTGGTACGTGTGCCGTAAATGCGCGTGGCGGGACTGTGGACAAGCCCTCTACAATGCCGATCCGTTCACTATCTAGGCGCTCAAAACAAATACGGCCTGCGTGTCCCGGCTTACTCCAGTCAAACAGCAAATGGTAGATTAGCGGGTCGCCCTTGGGCAAACGCCTGACCTGCACTTTTATGTCCTGACGGTTATTTTTAAATCGCCAAATCAATTCGGAATCGGAAAACCTTTTACCGTCAATGGCTTGCCATTTGAGTTGGCTGGCTAACCAGCCTGCCAGAAGCCAAGTCATCGGCAATGCATGTGGGCCGTGGGCTATTTCGATGGTGTGCAAAGACTCAAGGGCGCTTGGCGCTGCCTGAGGATCCAGCACTTGGCTGATTAACTTGCGCCAGCCTGCAAAGCGCCGCCAGGCCAAGTTATGGACAATCTGCGTGTTTTCCTGGGCGGCAACCCATCGGGTCATGGCAGCAACGCCTTGGGCAGGGTTAAGCCAGCCGACATTGTCATAGATGATCTGGTTCGCCAGTTCAGCCAATTGGAAGAATACTTCACCGGCAGTGGGCGGCGGTTGCCGGGATGCCCACCACAAGGTCGTCGGCAAATCGCCCACCAATAATGACCGCGCCACGGAAGGTAAACGATCAGCCCCAGCGGTTGTCGATATAACGTCTATCCGTTCCGCGCATACCTGCCAGCCGTCGTCAAGTGCTGTGTGATAAATAGCAATACTTGCTTCAAGAGGGCCTTCACTCGGCTTACTATTTCCCACTAGCAGCAATATTCTCGCCGGATGAATATCCACAATGGGGGCGATTTCCTGGCTGATAATTTCTGCTTCTTGGGGCGTGTCGCAGTAGATAATCAAATTGGACATGCAGGCACGCATGACCACGGCGTGTCCACCGCTATTTGCCTGATTAAACTGCGCCCATAGCATGGCTAATCCTGATTCAATCTGGGCTATTCTGATTCGTTTTGGTGGCTGGGTCACTACATTTGAAGCGCCATTTTTTGGAATCATAACATTCGCCACTTACGGTTATCGGATTCAATCAACCGATCTGCCTCAAGCGGCCCCCAGGTTCCCGCGCTATATTCAGGAATCCAGCGGGTGCGGCTACTCGCCCAGTTATTGAGGATATTGTCTACCCACGCCCAAGACGATTCGACCGCATCGCGGCGCATAAACAGGGTGGCATCGCCTGCCATGACATCCAGGAGCAGACGTTCATAAGCTTCTGGCGATTGTTCGCCAAAGGTTGAACCATAGCGAAAATCCATTTTAACGGGAAAAATTTTGAGCTTAGTACCCGGCAATTTGGTCGCAATGCGTAGCGATAACCCTTCATTGGGCTGGATGCTCAAGGCCAGCACATTGGGTTCCAAAGGCTGGTCGTGGTTAGCATTGAACAAAATGGGAGGTACGCTTTTAAATTGGATAGCGATTTCACTGGCGCGTTTAGGCATGCGCTTGCCGGTACGTATGTAAAAAGGCACACCAGCCCAACGCCAGTTGTCGATAAACAGCTTTAGTGCGATATAGGTTTCCGTGATGGAATCTTGCGCAACGCCCGGTTCACGGCGATAGCCTGGGACATCTTCACCATGATGGAAGCCTGGGCCGTATTGGGCGCGCACGACATGCTGGTCGAAATTCTCACTGGTAATCGGCCTGAGGCAGTTGAGGATGTCCTGGCGATGGTCGCGAATCACATCGGCATCCATGATCCAGGGCGGCTCCATGGCGATAAGGGTCAACAATTGCAGGATATGGTTTTGTATCATGTCGCGCAGTGCACCGGCGCTGTCGTAATAGCCCGCGCGCGTACCCACGCCTTCTTCTTCGGCCACCGTGATTTGTACGTGGTCGATATGCTTTGCGTTCCATAATGGCTCAAAGATGGCGTTGCCAAAGCGCATCGCCAAGATGTTCTGCACCGTTTCCTTGCCCAGGTAATGGTCAATGCGGTAGATTTGTTGTTCATGGAAATTTTGTGACAAGGTCGCATTCACCTTACGGGCGCTTTCAAGATCCCTGCCGATGGGCTTTTCCACGATTATCCGCGAAAACGGGCTATGCTCATCAACGGGCATCACAAGGCCAGCCGCCTTGAGCTGGCCAACGCAAGTTTCAATGAGCGCGGGCGGGATCGCCAAATAAAATACCCGGTTACCTGGGATGGCAAAGTTGGCTTCGATCTCTTTTAGGCGCTCTGCGAGTTGGACATAAGCCTCGGGGTTATCAAAAGAGCCTTGCAAGTAATGCAGACAGCGCTCAAAATCCGGCCAGTACCCGGGATCTAACGCTTGCCTGGAAAATTCCTCAATCCCCTTACGGGCAAAGTCGCGATACTGTCCATCATCCATTTGCTCAATCGCAAAACCCAACACGGCAAAATTAGCGGGCAATTCGCCTTCCAGCGCTTGGTTGTAGATAGCAGGCAGCAGTTTGCGCCGAGTCAGGTCTCCACCCCCGCCAAAGATCACTAACGTGCATGGTTGTGGTGCATGCGTTATATTGATTCCGGCGGTAAGGGGGTTGTCATGTTTTATATCAGGCACTTGTACGCTCCAATAGTAAGGGGTAGCACATTCGGCTTATTTTTTTTCAATATGGCCACCGAATTGCTTACGCATGGCTGAAATAATCTTGTCGGAAAAAGTGTTTGGTTGCCGCGAACGAAAACGGGAATACAGTGCCGCAGTCAACACATGCGCCGGCACCGCTTCTTCAACAGCGGCCATCACCGTCCAGCGGCCTTCGCCGGAATCTTCCACATAACCTGAGTAGCCAGCTAATTCGGGGTCTTCAACCAGGGAAATGGCGGTTAAGTCCAATAACCAGGATTCAATCACGCTACCTCGGCGCCAGACTTCGGCAATTTCGGTAAGATTGAGGTCGTAACGGTGTTTTTCGGGTAGATTTGTGGACGTGGCGTTTCGCATAATGTCGAAGCCTTCCGCATAGGCTTTCATCATCCCATATTCAATGCCGTTATGGATCATTTTTACGAAGTGGCCTGAGCCGACCGGGCCACAATGTAAATAGCCCAGTTCCGCCGTGCCGCTTTGGTGGTCACGTCCGGGCGTTAAAGGAATGTCGCCTTTGCCGGGTGCCAGCGTTTTAAAGATGGGGTCAAGCAATTGTACGGCCTCCGCTGCACCGCCGATCATCAAGCAATAACCTCGGGTTACTCCCCACACACCGCCGCTAGTGCCGACATCAACATAGTGGATACCCTTATCCGCCAAGGTTTTTGCCCGACGCACACCATCTTTATAAAATGAATTGCCGCCATCAATAATGATGTCATTTTTATCCAGCAGCTCAGACAATGCCAATACCGTATTCTCAGTCAAATCACCCGCAGGCACCATGCACCAGACAATACGGGGGGGTTGCAGCATGGCGACCAGCTCTTCCAGCGTAGCGGCACCTTGCGCCCCTTCTTTTTTTAGGTTTTCCACGTTGGCCATGTTGACATCAAAACCGACACAGCTATGGCCTCCAGCCATCAACCGTTTCACCATATTGGCACCCATCTTACCTAGACCGATCATTCCTAACTGCATAACTTCCTCGTATAGTTTATTGTTTAATTGGATTGCTTATTTTTGGTGCAAAGCGTCGAAAGCCTGCACTTAAATGGTGACTATTAGGCGTTGAAAATGCTTTTTTAATAATCAGCCCAAAAATAAAGCAATATTTATACCATCTTGGCAATAATGGCAATTTTGAACGTCTTGACGACTTAGGGTTTTGCTTTGTTCGTAATATCAAACAGCCTAAACCAAATGCGCCCACAAATCATGCTCGTCAGCTTCTTCGATTTCAACGGTAACAAATTCACCGACTTTAAGATGGGTCGCGCCGTCGATGAAGACTTGCCCGTCGATTTCCGGCGCATCTGACTGGCTACGGGCAACCGCGCCCTCTTCTACCACTTCGTCGATCAGGACGGTTTCGATGTCGCCGATGCGTTGCTGTAAGCGTCCAGCACTGATTTCGGATTGGCGTTCCATGAAACGCGCCAAGCGCTCTTGTTTGACTTCTTCTGGGATTGAATCAGGTAAGTCGTTGGCGACTGCACCTTTGACGGGCGAGTAAGCAAAGCACCCTACCCTGTCCAACTGCGCTTCATCCAGAAAATCCAGCAGTTCTTCAAATTCTTGTTCCGTTTCGCCGGGAAAACCGACAATAAACGTGCTACGTAAGGTAATGTCTGGACAGACTTCCCGCCATGCCTTGATGCGTTCCAGATTGTTCTGGCTGGCGGCAGGGCGTTTCATCAGCTTTAATATCCGGCTGCTGGCATGTTGAAAGGGAATATCCAGATACGGCAAGATTTTGCCATCCTCCATCAGCGGGATTACATCGTCAACATGGGGGTAAGGATAAACGTAATGCATACGCACCCAAATGCCCAAATCGCCCAATGCCTCAGCCAAATCATAAAAACGGGTTTTTACCGAACGGCCACGCCAATATCGCGGCTGGTACTTTAAATCCAGGCCATACGCGCTGGTATCTTGAGACACAATCAGCAATTCTTTAACGCCAGCATCCTTCAAACGCACGGCTTCCACCATAACATCGTCTATCGGCCTACTGACCAAATCGCCGCGCATGGACGGGATGATACAAAACGTGCAGCGATGGTTGCAACCTTCGCTTATCTTTAAATAAGCATAATGATTGGGCGTGAGCTTGATACCTTGTGGCGGCAACAGGCTGGTGAACGGGTCGTGCCTGGGCGGTAGGTGTTCGTGCACAGAGGCGACGACTTCATCAATGGCATGTGCGCCAGTGACTTTCAAGACTTGCGGATGCCTCGCTCGAATCTCATCTTCCCTTGCTCCAAGACAACCCGTGACGATGACCCGACCATTCTCCGCCAATGCTTCACCGATGCTGTCCAGGGATTCTTCCACCGCCGCATCAATGAAGCCGCAGGTATTGACCACGACTAAATCGGCATCTTTATAATTGGGCGAGATAATGTAACCGTCTGCACGGAGCTTGGTCAGAATGCGTTCGCTATCAACCAGGGCTTTGGGGCAACCTAGGCTGATGAAACCGATATGGGGGACAGTCATGGCATGTTAATTAATAAAAACAAGGACATGCGGATTTTTACTAAGCCGCAAAATCAAAAAAACGGAACGGAAAGCAGAAGAGATGGTCGGTGTGCGAACAGCAGATTTTGTGCTTTTAGCCTTTTACCGCATCAGCAATCGGATTAAACGCATCAACCTTAGCCTTACCCGTCTTGATCAAATCAACACCGGTATCCACAATCATCTTACAAAGTCCTGGGATTTTGTAGACCATCAGGCACAGATAACCCACCGCAGGAATCGCAATCAGTGCGCCGATGAAGCCGTGAATACCCACTACGCCCATCAATTTAACGAGGATTGCAACCGCATCCAACGGCAACAACACCATCGCGCCAAAATAGGCCAAAACCACGAAGGTGAACACGGCAAAAACAACAAATTGAAGCAGTTTTACTAAGAAGAAATTTAGTTTTTTCATAAGGTTTTGTAGGATTCCTGAGAAGAATGTAAGCAGATTTTCGACCCGATACCAACGGCTTTATCTACTCTGATAAGTTGATTTTTAATAGCATAATTATAGCTTGAAAGCACTTAAACCACCTCATCTTTTCGCAGAAAAAAGCGATGCAAGATGGCCCCGGCGATAAACCCGCCAATATGCGCCCACAAGGCGGAGTCAGATGCCTCCCCTGGAACAAAAGTAGCGGTCGTAATGGAATAAAGCTGGTATATAACCCAAAGCCCCAAGAAAGTGACCGCTGGCAACTGCACGACTATCGGGAAAAACCACACGATCACCCGCTCAAACGGGTAGAGAAAATAATATGCCGCCATTACGCCAGCTATTGCGCCTGAAGCGCCGACAACGGGTATCTGCAAGGTAGGCGCAGCGTACCATTGCATCGCGGTTGCCAGCAGGCCGCATATCAGGTAAAAGGCGATAAACCGCCATCTGCCCATCCTGTCTTCAATATTGTCTGCAAATATCCACATAAACCACATGTTAAAGATGATGTGCAGCCAGTTTCCATGCAGGAATAGGCTGGTCAAAAATGACAAATAGCCATCAAAAGGCATTCCATTAGCCAACCCCCACTGCGGATTGGCATAACGGTTTGGCACCATGCCATAAAGATAAATCCACTTATAGCTCAATTCATAGGGAATAACCTGCATGACGAGGAAAATCAAAATACAAATCGCCATCAAACTCCAAGTGACGTAAGGCGTTGAATTACATGGCGCTGTATCTCGGATCGGTATCATAAGGTAACCTCGTAAGAATGGTTGGTCTAAGCTTAACGGTTATTGCCATGCGGCAGTCACAAAGTGATTTAATCATAAGCTTACTACAATAAGTTTATAATAACCCGAAGACTCTTTGCTCCTTGACCCCGCTCAACTCCTTTAAGTTTAATGCAAAATTCCCCAAACGCTACACCTTCATTTGCCGAATTTGAACTGGACAGTCGCTTGCTTAAGGCGATTGAGAAAATAGGCTATGAAACGCCTACCCCCGTCCAACAGCAAGCCATCCCTCCCACGCTTGCCAATAGGGATTGTCTGGTTAGCGCCGAAACGGGTAGCGGCAAGACCGCCGCCTATTTACTGCCCACGCTGCAAAAATTG
>JAYVGW010000182.1:0-4478 GCA_043771735.1 Methyloglobulus sp.
AAAGCGGATGTGATCATTGATGCGTTGTTAGGGACAGGATTAAGCAAACCCGTTGCGGGAGAGTATGCACAAGCCATTCACTCTATCAATAAAAGCCAACCTCATGTTATTGCTGTTGATGTGCCGTCGGGGTTGAATGCTGATACCGGCAGCGTTATGGGTTGTGCGGTAAAAGCCTCGTGTACAGTGACTTTTATCGGCTTGAAGCAGGGCCTGTTTACCGGATTGGCGGCGGATTATTGCGGTGAAATTATTTATTCATCCTTATCAGTGCCTAAAGAAATTTTCAAAAACGTTGCAAGCAACGTTTATCGGGTTATTAAAAAAACCTTTCCGTCCCGCAACCGTTGCGCCCATAAAGGTGATAACGGGCATGTGTTGATAGTGGGCGGAGACCGTGGCTATTCGGGGGCGGCCAGAATGGCTGGCGAAGCCGCATTGCGCGTGGGTGCTGGTTTGGTGAGCGTGGCAACGCATCCCGAACACGCCGTCTTATTGAACCTGGGCAGGCCGGAATTAATGTGCCATGGCGTCAATAATGCGGAACAGCTTTCGGCGTTGCTCGATAAAGCCGATGTTATTGTCGTAGGGCCTGGACTGGGCCAAAGCAAGTGGGCGGCAGAGTTGTTTATCGCTGCGCTAAAATCATCAAAAATGTTGGTCATTGATGCTGATGGCCTCAACCTTTTGGCACTTGTCTCTGAACGGCACCAAAACTGGGTGCTAACCCCGCATCCTGGCGAAGCGGCAAGGCTATTGGGCTGTGCTATCACAGAACTACAGCAAGACCGCTATGCTGCCGTCGCGGCAATCCAAACGAAATATGGCGGTATTGCTGTCCTTAAAGGCGCAGGCACCTTGATAGCGGGCTATGATGAGATAGCCGTGTCCACAACGGGAAACCCGGGCATGGCATCGGGCGGTATGGGGGATGTGCTTGCTGGCGTTATTGCTGGTTTGATCGGGCAAGGCTTTTCGCCCAAAGATGCCGCGCAACAAGGGGTTCACCTGCATGGCATGGCGGCTGATCTTGCCGCTGTACAAGCAGGGGAAAGAGGATTGCTGGCCAGTGATTTGATGCCTTACCTCAGGCAGCTAGTCAACTAATGCAAAAGTTTTTGCATAATACCGAAGCAACCGAGCAATTTGGTGCCGAACTTTATCATTTATTACCTTCAAAATGCCTAATTTTTCTTTATGGCGAGCTTGGGGCAGGCAAAACGACTTTGGTAAGGGGTTATTTACGTGCCGCAGGTTACGCAGGAACGGTCAAAAGCCCAACTTATAACTTGGTGGAAGAGTACACGATAGCAGGACAAAAAATTTATCATTTTGATTTATATAGGCTTAATGATCCAGAAGAATTGGAATGGATAGGCATCAAGGACTATTTCGACCAAGACAGCATCTGTTTTATAGAATGGCCCGATAAGGGCAAAGGTCTTTTACCAGAACCGGATACCGTGATTACATTAGCTGTACATAACGCTGGACGGCTAGTGGAAATAAGTTAATTTTGTGAACTGTATCCGGTTTTATAAAAAAAACTTTATCTAGCTATTTAAAAACAACAACATATTGCTATAATCTCATTCAGATTATCACTTTGTGAGTTAGGCTATGTGGCAGGGCTGTAAAAAAATCTTTCTTGTGTTTTTCATCCTGATATTTTCAGTACCGGGGTACGCCCAACAAATACGTGTTGGTTCAGTACGTTATGCATCTGAAGCTGACCGAGCAAAGATAATATTTGATGTGACATCCTCACCTAAGCACCGGGTTTTCGTGCTGGATAATCCGTCGCGTTTGGTTATTGATGTCAAAAATGCGCAAGCAAACCGTAAGTTAAGTCAGCCCTCTGCATCGCACCCCTTGTTTGCACACGTACGTGCCGCTGCAAAAAATGACACTGATTTGCGGATAGTGATTGATTTGAAACAAAATGTGACTGCAAAAAGCCATAAACTGGCTACCAATAACTCAGATAGCCAGCATTTAATTATTGATTTACTCAACAAAAACTCGGCAACCGTTGTTGATAAGGGTAAACAAACCACAGAAAAACTGGCTTACAGCAAATCAAGTGACCGCGATGAACAAACCGGAGCAACGACAAAAACGTCCAGTTCCAAAAGCAAACGTGCTGGGAATAAAAAACAGCGCTTTGTAATCGCTATTGATGCAGGTCATGGCGGCGATGATCCAGGCGCAAGAGGGCCAAATGGGACGCATGAAAAACAAGTCACTTTAGCCATCGCAAAAAAACTTGAAGCGTTAATCAACGGCCAGCCTGGGATGAAGGCAAAAATGGTGCGTAAGGGCGATTATTATGTCGGGTTGCGGGAAAGAATGAAGATTGCCCGACTAGCCAAAGCCGATTTATTTATCTCAATTCATGCCGATGCCTTTCAAAATGCCGAGGTAAAAGGCGCTTCCGTTTTTACTCTGTCCAGAAACGGTGCTTCAAGCGAAGCAGCCCGATGGTTGGCTAATAGCGAGAATGCCAGGGAAAAAGTAGGCGGTGTCAATCTGGATGATAAAGAGGACGTACTGGCATCGGTGTTGCTGGATTTGTCGCAAACGGCAACCCAACAAGCAAGCGTAAGCCTTGCCAGTAATGTGCTGAAAAACTTCCAAAACATAGGCTCCTTGCATTACAGCACTGTCCAGAAAGCCGGTTTTGTGGTGCTAAAATCGCCTGATGTCCCATCCATTCTGGTCGAAACCGCTTTTATTTCGAACCCTTCGGATGAACTTAATTTGTTGAGTAACCGTTACCAAACAAAAATGGCTAATGCTATTTTTAACGGTGTGCTCAATTACTTTGAACGCTTAGAACCGGCTGAAACCAATAGAATGGCAAAGCTTTAATAGTGGTAACCTCTAAAAATTCAAAAAAATCCTTCTCCCTTTGGGATGCCTACATGGATGTAGGTAGTAGGGCAACGCAGGACGACAAACTGCTCCTGCGTTTGCTGCATTCAGTACGTCCTGTACTTCAGCAGTTGCCGAGAAGGTTGGGATGAGGGCTTTAAAATCAAGTAGTTATTCCCCTCACCCTAGCCCTCTCTCAGAGGGAGAGGGGATTATTAGAGATTCCCTAATGACTTGTTAAGGTTTTAGGCATATTG
Source organism: Methyloglobulus sp. (assembly GCA_043771735.1). Taxonomy (GTDB): domain Bacteria; phylum Pseudomonadota; class Gammaproteobacteria; order Methylococcales; family Methylomonadaceae; genus Methyloglobulus. Next base: position 3,132 of record JAYVGW010000182.1, read on the forward strand.
TTAAACAACCAGTTGTAGGCCACGGAGCTAAGTTAATGGATATAAGTGCTATTTTTGAAATAATCAAAACTAACCCAGCCTGCTATTTTGTTGCAGGTATCGTTTTGGGTTATTTTTTACGTGGCTTTGTTTTACATGGCTTTGTTTCAGAATCCCGCAGCAAACGACCAAGCCGGTATCAAACTAAAAAGGCGGATCCTGCTACTAAACGATCCAGTGTTGTGGCGGAATTTAATGAACCTTCGTTTGATTTGTCTGACGTGACGCTGAAGGCTTTTACATCACAGCGGATAACCAACATTGCTTTAGACCAAAATAGGAATGAGTTTCAGTAGCTCGAATATTTTTAAAACATTACTGCAAACCAGCCACGAGCGACATAACACTTCCACTACCCAGTCTGCATCCGGTCGTATAGAATGACGCTTTTGTTTCAGGCCGACAGATGCGCGTTCAAATACTCCCCATCCAGCTTATCAACCAGATTGCCGCAGGTGAAGTGGTCGAGCGGCCTTCGTCGGTGGTTAAAGAACTGGTTGAAAACTGCTTTGATGCCGGTGCGACTAAGATTAACATCGACATCGAACAAGGCGGGGCAGGGCGTATCCGAATCCGGGATAATGGCTGCGGTATCGTCAAGGAAGACTTGCCCTTGGCGCTGTCCCGCCATGCCACCAGCAAGATAGCGTCGTTTGAGGACCTTGAACGCGTTGCCAGCATGGGCTTTCGCGGCGAAGCATTGCCCAGCATTAGTTCCGTTTCCAGGCTTACCTTGATTTCCCGCGTGGCTGAAGCAGATTGTGCTTGGCGGGTGTCCACGGATGGCACTGAGCAAGATTTTGACCTGCAACCTGATCCCCATCCCCAAGGAACGACGGTTGATGTGCGGGATTTGTTTTATAACACGCCCGCCCGCCGCAAATTCCTGAAAACCGAGAAAACGGAGTTTTCCCATATTGATGCGCTGGTTCAACGAATGGCACTTAGCCGTTTTGATATTGGCTTTTCCTTGTCCCATAACCAAAAGGAAATTTTCCAACTCCCGCAAGCGACCACAGAATCCGAACAACAACAGCGAATTGCGGGGATTTTAGGTTCCGCTTTCTTGGAAAATTCGATAATAATAGACGTTGCTTCATCAGGATTGCAATTGACGGGTTGGGTAGGGCTGCCGACTTTTTCCCGTAGCCAGCAAGACATGCAGTTTTTCTACGTGAACGGCCGATTGGTAAGGGATAAATTGATCGCCCATGCGGTCAGGCAGGCATTCCAGGATGTCTTGTTTAATGGACGGCATCCTGTATTTGTGTTGTACCTTAGCCTTGATCCTGGCCTGGTCGATGTCAA
>JAYVGW010000183.1:0-3933 GCA_043771735.1 Methyloglobulus sp.
CATTGTCAGATGGCGGGTTTAGCGGCCTGCGTTGGCCTTTCTTGACCAGTTCCGACAATGTAAATGAGTAATGCCCCAGCACATTGATATGCCCATTGACTAATGGTGACAATCGCTTTTCGTCTTCAATGCAGATTTCTTGTGATTTTTTCAAATGTTCCAACCCTGCTTGCATATATTATATAGTGTTCCATAGTACGACGGTGATCGGTCAGATGTCCGCGTTAGGCGCGGGCGATGAGAAAACTGGTACAAATTTGTTTTGGTGTCTTGAAACACCAACAACCCTATCAACCTCAAGTGGCCCTTTAACCGCTTGCGTTTGATTTGGAGAGATGGTGTCTACATCCAAAAATCCAATTGCAAAAAATCTGCCCCCTGTTATTATGACCATGTGCTGACCATATTCATGAGGAGTAGCCATGACGACTGCAACTGAACGTATCCCGGTTCTGGTAACGAAATTCCAGAAACAACAACTGACCGCCAAAGCCAAGGCGGCTGGGCTTTCTACGGGTGAATTCTTGCGCCGTGCGGGGGAGAGTTATTCCGCATCGGAAGATCAGGATTTATTGGAAGGGTTGTTGGATCAGGTGGTCAAAATCACCGCCAAAACTGAACAAGCCATTGATGATGCGTTGGCTTTCGTTGCCGCTTCGGAACAGCGCCTGGCGGAGTTGGATTCCGGTTTCAAACGCGATAAGCAAACCGTATAGACTAATTAGACATAAGGCTATGGGCATTTCGGAGAAAGTGTGGGATGTATTAACCACAGTGATAAAAATGGACGATAAGGTGGAACGCATGGCCGATACTATCAAAGGACAACAAATGCGGATTGAAGATTTGACCCTACGTGTCGTGCGCCTTGAAACGGCGATTGAGATTGCCTTAGCATCTCAAAAACCAAAGGCTTCTACTAAAAATATCCTTAAATAACGCTATTACGGCATATCATTTTCTTAGGTTATTGCTTAATCGCATGATTAATAATATGATAAATAGCATTATTAATCTGTGCATCAGGATTCTATTATGTCACACATCAGCGCCAACGATTTAAAAACCAAAGGTATTGCCGCTATTGAAACCGCCTTGGGCGATTCACCGGAAGCCATTGTCTCTGTTCGGGGCAAGGATAAATTCGTAGTCATGGAGATTGCCCATTATCATTATCTCCGCGAATGTGAGTTGGATGCGGCGTTGGCGCAAACTCAGGCTGATTTGGTTGCCGGGCGTTTTGTTAAGGAATCCCCCGAAGCGCATTTGGCGCGCTTAGACAATCTTTAATGCCTTATACGTTAGTTTTTACTGAGCAATATAACCGCAAAGCGGCGCGGTTTTTGAAAAGGCATCCTGGGTTGCGGCAACAATATTTGAAAACCTTGCAATTGCTAGAAGCGAATCCTTTTCATCCGTCTTTACGCTTACATCCCTTACATGGCAAATGGCAAGATTTGCATTCGGTTTCGATTAACCTGTCTTATCGTATTACCTTGGAATTGCTGATAAAGGACGAACAAATTATTCCCATCAATGTAGGTGATCATGACGCGGTTTACTAAAATATTGCAATGAAAGAAACTATAAACTTTTGGGCAGTCGTCCCCGCCGCAGGCGTAGGCAAACGTATGAACGCCGACCGCCCCAAACAATATCTGGAGTTGGCGGGAAAAACCGTCATTGAACATACCTTATCACGCTTGTTGCAAGCCAATGTATTTGCAGCCGTCGCCGTTGCCATTTCCACAGAAGATCCCTACTGGCCCGAGCTTGAGATAGCAAAGCATGACCTTATCATCACCGCGCCGGGCGGGAAGGAAAGGGCGGATTCGGTGCTATCTGGCCTGAAGTCGATACGTGGCAAGGCCAACGATGACGATTGGGTGTTGGTGCATGATGCTGCCAGACCTTGTTTGACCACAGAAGATATACAGCTATTAATCGATACGCTGGTAAATGATGACGTTGGCGGGATCTTGGCCTTGTCTTCCCACGACACCCTGAAAAACGTACAGGGTTTTGACATTCTCGGGACTCTGGATAGACGGCTTATCTGGCGAGCATTAACCCCGCAAATGTTCCGTTACGGCATGTTGAAAACGGCACTGGAAGAAGCCATAGGTAATCCAGCGGTCACAGACGAAGCCAGTGCTTTAGAGTTAATGGGCTTAAAACCGAAAATCGTCGAAGGCCGACCCGACAATATTAAAATCACCCGGCCTGAAGACCTGGCGTTAGCACAGTTTTATATGGAGCGACAATGATACGAGTAGGACAAGGTTACGACGTACACCGCTTTAATGACGGCGACCACATCATTCTAGGCGGCGTAAAAATCCCTTACGGACAAGGCCTGGAAGCGCATTCCGATGGTGATGTGGTGTTACATGCGCTGTGCGATGCTTTGTTAGGGGCGGCGGCGTTAGGCGACATTGGCAAACATTTTCCCGACACCGACCCCGACTTCAAAGGCGCTGACAGCCGGGTGCTGTTGCGGCATGTTTACCGTATCGTTCAGGAGCAAGGCTATCGCTTAGGTAATGCAGACATTACCATTGTCGCCCAAGCGCCAAAAATGTCATCGTATATAACCGCCATGTGCGACAACATAGCGGCTGATTTGCAAGTCGAAATCGACCAAGTCAACGTAAAAGCCACCACCACAGAAAAACTGGGTTTTGAAGGCCGCAAAGAAGGCGTAGCAGTGCATGCTGTCGTGTTGATCGAGAACAACAAACCTAAATACAGTGTTCCTTAATTTATCGTTTTGGTGATATTACAAGTCAGATTGAATTGGCAGTGAAGTGATGCTAATCGCAAAAAGCTGTTATATGAATTCCTTTGTTCTCCCTCTTTGGAGAGGGTGTTAATGAGAACTTATTGGGATGGATATGACATGTCACAAGATACAAAACGCCAGTTTGATTTCATTGCCAGGGGTGTTTGCCAATAAAAATCGCATAAGCCATGCCAGAATCGTCGGTATGGCTTTTCCTTGTGACTCAGCAGTTTTGAATTTGCCATGCCGCGCTAACCAATCCCTCTATTTTGTCCACCACTCAACGCCCGTCAAGGCTTGGCTGGCGGAACGCACCGATAAAATCGAAGTGTTCTACCTGCCCAGTTACAGCCCTGAACTCAATCCGGAGGAACGCCTGAACGCAGACCTCAAACAAGCCATCGGCAAGAGAGTGCCGGTCAGGACGAAAGCCAAGCTTCGCGCTGCCGCCAATCAACATATGGACATGCTGGGGTCGAATCCTGAACGCGTACGCAGCTTCTTTCAGGGTAAGCGGGTCAAGTATGCCGTTTAAAACTTCTAAAGGCCGGATCAATAGAAATTTGCTCAACGTTTTCTTGATGCCTTACGATTAACGCGATTAACGCCTGAATACAAGCGACCCAAAGGGACAGCTACAAAAGCTTTCTTTCCTGGCGTTTTCCATAAAAGTTTTGCTGTCGCACTACCACTCTGTTCATTGTATTCCATAACCAGATTGTGCTTGGCTCCAGCAGTTAACTTAATATAACGGCTGGTATTGGCAGTCAATCTATGTTTTGTCCAGTTGTTAATCAGTTGCTTGCCCTTTATTTTTAGGCGTACACCATCATCCGATATAACTCGGAACTGATACGCCCCAGTTAATGGGGCTTCAATTCGACCCTTCCAACGCACGGAGAAGTTATCTGCCGACACTATTGGACTTTTTGGTGAACCAGTCGACCAATCGAAATTAACAGCTTCTAACCTATTCAATACCGGCGTGCCTTTTAGGCCAGCATTATCGAAATACTGTCCCAGCAAACCGTCGCCTGTTCCGTTATCGGCCTCCACTTGCTGGACATACGCCGCCACTTGGGCGATGTCCGCATCGCTCAAGGTTACGTTGGTATGGGCGCGTATTGCCGCATCCAGCGTCGGCGCTGAAC
>JAYVGW010000184.1:0-5149 GCA_043771735.1 Methyloglobulus sp.
GTTGTTGAGGGTCCCATTGTGATTTAGGGCCTGAGGTTACATTTTATCGATTAATCGGGCGGCGGCGCTTTTCTCCGCGTTAGCGGCTTCGTCCAACCCATCATTCAAGCGGGACGCGCTAAAGTGCGCCCCTTTATTCAATCGTTATGCGTCAATGTTAACAGAATGCGTAAAGTAACTTTCGATACAACAGAGAAACCGAATAGCCCTGCTGTACAGCTCGCGCTTCGCACCGGATGGCACGTTGCGTATGTAACGGTCTCCGTCCGGGAAGCTGCGGGTACGGATTTCGAGGTCGAGTTGAAGTCGCTTAACCACGTAGTCGAATCAGGTGTTTGGGACGAGAGCGAGTGGGATCAGGCTCTCTGGTCTGGCGATGACGAAGGATTAAGATTTGAGGAAATTCTTAAAATAATTACGGACGGCAGTTTTCCACGAGACCGCTCCAATCTATCAGAGGGCCAGAAACATCAGCTTCGAGACGCTATGATTCTGTCTGCCCACGCACGAGAATGCCGAGAGGTCTTTGTAACAGAAGATCAAAAGGCATTTGTAAAAGGGGGCAGAAAAGAAAAGCTCGAATCACTTGCCGCAACCCGAATCCTTTCCTCCAGTCAATTCGTACAAGAATTCAGCCAAATTTCGTAGGCAAAATTAACAATAGCGTAATCGGATCTGTGGGAAGTTGGGGTGTCTGGTGGCTACGCGCAGGCCTTTAGTTCAGGTTGCGCTTGCGCTACCTGACATTTAACTGTCACATAACCGCTTCGCGGCAATATGACCTACAAATCACGAACAATAAAATTAACACATGAATACTATTGAACAACAACCTTGGACCAGCACCGAATTCGAAGCCCAACTGCGCGGCATGGAAAAGTATTACCACATCAACCACCCTTACAACGTGTTGATGAACGAAGGTAAGCTCAACAAGGCGCAAATCCAGGGCTGGGTTGCCAACCGCTTTTATTACCAGGTCAGCATTCCCCGCAAGGATGCCAACATCCTGGCCAACTGCCCAGACCGTGCCACCCGCCAGCAATGGATTCAACGCATCATCGACCACGACGGCGGGCCCGGCGAACCCGGCGGCATTGAAGCCTGGATACAATTGGGCATCGCTGTCGGCTTAACCCAGGAAGAAGTCGTTTCCGAACGGCATGTATTGCCCGGCGTGCGTTTCGCCGTCGATGCCTATGTCAACTTCGCCCGTGGGGCTGAATGGCACGAAGCCGCCAGTTCCTCGTTGACCGAACTGTTCGCCCCCAAAATCCACCAGCAACGCCTAGCCAACTGGCCGGAACATTATCCCTGGATTGATAAGGACGGCTACGCTTATTTCCGCAAACGCCTGACCGAAGCCCGCCGCGATGTCGAACACGGCTTGGCTATAACCCTGGATTGGTACAAGACTCGCGAACAGCAAGACCGGATGATCAAGATATTGCAGTTTAAACTGGATGTCTTGTGGTCGATGGCGGATGCGATGTATATGGCTTATATTAGTAAAATGCCGCCGTATTTTAATGTAAATAATTTATCGAATATGTAATGGATGTTATTTATTTTTTAAAAGACCGGACAGCATTTATTCGCCAACTCTATTGCGTGACTTCTGCTCCGTACATTGAGCGAATACAAAAAATTGAAAATGAAGAAGAACCATTTTTACTGTTGAACAGCAGCGATGAAGATAATGGGCCAGCCTTTGAAACTGAATATATTGAAGCTGCCGAGTCTCTTGATACAATCAGATTAATGTATCTTTCCATGCTTATGTCTGCTCTGCATATATATTTAAAAACATGGACAAAGCAAAGTCGCATTCCAGTTGACGATGAATGTAAGAGCACTTTTAAAACAAAAGGTTGGTTTTGGGGCTACAGCTGTCATTTTAACCGTCAATTCAAAATAGACTTCAATAAAGCCCCTGTTGATCTAAAAACTCTCGAAGAGATTATTCTTGCCCGTAATCGAATCGAACATCAACCCTCAATTACTAGTCGTCCACAATATGAAGCTAAAGATTATGAAATTCTAAAATCCTTTTCATACATTGGTGAATTTAGCGAGTATCTTCTTAACGAAATAGGATTTAGTCCGTTTACTGCGCCCCTTGTTAGTGTTAGCGAAGAAAAGTTGCTAAAGGCAATTTCTACGATAGAAAAATTTGCTGAATGGTTTAACAATGAGCTTGAACCTAAAATTTATCCATCGCGGTCAAAAAAGAATGAATAACGTACTTCTTTCCTAAGCAAACACTATTTCAGACATTTACTGTCTATAATCCACCTAACATGCTTTGGGCATTCGGCGATTTTATACTCTCTTTTTATGTAGCTCCCAGTTGCATGATTCGACCATGATTGATGCGTAACTATTATTCATTCAGATAAATTTCAGATAAATTGAGGAAGTATCCATGAAGATGTACAACAGCATTTTGGTTATTTTGGTGTTTCTCGTTGGATGCGTGGGAATGGCAAGCCATAATGTACAGAAGGAGTTCACATATGATTTTTTGTTGCCAGGTAAAACTCAAAATGTTCTTTGGCAAAATGCGCGCGACTACTTTGCAGGAGCTTATGGTGATAGCAGAATAGTTTTTCGTGTTGCTGATGAAAAGGATAGCACATTAATCGGAAGAGGACTTGCACCGTGGATGCTTATCTCTAACAATTGCACTGTAGAATACCACATTAGGTTCGCAGCTAAAGATGGTAAAGCACGGCTTCAATACGAACTTATCGAAGGTGTGATAGGACAAGGCTCATGTCCGGGTTGGCCTTGGCCTTCGGAAGAAGGATATAAAGAAATTACACAATCCTTTTCAGATACTGCGAAAAATCTCGAACATGCACTAAAAGGCAATAATTTTAAAGACTTCTAAATCCATCCCGTATGTTGGGTATTTTGTAGGTTGACGGTGAGGAACTGAGCAAAGGGAAGCTCATCGCTCACAAAAACAATTAGTTACATAAATGATATGAAAGATTTTCAACAATGTAGGATTTTTATACGTTATAGGCTTCACATTTAGGAGGTTTCGATGAATGAAATACTTTACGGCGTAAGTGGTGTTTTAATTACGGTAATGTTACTGGCAACGGTGTTACTGGTTGGTTATGGTGGTTACCAACTTGGATTGAAAAGACAAACGCTTTACAGTGATCCAATGAAGTCCCAAGTGACCAGTATTCAAGGTGCTTTGCTTGGATTGCTGTCGTTGCTGCTAGGGTTTACGTTTGCTATTGCCTCGCAACATTTCGATAAGCGAAACGAAGCCATGAAAGAGGAAGCGAATGCCATAGGTACGACTTATCTTCGTGCATATTCGCTGCCTGATGCCATAAGGAATGAGACACTGTCCGCACTTAAAAAATATGTCGATGTACGTGTCCAGGCTGGAGAAATTTCGCTGGCTAACATGGCGGGCAGGGAGCTTTTTCTTCAGGAAGCAAGCCAGTTAAGGGCTAAACTATGGGACTTGGCGATGAAGTCGCTGAAAATCGATGATCGAATTACGACAACGGGTCTTTATGTTCAGGCACTGAATAACCTTATCGATTCTTATGGGGCAAGGGATGAAGTCCTTAACAGGCATATCCCGGAGATAGTTAATTTTTCATTGATTATTACGATAATTTTATCAAGTTGCTCAATTGGTTATACATCGGCCATCGCTAATCATCGGCCCACTATGGCAGCGGTCGGTTTTATAATCGCCGTTGTTTTTTTAACCACTATGCTTATGGATTTAGATCGGCCAAGACGCGGGCTTATTCAAGTTAGCCAGAAGAATATGTTGGATCTTCAAAAAGAGATTAATGGCTCATATTGACCTTATAACCATAACCCCTTAAACCCGTAAGGCGGATTCGCTTTATCCCATATATTAGGTATTTTGTAGGTTGGCGGTGTACCCAGGGGGCATAAAAGGTACGAACCCCAGCAATTCGGAGTTATCTAAATCAGATACTGTTTGACTGACTTTTCGCTACAAAAAATATTACATAACCCAGCTTTTCACTTATAATGCACATTATTTTGTACATTTAAGACAGCAATGAAACAAGCCTCCTTCACCGAAGTCCGTAATAACGCCAAGCAATTCTTCGACCTTGTTGAATCTGGCGAAGCGGTACGCGTCTTGCGAAACGGTAAACCCATCGCCGACATTGTACCGATAACGGCCGATTTGCCTTCATGGAAACGCCGCACCGCGCAACCTTTGGTGTTGGATGGCGAATCGGTTAGCCAGATGATTCTCGACGAACGTGAACAAGGTCGGTAAAAACGACTTATGCGAGTTTTCTTCGACACATCGGCATTCGTCAAACGCTATATTGCCGAAAATGGCACTGATACCGTGCTGGATTGGTGTCAACGTGCTACTGAAATTGGCTTGTCGGCGATTGCCGTGCCGGAACTAATCTCGGCATTTTGCCGATTACAGCGTGAAAATAAAATAACTAATCAGCAATATCAACAGCTTAAAAAAGCCCTGTTGTCAGATGTGGAAGATATTGCCATCGGCGATTTAACGCCCTTGGTGCTTTCGCAAACCGTAATAAGCCTGGAAAATAATGTCTTACGGGCAATGGATGCCATCCACATCGGCAGCGCAATGGCTTTGGAATGCGATGTGTTTATCTCTGCCGACCAACGCCAGCTAGTCGCAGCCGAGCAGGCTGGATTGAATGTGGTTACGGTTTAGTTTGGCACATTCGCATCAACGTATTGCACCAAATGTTTGATTAAAAATGGCATAATAGGCTACTGTATTTCGTCTTACACATGATAGCCAATGACCATCAATCCAGACCACCCCATCAAATTTTCCCCCCTACACCGCCTGCAATGGGAAGAAGCGCAGCAGAAATACGTTATCCTTTATCCTGAAGGCATGGTGGAATTAAACCAAAGTTCGGCAGAAATCCTGAAATGTTGCGACGGCATCCGCAATCTGGCGCAAATTATCAGCGAGCTTGAACAAAAATTTGCCACCACAGGTCTTACCAACGACATTACCGCTTTCCTTGAGGTCGCATTACAAAATGGCTGGATCAACCAAAACTAATATCACGCTGCCGCGCTGGCTACTGGCAGAGCTTACTTACGCTTGTCCGTTGCAATGCCCGTATTG
>JAYVGW010000185.1:0-4412 GCA_043771735.1 Methyloglobulus sp.
TTGTGGATCAACCTGGTGACAGACGGCTTTGCAGCGCTCGCCCTGGCTACTGATCCGATTGATCACGAGGTAATGAATCGCCCGCCGCGACATTCCCAGTCGGCGCTACTCAACCGGAATTTACTCAAACTAACCCTGTTCACTGGCTTGCTGGCCGCCAGCGTCACTCTCGGCGTGTTTGCCTATGAATTCTATATAATAGGCAACAGTCTTGAGCAAGCCCGCGATGCCGCCTTTACCGCCCTGGTGATCACCGGACTGTTGCGCGCCTTCGGCGCACGGAGCGAGCAGCGCACCATTTGGCAGATAGGCCTGTTTTCCAACCTGCGCTTATTTCTGATTGTGGCAGTGAGCTTCGCCTTGCAGTTGGCGATACACCATGTTCCAATGTTTCAAACACTATTCCGGATCGAACCGGTTATGCTAAATCAGTGCGCGGCCTGGATCGGGGTTGGATTTATACCGCTGATTGTCCTGGAACTGAGAAAAGTTATCCGCCGCCCCCTAGCAAAGAAGGATTGAAATAAAAATGAAGCTTCAAGCAAACACTTAATCCTACGCTTTGGAAACGGAGTGCTTAGGTTAAATTAGCATCGAATAGAAGACTGAATACCACTCACTTGGCTACGTAATGTCAAAAGCATAAAAACCAGATTTCTGATTTCATCGTGTTACGAAAACTATAGGGCAAGACAATGACAAAATACGCTCATGAAAATATTTATTCCTGCCCCATGCACCCCGAAGTTCGCCAGGAACAACCGGGAAGTTGTCCGAAATGCGGAATGGCATTAGAAAAAGTGGTGGATACTGCTCCCGAAATTCGTACTGAGTATGTTTGCCCGATGCATCCAGAAATTATTCGTAATGTACCGGGTTCCTGCCCCAAGTGCGGCATGGCACTGGAACCCCGAGACGTTTCAGGGGAGGAAGAGGTAAACCTCGAACTCACCGATATGAGCCGGAGGTTTTGGATCAGTACCGCGCTGTCGGTACCGGTGTTCGTTCTGGCGATGGCACACGACCTGATGCCGGGATTAATAGGTAATTTCTTAACCATTCACACCTTGCAATGGCTTGAATTTGCTTTGGCCACACCGGTCGTTTTATGGGGCGGCTGGCCGTTTTTTCAGCGCGGCTGGGCTTCTGTTATTCATCGCAGTCTGAATATGTTTACCTTGATCGCATTAGGTGTCGGTGTTGCCTGGATTTACAGTATGGCAGGAACTTTTTTTCCGCAGATTTTTCCACTGCTGATGCGCACTGAAAATGGCGCCGTGGCGGTTTATTTTGAAGCGGCCGCCGTCATTACTGCATTGGTATTATTAGGACAAGTGCTGGAATTGCAGGCAAGAAGCCAGACCAGCAGTGCGATTAAAATGCTCTTGGGCCTGGCTCCAAAAACGGCCCGACTTCACCATGCCGATGGCAGCGAAACCGATATTCCATTGGAACAAGTGAAGCCGGGAGATATTTTGCGTGTGCGGCCCGGTGAGAAAGTGCCGGTTGATGGTGTCGTGCTTGAAGGCACGAGTTCAGTCGATGAATCGATGGTGACAGGTGAATCGATTCCGGTCGAAAAAGTTGCCGATATGCCGCTTATAGGCGCAACCATTAACGGCACGGGCAGTTTATTGATGCGTGCCGAACGGGTTGGCAGCGATACCTTGCTTTCCCAAATAGTACACATGGTCAGTGAAGCGCAACGCAGCCGCGCACCCATTCAAAAACTGGTCGATGTGGTTGCCGGTTACTTTGTCCCTGTTGTGGTGCTGACGGCAATCATTACATTTGCGGTATGGTGGCTATGGGGCCCGGAACCCAGATTGGCCCATGCCGTCGTGAATGCAGTGGCCGTATTGATCATCGCTTGTCCCTGTGCATTGGGGTTGGCGACCCCCATGTCAATCATGGTCGGAACCGGACGTGGTGCGATAGCGGGCATCCTGATTAAAAATGCCGAAGCACTGGAAATCATGGAAAAAGTGGATACGTTAGTGATCGACAAGACCGGCACGCTGACAGAGGGGAGACCCCGTCTCATATCAGTAATACCCGACAAAGATTTTTCCGAAGAAGAAATATTGTATCTCGGCGCAAGCCTGGAACGAGCCAGCGAACACCCGCTTGCCGCCGCCATTGTTAAAGGTGCTGAAGAAAAAGGCATCAAGCTGGCCGCCGGAGAACAATTTGAATCGGTAACCGGTCAAGGTGTTTGTGGCAGAATTTCAGACCGTCAGGTTGCGCTGGGTAATGCCAAATTAATGGAAGCGCAGAATATCGATACAACGGCTTTAAATAAACAGGCTGACGAGCTCCGTCTTGAAGGACAGACCGTCATGTTTGTTGCCGTGGACGGGAAGCTCGGCGGATTTATCAGTGTCGCCGATCCCATTAAACCGTCAACACCGGAAGCGTTGAAAGCGCTGCACGAAGCGGGGATCAAAGTCGTCATGTTAACCGGGGACAATAAAACAACAGCCAATGCAGTGGCAAAAAAACTCGGCATAGACCGGGTTGAAGCGGAAGTGCTACCCGAACAGAAAACCAAAATCGTTAAACAATTGCAAGCCGAAGGCCATATCGTGGCAATGGCAGGCGATGGCATTAACGATGCGCCGGCTTTGGCGGTGGCACACATAGGTATTGCCATGGGTACAGGCACCGATATAGCCATGGAAAGCGCAGGCGTCACGCTGGTAAAGGGTGATTTATTGGGACTATCGAAAGCCCGTCATTTAAGCCGGGCTACCATGCGCAATATCCGTCAGAACCTGTTTTTCGCTTTCTTCTACAACATCTTAGGTATTCCGGTTGCCGCCGGTGTACTGTATCCGTTTTTTGGCATTTTACTCTCGCCGATGATTGCAGCGGCTGCTATGAGTTTCAGTTCGGTTTCGGTCATTACCAATGCGTTACGGCTAAGACGGATAACATTGTAAATTCAAATAACCTGACAAGATGTTAAAAAAAGTATGTACCTGCTGAATGAACGAATCAGCCATTGTCCATTCTGACTTGTGGCATGTCCGGAAAATTAATATTTGCTTCGATAGTGCTATGAGAATCACAGAAAACTCCATTTCCAGTTATCCATGGTACTTTCGTCCATTCTTTTGGAATCAAAAAAGAAAATACGGACAAGTCCTTAAACCTGCATTGATTTGGGCCAGAGTCCCCAGGTTGTTTGCAGCGATAGCCATACTCTATGGGGTGCTGGATAGAAAAAGCAGCCCTATAAACCCAGTTCTACGATCATTGATTACAGTGAGGGTATCGCAAATAAACGGGTGTCGTTTTTGTATTGATATTAACTCCGCTGTGTTGGCAAAAAGAACGGGCTCCATGAAAAAGGTTGAGCATGGTTAATCTTGGCGGAGACATTAAAGTGATCGGCCCCCGTGATGATGGCAGTCCCTGGCGGATAGGCATACGGAATGCGCGTAGCAAGGATGCGTTGCTGAGTACATTGTTGCTGTATAAAGGCGCTTTGGCAAGCAGCGGAGATTATGAGCCTTGCATACTGGCCAATAGTGTTCGCTACGGTCATGTTTTAAATCCTAAAACGGGATGGCCGGTGCGCCATCTTGAGATGGTGAGTGTGGTTGGTGAATTTTGTGTCGTGGCTGGTAGCGCATCAACGATAGCCATGCTTAAGGAATCCCAGGAAACTGACTGGTTGCAAGATCAGGGGCTGCCATACCTTTGGGTTGATGTGCATGGCGTATCAGGCGGGTCGATTGCTACAAAGGCTAACGATGCGATAGTGTGGTGGGAGTGAGTCTGGCCTGCCAGGAAATACTCAGTTATTCAGACGTTTTGTTCGTTGCGTTAGTGAGATTTAGTTGATGAAAAGAAAGCAGATAGTCATTTATTTTTTTATGTTCATCATGAAATCCGCCTTGCTATGGGTCAGCTTGTGGTGGCCTACATTTGCTGTCGCCGCTGACAACAACGTTGAACAGGTTTTACCATTGGCGCAACTGATCCAGGAAGCGTTGGATGAAAACCCTGAAATCAAGGCGGCCGAACAACGTTGGCTATCCGCTCAGGCCAGAATTTCCCAGGTACAAACCCTGCCCGATCCTAAACTTCTATTGAGCCACAGGCAATTGGAAAAACGGGAAACGATGGTTGGCGTCAGTCAGGCAATTCCTTTTCCCGGCAAACTCGGCCTTAAAGGGGAAATTGCTTCCAGTGAAGCCGAAATCCTGGAACAAACCTATCTGGCGACCCGGCTCGGACTAGCGGCCGCCCTCAAAGAGGTTTATTACGATCTCCATTTTATTTATAAATCGATAGCTATTATCGAGAAAAACAAGCGCCTGCTGGTTCAGTTCGAGAAAACCGCCGAGGCGTACTATGCGGTAGGAAAGGGAGCGCAACAGGATGTCTATCGGGCACAGACGGAA
>JAYVGW010000186.1:0-6631 GCA_043771735.1 Methyloglobulus sp.
CAATTTTGATCCCAACAAGGCCTTGACAGAAATCAATGCCAAAGTCAGCGCCGTGCTTAATCAACTGCCGCCGGAATCGCAGCGTCCCGTTCTCAGTGTAAAAATCGGCCAAACGATTGATGCCATGTATATCGGCTTCTCCAGTGATGTCTTGCCTGCCAACAACATCACCGATTATTTAACGCGCTCGGTACAGCCCAGATTACAGGCGGTAGAAGGTATACAGACTGCGGAGTTGCTGGGCAGCAAGAACTTTTCCCTGCGTGCCTGGCTGGATCCCAATAAACTGGCAGCATACGCTTTGACTGCATCCGATGTCAGCGCAGCGCTAACTAAGAACGACTTCATCGCAGGACTGGGGACAACCAAAGGTCAAATGGTGCAAGTCAATCTGACCGCATCGACCAGCCTGCATTCCGTCGCAGAATTCGAGAATTTAATCATCAAGCAACAGGAAGGCGCAATTATTCGGCTGAAAGACGTGGCTAATGTCTCCTTAGGCGCTGACGACTACGAATCCAGCGTCTCTTTCGATGGCAACAAAGCCGTTTATATCGGCCTACAGGTGGCTCCCAGTGCCAACCTGCTTGAAGTTATCGAGCGGGTGCGTAAAGTGCTTCCTGATATTCAAGCCCAGCTGCCGGAAGGCATCAGCGGTAAAATTGTCTATGATTCAACGAAATTTGTTGATAGCTCTATCAATGAAGTTATCCATACCCTGGTCGAAGCGCTGCTGATTGTTACGCTGGTCGTGTTTGCATTTCTGGGTTCGCCACGCTCAGTGCTAATACCGGTTATAGCGATTCCCCTGTCCCTGATTGGTACGTTCACCATCATGTTGCTGGCCGGTTTCTCCATTAATTTGCTGACGTTGCTGGCCCTGGTACTCGCCATCGGCCTGGTGGTTGACGATGCCATTATTGTCGTTGAAAACGTCAACCGGCATCTTGAAGACGGTATGCAGCCGATACCCGCTTCCCTGCTCGCCGCACGGGAACTGACCGGCCCCATTATCGCCATGACCATTGTTTTAGTCGCCGTTTATGTTCCGGTCGGTTTTCAAGGCGGACTCACCGGCGCGTTGTTTTCAGAATTTGCTTTTACGGTAGTCGGTGCGGTAACTGTTTCTGCCATTGTTGCTCTAACCTTGTCGCCGATGATGTCCTCCCGACTACTCAAAGCCCATGTTCAAGATCGCACCGGCTGGGAAGAACGCATCGTCGACTTTATCGACCGCCGGGTCTTTGCGATACAACGTGTCTATTCACGAACCCTGCATGGGTCGCTCAACTATTTACCTGTGACCGCCATATTTGCCGCCATCATACTCGCCAGCATTTACTTTCTTTATGGCAGCGCCAATAGTGAGCTTGCGCCACAGGAAGACCAAGGCGTCATTATTACTCTATCAACGGCAGCACCGGACGCAACGCTCCAGCAACGTCTGGTTTATGCCGGTCAGGTTTATAACAAATTTATTCAGCATCCCGAAAGCGATCACGTTTTTCAACTGAATGTCCCAGGCCAATCCATTGCGGGTATCGTTCTCAAGCCTTGGGATCAACGTAAACAAACTACTAATGACCTTCAACCTATTATTCAGGAAGAAATGAACCACATTGCCGGCGTCCGTGTCGCCGCTTTCCAGCCACCACCTTTACCGGGCAGCAGCGGACTGCCGATGCAATTCGTAATCGGCACTACCGGTTCTTTCGATCAATTGAACACCGTGGCGCAGCAATTGGTACAGGAAGCGCAAAAAAGCGGCATGTTCATTTTTCTGGATTCAGACCTCAAATACGATCAGCCACAGTCACAAGTTGAAATTGACCGCAACAAAACCGCACTGTTAGGGCTCACTATGCAGGATGTGGGGGCATCTCTGGCATCCATGCTGGGAGGTGGTTATGTCAACTATTTCAGTATGGCCGGAAGATCCTACAAAGTAACGCCCCAAATACAGCAAAGCTCCAGGCTCAATGCCGATCAGTTGCTTAACTACTACATCCG
The DNA here is from genome assembly GCA_043771735.1 of Methyloglobulus sp. GTDB lineage: Bacteria > Pseudomonadota > Gammaproteobacteria > Methylococcales > Methylomonadaceae > Methyloglobulus. The sequence goes on from JAYVGW010000186.1 coordinate 2,011, forward strand.
TACCGCTAACGGCGCGACCGTCCCGCTATCAACCATCGCCACCATCAGCACGAAAACCGTGCCGCAATCACTTAATCACTTCCAGCAATTAAACGCCGCCACCATTTCCGGTGTACCTTTTCCCGGCGTTACCTTGGGGGATGCCATCAACTCTTTGAAGAATACCGCAGCTAAAGTATTGCCTCCCGGCTACACGGTGGATTATGCCGGACAATCACGGCAACTGGTCAAGGAATCCAGTGGCTTTATTTTTACGTTTCTGTTCGCCTTGATCATTATTTTTCTGGCACTGGCCGCGCAATTTGAAAGTTTTCGGGATCCATTGATTATTCTGGTCTCAGTGCCAATGTCCATCGCTGGCGCACTCGTTTTTATTGCCTTGGGTATCGGTGGGGCGACACTGAATATTTACACTGAAGTCGGTTTAGTCACCCTAATGGGATTAATCAGTAAACATGGCATCCTGATCGTCGAATTCGCCAATAACAAGCAAAAGGAAGGCCTATCCAAACGTGCAGCCATAGAAAGTGCTGCCGGAATCCGGTTAAGACCTATTTTAATGACCACTGCCGCAATGGTGCTGGGTGTATTGCCATTGATTTTCGCAAGCGGCGCAGGCGCGGTGTCGCGCTTCAACATAGGTCTGGTCATCGCCACCGGCATAGCCATCGGCACTTTATTCACACTATTCGTTGTGCCTGCGGTGTATCTTTTGATTGGCCAGAATCATTCCAAGTTGGAGGAAAATACTGTTTAGGCGTGGAGGGGGTTTGTGCTGAGCTTGTCGAAGCATGATCGGCCCCCACACCAAGGCAATCGCACTTAAATTATCTTGATTTTTATAATCATATTTTAATCAAACAGTTACAGCTGTGATTCTTCAAAAAAGCAGAAGAATCACGAAAAGGCAACAAGATTAAATTCGTGTCACATTGATTTTAAATGCCAAAAATTTAAGCGCGATTGCCCTAGGGTGAAACCTATAACTTGATTAATAGGACGGAGTGGCAAACCTGGGTTTGCCACTCCAAAATACAGGCGATTCACAGGCATTAAACCAACAAGTGCATCAAAAAAATGCAGATTTAACCCGCGACTTTTTAACATCATCTGTGCTGAGTTTTAAAGAAGGTTTCCTGAATAACCAAGGCATCAGTGCTGGCACGATGGCGAGTAAGAGCTAACTCAGCTATCACCTGCAATTTAGTTTCTGTCCAAATATCCATTTGATGTTCTTTCAGTATGTTTTCCAGTGGACTCAAGAAAAAACTTGGTGTCATTCCACATTGATAATACAACTTTGACAGCCACGGTTTATCGACTACCCAGCCATCACTATATACAGTTCTATCCGCTAAAAAGGAATTTAACTCTCTAACAACTGTAGTTATTGGTTTGCCATGGGCACGTATATCTTCAACACACAAGCCGTGAACTTGCTCGGCTTTTTGATCCCAATACAGCCAATCACTGGCTGGACTGATCAAAGCACTGTATTTTTGACCGGAACTTAATACGACGCCCACTTCAATAGGATAACTTTCAGCGCCGAATCCTGATGCTTCAAAATCGATAATATTAGGTCTAAATGGCGTCAATGTTGATTCCTCTTTAAAGAATAAATGGGGTCAGACACAATAAATACAATCTTATGAAAACACAACAAATGTATGACTCTGAGCCCGACAGTTCAGAGCAACAACCAAGACCTCAACATCGACACCCACTTGCCGGAACAAGGATATTGTACGGAAAACCTGGAACCCGATAACCCTAATATCGGGTGGAAACTCGACTTTATAAGGTGTGATTTGTTTCCTGATTAGCAAGATGTTTCAGCCAGTGACAAAAAGTCCGTCATTCCGGCAGGGAAGCCGGAATCCAGACACAGGGATATGAAAGCTTGTAGACATCCGGCGCTTCGAATCAACTTACAAGTTCCTGTAAAGTTACCGTCCATGGGACTGGATACCGGCATCCCTGCCGGTATGACGGTGCTGGCTAAGGTTTCTTGCTAATCAGGATTTGTTTTATATAACTTGCCAACCCGTTGATCCGAATAAAACGGGTAAACATTCTTAAGCTTCATTTGAGTAACTTGCAAAAGTTAATCATGGTCTTGTATAGGCTGGACTACGCAGCCGCTTTTTGCTTAATATCCGCTAGTACCTGAACCATCTGATCCACCTTGGCTAAGGAGAATACGCCTTCCGGCCCTTGCGGGTTAATATCGGTAAACGGCGATTCATAAAGCCTGTCCGGTTCCATTACACCGTGTTCAGTTAGATATTGGACAACCAGATTGATAAACTCGATTTGGTTCGGTGTGACTGTGGTGCCGGATATAAACTCGCTGACTGCCTGAGTGACTGCCTATCCAATCCTACCAGTGAACGGATGAACATACCCAAGCCATGACTTTGTTCCTTGGCTAGATTGATGAGCTCCATTGATCCACCTGCTTCAATTAGCATAAGCTCCAGCTCTGTAAGGTCTGATGGCGTCAGTGGTTGATTGCGGCGCAGGCGTTGTAAAGAAATGTGACTTTCATGCGCCCTGAGAAACTGCCGGGCTTTCTCTTTGAACTTAACCAAGTTCATACCGTTGCCAACTTGAGGCAGGTCAATCGTCGTTTCGTCACCCAGTTCATCCTTAAAGTCAGTATATACAACGATCTTTTTGGCCTTTTCAATCAGCTTTACTAATGCCCGCAGCTTTTTCCGCACACTTCCAACATCGGAACCGTCACATCTTCCCACCACTCATCACCGGCAACCGCCTGAATCAGCGGCATCTGAGCCTTAACCGCAGGAATCGCGTCTTGTTCTTCCAGGGCACCGGCGATGGCCCGAATCTTCTCCCGAAGGCTATTGAAATCGGAGTTGGCCTGGAGAATGGCAAGTTGCGCCCTTAGCACCAGCATATCAAAGCGTTTGCCTTCTTCGTCCTCATCAGCCAGTTCTGTTGGCAGACCTGCAACGTTGTTTATTAATTCGTTGAAGTCGTCTATACCAAGTTTTTGCCATGATTCAGGCTGGGCATATTTTTCTACCGATTTGCGCTGCGTCCGCACTACAAAATTATCGAGGTTCATAGCTGCGACATTCCGGTGCAAGAGAGCGGCCGTTTCCTCCCGTAACTGTGTTTCATTAAACTGGTAATCAGCCTGTTCAGCGACTTGCCGACTGGCTTCACGTTTTTTATCCAGCTCAGCAACCATCTCCACTCTGCCCTTAAAAAGCCGGGTACTCAGAGATTCGCTGAATGATCCCTCAGAGCTTCCAAGGTTCTGACAGAAAAATTCAAGGTTTTGGCAGTAGTCGAACAAATAGAAGAAGACTTTACCGGGCATTAGCTTCTTCCCGACTCAAGGGAATGAAATCAGTCACAACCAGTGGATTTTTCATTAGTGATGCCAACGACGATTCCTCCAGGGTTTTCTGTTGGCTGGGTTCAACTCGATTACGATTAGCCAAAAACTCAACGAAGTCGAACACTTCGGCTTGTTTCGCTTCGGGGAGTGTCTGTAATTGTTCGATTAATTCTGCGTAGCTCATTTTCAACTCCGTTCAGTGGGATGTAATGCTGTCTGTAGATAAAATACCATAGATCATAGTAGTTCGGCCTCTTGTAGAACACTATCTCTAAATTTGTCGGGCAGGGCTCTAGGTGTCAGCACATCGACCGTGATGTTGAGTAACCGGGCAACTTCGACCTGAATTTTGGCAATATCCATCAATGTGGTTTCCGGCGTGGGGTCGACCAGCAAATCCAGGTCACTATCTTCGGTATCATCACCGTGCAATACCGACCCGAACACTCGCACGTTTTTGACGCGGTGACTTAGAGCGATTTCGCGGATTGCGTCGCGGTGAGTTTGTAGGGCTATGGATGGGCGCATTTAAAGTTCTCCACGGAAGACTTGGCGTTGAAAGGCGGCGAAACATAAATGTGTGTGCTATGCGCACCACACGCCACCTTTGTCGCCGAAAAGATGCGCACAGCGCACCCTACCCAATTAATAGCCTGAGATTAAACCGCACTTTTAATCGCACCCCCCAAATGTTATGTGACGGCTATAGCATTAACGTAATTTACGTTTGCGCCAGATTATAAATCCCGTACCAATTAACAATAACGGAATAATAATCAGGAAACCAAAACCGATGATAGCAACAGTCGTTGGCGTGAGTTGCAGGCTTTTATCGGATGCAATTTTTGCCGGGATATTGATAAACCGGTCATCATGGATGAGCCACGAAACCATTCTTAGCCCTATATCCAGATTACCGACGTTACCGATGTAGGCATTGGATAGAAAGTCGCCGTCACCAACAACGACAATGCGTTGTTGAGTTTTTTCATTGATAGTTCGAGTCAATGCGTATGCAAAAGCCAATGGACCTTGTTTTTCTGGGCTGTTGGCATCAAAACGTATTTTCCCTTCTATTGCCCCCGTTTCTGTCCATGATTGTATTGCACTGCTGAGTAAAGCTTCAGCCTTGTAATCGGTTTTCTTGTTAATTTCAAGGGCGGCAACGACGGGATAAAGGGTGATCGTCTGAAAGCCCTCGGTAATAGGGTGTTGAGTGTATTCGCTGGCAAGTACAAAACTCGGATC
>JAYVGW010000187.1:0-7255 GCA_043771735.1 Methyloglobulus sp.
GGTCGCTGAAGGCAAAGCTAAAGCCAGCGATTTTCCGGCGGAAGGCGAAAGCGGTTTCAAAGCCTCATCCAGCGACTTTATTGATGGCATTGCGTTTGATGGCACAAAACCTAACGATTACTTAAGCAAATTTACTATCGGCTTGAAAGGTAAGCAAAAAGTGACAAGTGGCAAGGTTGTAGACTAGTTGGTCTACCCATTTCAGGGTAATCCAAATAGACGATTTGGAAAGATTAACTAAGATTTTTGTTGTGTAGTGTTGTTCCTCTCCTGTGTAGATTCGGATGTCATTTTGGTGCAAGGATGCACACTTTTTTTGTGGAGAAGATACAGCTAATCGTTCAAAGTTTTTGTTGTGGATTGTTGTTCCTCTCCTCGTGTAGACCGGATGTCAAGTTGGTGCAAGGACGCACCTTTTTTAACGGGCGACAGTGTAAGTTATCGAAATATTATAGATAGAAGGTAATAACCATGAGTAACCAACTCATTAAATTTTTCAACTTAACCGGACTGACCTGGTTTGTCCCTTTTGTAAAAATGGCAGCAGGCGAAAACCCGACACAACAAATTCGGCAACTGTTCTTGATAATGGGTGTACCCCTTATTGCCATACTGTTTTTTTTGGGGTTCTGGAGTTTTTCCGCGTCCAAGGTTAATACGTCCCTGGGTACGATACCTGGCCCCAGTGCTGTTTGGGATGAAGCGATGGGATTGTTAGATGAACATCGTGCCGAGAAGAACAAGCAAGCTGAGTACTATGTGCGCCAGGAAGCGCGTATCGAAAAGGAAAAGGCAGAAAATCCAGATGCTGAAGTCAAAATCCGTCCTTACAACGGCAGTGCGACTTATATCGACAAAATCTGTACCAGTTTGTACACCGTGTTTACCGGCTTTGTGCTGGCTACGCTGATAGCTGTGCCGCTGGGGCTGTTATGTGGCATGAGCCCGGTCATCAACACCGCCATCAACCCGCTGATCCAGATATTTAAGCCCGTTTCTCCACTGGCGTGGCTGCCGATTGTGACTTTAGTGGTCAGTGCGGCGTATGTTGTTAACGATGATTCTTGGTTTGAAAAATCGTTTATCACCTCGGCAATTACCGTCACCTTATGTTCGCTGTGGCCGACCTTAATCAACACGGCAGTTGGGGTTTCGTCGATAGATAAGGATTTGGTCAATGTCGGCAAAGTGTTGCGCCTGAACTGGGGCACACAAATCACCAAAATCATCATCCCATCCGCCATGCCCTATATTTTTACCGGTATGCGCCTGTCCCTGGGCGTGGGCTGGATGGTGTTGATTGCCGCTGAAATGCTGGCGCAAAACCCAGGTTTGGGCAAGTTCGTCTGGGATGAATTCCAAAACGGCAGTTCCAATTCGCTGGGTCGTATCATGGTGGCTGTCCTCACCATCGGGATAATCGGATTTTTTCTTGACCGTATCATGCAAACGCTGCAAAAAATCTTTTCTTTTGGCAGAGAACTGTAACCAGGAGGCAATGATGAGCTTAGCCATTAACACGATTAAACCACCAGGACTCAACAAGTCTTCTACCGTTATTCCTTTTACTGGGAGCAACCCTAAAGAGCTTACCATGAGCCGAACTGACGAACTGGCAAAGAAGCCTTTGCTGGAATTAAAAAACGTCTGTAAATCTTATGGCGAGGGGAATAGTAAAACCTCGGTTTTAAACAACATCAACCTGCGGATAAAAGAAGGTGAGTTCATCGCCATCGTCGGTTTTTCCGGTAGCGGGAAAACCACGCTGATTTCGACCATTGCCGGTTTGATACAGGCCGACAGCGGTGACGTGCTAAAACAGGGCAAGACTATCAATGCGCCCGGCCCAGATCGTGGCGTGGTGTTCCAAAATTATTCCTTGATGCCGTGGCTTACCGTATTCGAAAACGTGGCGTTGGCGGTCGATGAAATCTTTAAGGACTGGCCAGCCGCCCAACGCAAAGCCCATACCGAAAAATACGTAAGAATGGTGAACCTTGGTGCGGCAATGGACAAAAAGCCAGCCGAATTGTCCGGTGGTATGCGGCAGCGGGTGAATGTTGCCCGGGCATTGGCGGCCAACCCTGATATTTTGCTGCTGGATGAACCGCTCAGTGCCTTGGACGCGTTGACGCGCGGGATGTTGCAAGACGAAATCCTGCAAATTTGGGAACAGGAAAAGAAAACCGTCATCCTGATCACCAACGATGTCGATGAAGCCATCTACATGGCAGACCGAGTGATTCCGCTAAATCCTGGCCCCAATGCCACACTGGGGCCAGATTTTGTCGTCAATATTGAACGCCCTAGGAACAGGACGGAGTTAAACCATAACGAGGCTTTCAAAAAAACCCGCGCCGATATTACCCAGTATTTGATGGCTATCGGCATGGAAAAAGCCCGTGCGGATGGGCAAGACCAAACAGTCCTGCCCAATGTGCGTCCCAATACCAGCAATGACTGGGCGCTGGATCGCTCTGCCCTGAAGCCGACTAAAGAAGATACCGGACGACCTAATTACCGTTACCTGGAATTCTCCCAAATCGCCAAAACCTATCCCACACCAGATGGCAACAGCACCGTAAAAGTGGTCGATGGCTTTGACCTGAGAGTCAAAAAAGGCGAATTCATTTCCATAATCGGCCACTCCGGCTGTGGCAAGTCAACCGTATTGTCCATGGCGGCTGGATTAAATTCGATTTCAGACGGTGCTATTTTCCTGGACAACCGCGAGGTAGATGGTGCAGGGCCTGACCGTGGCGTGGTGTTCCAAGCACCCAGCTTGTTTCCCTGGCTGACGGCATTCGACAACGTCATGTTAGGGGTTGATAAGGTTTATCCTCATGCCAGTAAAACGGAACGGGAGGATATTGTCGAGTACTACTTGACCCGCGTTGGCTTGGGCGATTCCCTGCGGAAAAAAGCCGGTGCTATGTCGAATGGGATGCGGCAACGCGTGGGGATTGCCCGCGCTTTCGCCTTATCGCCCAAGCTACTTTTGCTAGACGAGCCTTTCGGCATGTTGGATTCGCTCACCCGCTGGGAATTGCAGGAAGTCTTGATGGAAGTCTGGGAACGCACCCATGTGACCGCGCTTATCGTCACCCATGATGTCGATGAAGCCATCCTGTTGGCAGACCGTGTAATCATGATGACCAACGGCCCGCATGCCAAGATCGGCAAAATTGAGAACATTAACCTGCCCAGGCCACGCTCGCGCAAAGCCTTACTAAGCCATCCTGACTATTACAAGTACCGGGAAAGCATTTTGCGGTTTTTGTCTGACTGCGAGCATACGCATTAGCAGTTTGTAAAGTAATTTAAAATCAAACATTTAACTAAATGGTTTAATTAACCAGGGGAATTTTATGCCTGAATATCGAAAAATAGCGCTTGCGGCTTCATTATTATCGCTCGCGTTTGCTAACACTCCGGCAACAGCGGTCGGCGTTACCCAATCCGTTGAAGATGCGCTTAATTTTTACCATTATGGCAATAAAGGCGCCGTAAAACTTGACCTCAATTATCGTTACGACAACCGCAATGAGGACAACGTCAGGGCTCCGTTCTTGGATGGTAGGCCTCTGCCTTTGGCAAAACAGCCAAGAACCGCCAACGCCAATACTGCCCGTTTGCGGATAGGTTTGCTGTCACCGGTATTTCACGGTATTCAGGGCTATGCCGAATACGAAGGCAACCTTGCGATGCAGGAAGATTACAACAGTACGCGCAACAACAACACCGCTTACTCAACGATTCCCGATCCTGAAAAAAGTGAACTCAACCAACTATGGCTGAGCTACGCCGGTATTCCTGATACGCTGATTAAAGGCGGGCGGCAACGCATCAAGCTCGATGACGACCGCTTCATCGGTAACGTCGGCTGGCGGCAAATGGAAACCACCTTTGATTCGGTGCTGATCACCCATACCAGCCAGCAGTTATTCGGGCTGGTCGTTAACGCAGGCTATATCGGCAATGTACAAACATTTACCGCCACCACCGAAAACATCAATGCCCCGATTCTGAATGTCAATTATAAAATCGGCGATTACGGCAGTGTCAGTGCTTATGGCTACTGGCTGGATTATACCGAGACGGCAAATTACGAAAAATCCAGCCAAACTTATGGTTTGCGCCTGAGCAATTGGCAAAAACCGGGGGACTCCTTCAAGGTAAGCGATAACTACGGCCTGGTCTACACCGCTGAATGGGGACATCAGGAAGATTACGGACACGGGAAAGCTGAGTACGCAGTCAACCGTCTCAATCTGATGGGCGGCTTTACCGCCTTTAACTTCACCTTTCAGGGCGCCATGGAGCAACTTGACGGTAAAGGCCCCAATAGAACCTTTGATACGCCGTTAGGTACCAACGCAGCCTTTCAGGGTTGGGCTAACCAGTTCATCATTACCCCTGACAATGGTATTCGTGATGTGTTCGGCACTGTGATTTCCACATTTGACCGTGGCAATATTATATTAACCGGGGTTTATCATGATTTTACCGATGATACCGGACAACTTCATTACGGCAAGGAATGGGATTTCACAGCGACCAAGAAATTCGGCAAACATTATTCGCTGTTAGCGAGGTACGCTTATTACGACGCAGATCGCTATCGCACAGACACCCAGCAATTCTGGTTACAAGGCAATATCAGTTTTTAGGGAAATCACTCCACGCCGGACGCGGTCACAAACTCTTTCCGGTTTTGAGAACCTCAACAATACCGTGCTGCTAATGTTGGGCTTTCTTACGTCATCGCCAACAAAAGACGTACGGGATCTTCAATCAGAACCAAGATACTTACGATAGGCTTCATAACACATGAACCACAAGGAATAGACGGTGATTCGTCCCCAGAAATCAACAAAAACAATCATATCGGGCGTATTGCTGATTTTGTCGAAATACGCCAACAGCAGAAACAAGGGAATATTGAGGGCAATAATTAGCAAGACAAACAGCCTTAAAGTTGGAGTCTTGGAGACATATTTTACGTAGAGCGCAAAACCGATAAACCACAGCGAATAAACCGTAAACCTGCCCCAAAAATCGACAAATACCGCTGATTTTGGATCGGTACTCAGCAGGTGAAAATAAGCCATCACTAAAAATAGCAACGTATTAGTCACGACTAAAAAAGACAGGAACAGCTTAAGTGTATGTTTTTGCGCTAAATCCATAAATAAATCTCTCCAAAAATAAAATACGAAATTGCCTAGCCGTTAAAAAATGGAACACAAATTAAACAGATTTTATTGTCCAGTGGCATTTTTTCCATCCGTGCTTATCAGTCAAATCTGCGTCTTCCGTGTTCTATTACGAAGTCGGCATCCGTTGAGAAATTACAAAATCGCGATGAATCATTAGACTGTGGTCTCGTTGGACGCACGCTTCTCTGCAATTATGGTGTAAGTCACAAACGCGATAAGCAGGATGGCGAGAATGGCAGATGACCCAATCGTACCAAACCCCAGCCCACCTTTTGTTAGCGGCTTGGTCAGCAAGTCGCCAAAGGTCGCGCCGAATGGCCGTGTCAGCACAAAGGCGAGCCAAAACAACAGAACTCGATTAAGTCGGGTGACATAGTAAGCAAGGGCGATAAGCGCAATAATTCCACCAATAAGGACAGCGCCGCCAAGAAACCCTAAGCCGGAATCGTCAGCTAAAAAGTCGCCCAATGCGGTACCCAATGTGTTGGAAAACAATATCGCCACCCAATAGAACAGCTCTGCTTTGGTGGTTTGGATATTGCTGACGGAAAGCGACTTTTCGCTGAAACGCCAAACTGCTAGGACTACCGCCAAGCAAGTGACCAAAATCAATGAACCTTTCGCGTAACCTAAGCCCAGCGTTCGATCCATAAAATCTGACATCGTTGTGCCAGCCGTACTGGTGGTAAGGATCACCGTCCAATACAGCACGGGGTGGAACTTCTTCGACGACAGTTGAGCGACTACAGAAACCAAGAACAACCCGATCAAAATAACGGAACTTAGGCCGTAGCCCACGTTCATGGTCATCGAAAGCAGATCCCCAGCCGTTTCACCCAGCGTAGTGGCGCAAATTTTGATAATCCAGAAGGTGAGGGTGACTTGGGCTACCTTATTCATCGTTGTCCTTGCTCAATGCTGCACCTAAAGTTAAGCGTCATATCGCCCTATCAAAGAGGGTCGATATGACCCAAATTTTTACGTCGTGCAGCCAGCGGATGATTGGAATAAGGTTCATGCCCATCTAAACCGACTACCGTGCAAGTACCACCGCTGTGTGCGTAATCGTGGCTAAATTCATGGATGAACTCCATCACAGTATGGTCGATTAAATTGGCTTCCGACAAGTCGAAAAAGATTGTTTTATGCTCCGGCAGGTTAGAAAGCATACTTTTTAAACCCATAAAATTTGAAAACACTGCCGCACCGCTGATAGCTACGTGATAAGTGTTCTCGTCGGTCTGCTTAACATGGTAAGCCATCGTAAAAAGATTACTCAGCTTCACGCCACGGAAGAGATGGATCAAAAGTTTTACGGCAATTCCTATCAATACGCCAACTAGCAGGTCAGTTGCCAAAATGCCAACGATAGTGACGATAAATAAAACAAAATTATCCAAGCCAATTTCCATCGTCTTGGCAAATTCTTTGGGAGATGCCAAGCGGAAACCGGTAAATACCAATAACGCCGCAAGCGAAGCCAGCGGAATTTCGTGTATTAGCGTTGGAAATAAAGCCACGAAGATCAGCAAGAATGCGCCGTGGAAAAAATTAGCCCAAGCTGTTTTAGCACCGTTGTTGACGTTGGCCGAACTACGGACGATTTCAGCAATCATCGGTAAGCCGCCAATCATCCCAGAAATCATATTGCCGATGCCAACAGCGGTTAAATCACGGTTTAAATTGGAGGTACGTTTATAAGGGTCCAATTTATCGACTGCCGTAGCGCTCAATAAGCTTTCCAAGCTTCCTACCAGCCAGATAGCGACCACGGCTTCCCAAAATTCCAAGTCGGCAATTTTGCCAAAATCAGGCAGTGTAAATCCCGCCAAAAAATGTTCGGGGACTGAAACCAGGAATGCAGGTCCAAGCGTAAATTCGTGGTGCGGCAAAAACTTCGTATCCGGCAAGAACATGTATTTATGGATATGATCGAGATCGAAATACCGCTCTAACGCCAAACCCATCAATACGACCAGCAAAGGGGCTGGGATCATTTTTAAGGTAGGATTTTTAATCAGCGACCAGATAATCAG
>JAYVGW010000188.1:0-3269 GCA_043771735.1 Methyloglobulus sp.
CTCAAACACTATCGTAGAATTGCTACGCGTTATGAGAAAAAAGCAATCAATTACATGGGGATGCTGTCACTTGCCTCGGTGCTTTTATGGTTGAGATAAGACGTCAACAGAACCTAATGGGTTTGCCTGCCATCAACCACTGTTCACTGGAGTAAACGATGCCTATTTCCATGTACCAAGCTTCAGTCCCACATTTTGTCCGCATGCTGGGCAACTTGTCCGCGATACTCGATAAGGCCAGTGCCCATGCCGAGGCGAAGAACATCGACCAGGCGGTCTTTATCAACGCCCGGCTGGCACCGGATATGTACCCGCTGAGCCGACAAATACAAATTGTGGCCGATATGGCGAAAGCTTGTGCCGCCCGGCTTGCCGGGGTCGAGATACCCCATTATGAAGACAGCGAAACCACGTTGGCTGATTTTAAGGCCAGGATCGCCAAGGCCGTCGCTTTTTTGCACAGCGTCAGTGCCGACCAAATTGACGGCAGCGAAGACCGGACGGTCACGATAAAAATGTACGACAAGGAGGTCGTTTATACCGGCCAGCATTATTTGCTTGATATTATCATTCCCCATTTCTATTTTCACGTCACCACGGCCTACGCCATCCTCAGACACCACGGCGTTGACCTAGGGAAACGTGACTATATTGACAATTACTAAGTGCTTACTTAATCCCATGATCTAAACATAATACAGATTCAACCTTTCTTTTAGGGTCACACACAAACATGAGCAAGGTAATCGATGACACGCACAATGCCTACAGGACAAAGCTAGAGCGATTTCTGGCCGATAAACATATCGCCTTCAATGGGAATAATCCTTGGGACATCAAAGTCTATAACCCGAACCTGTATAAAAGGATGTTGACCGAGGGATCGATTGGCTTTGGCGAAGCCTATATGGACGGATGGTGGGATTGCGACCAACTTGACGGCTTATTTCATCGCCTTTGTACTGGGAAGTCTGTCTATCAAGTGAAATTCTATCCGCAAGCGATCAAAAACAGGCTGTGGGCGTACTTCACAAACCGGCAGAGTAAGCGCTTGGCGGCAACGGCCATCAAGCAGTATTATGACCTGGGCAACGGCCTATAGGGGTTCTACGCCCAAAACCGCAGAATTTTCCCATTGCTTAATAAATCAATCGGTTAGTCAAATATTATGTTAGCTAACAGTTGATCAAAATCGATTGGGTTGTAGTTATTTCTAAAGTCATAAAATCCCAGAAAATGGATGTGCTGCCAAGCAACCGGAGAAATTTTCTGGAGAAAGGTAACAACTTTATTGTTTCCGGCGGCTTTGTACTTATCTAATAGCCTCGATAATATGATGGAATTATAGGCAATGACAATTCAGCCGTCATGCCGATACGTCCGCTCCAGACGAAATCAAACTTCGGTACGCCCATATGCGGAAATATTTTGGCCATTCGTTCGCCCACGATTTGGCGCATACGTTCCGCTCCATTGCGCGGAAATATCAATGCACCGCCCGTTACCAATCGATGGCGGGCATCCCAACGGAAAAACCGTAAATCGCCGTGGGTATCGGATACTGCTTGACGGCCTGGCAGTATCTTGGTGCGAATGTCTTCAGGCTGAGGTTCGGTAGCCATTTGCCAAGTGATGACGGGGATTAATGATTTAGCTATTTTGGGTGCGAGTGTCGGATTAAACCAGTCGCTATAAGCATTAGAAGCAAGCATGACTTGATCGGCAAATACGCGGCCTTGTGGCATAATGACCATCCAGCCTGAGGGCATACGCTTGATGCTTATAGCTGGTGTGGATTCATAGAGTTGAGCGCCCTTCGCGACAACTACACCAATAACAAGACAGTCGGACGGATCGGTATTAAATGCCTTTGCCGCATAGAGATACACGTCGGGCGCAGGCTTTGGGCTCTTTACCTGACAGGCCGTGAAAATTTTGCCCTCGAAGCTCGCAAGCAACCCTGTGATGTTAAGCATGGCGTGTACTTTTTCTACACGGCTATTGGAGGCTACGCAAAAAGGTAGCTGAAGCTGCTCAATGACCGCCTTGATCCCCAGCACTGGCTGTAACTGGTCTACTAAGACAACCATGCTGTTACGGTAAAAGCGTTCCACAAAATCTGTTGGGGCGTGAATCCGTATTGCTTAGCCAGCAGGGCTAAACCATCCGGCATGGGCATACCCACGTAATGATTCATCACCTCTTCCAAGGTGATATCGACCCCTAATTCTGCCAGCATGTCGATAAAGACTTGGGTGGCGATTCCCTCGCTATCAACCAACACGCCGTCACAATCGAAGATAATTAATTTAAATGGCGGCATAACCGGCTTCTGGGTAAATGACAAACGAAGGTAAGTAGTGAAATTAAGCGGTAGGATCGCCAGCCCTAACTTTATCCATCCATTCATCAACCGTTATCGAGAACAACTGTTCTTTTTTCTTTTTATCGGATTCCACGAGCACATCTCCCACAGCATCAATTTGCTTCCATCCCGCTAAGGGTGTCTCCTTATTTTCGCGCGGCACGTAATGAGACTCGCGCACTTTTTCATACTGGGGTACATAACGTGGGCAGTTAATCCATAGCTCCGTTAATTTCACCGCCACCACCAGCTCAGCCTCTTTATAATATTCCATTAAACGGGGTCTTTTGAAACTGTCGCCGTGCCTTGCATACGCACCCGCCTGGGCGTTTCAAAGGAAATAAACAACAAACCCACCTGTGGATTGGCGCTGATGTTGCCCATAGAAAGATACATGCCGTTGCCATTGTAGCTGGGGAATATCAGGGTGTTTTTGTCGATGATTTTTACAAAGCCCGCATCGCCGCCCTTATGTGAAACGGTCGGGCGGCCTTGGTGGTCAATTGAAGTTAAGAAAAACGAGGATAACTGTTCAATAAAGGCCTTATTGTCATCATCAAACTCAGTGTTGAAAATGGCCTCTTTTAAGCGATCTGAAAGGGCCCTGGTACCAAAATCATCTTGTAGCTTACGGTTTTGCTCGCCATAAAAGTTGTCCATCATCATGCCTCGTTAGTTGTCAGTTGCTGTTTGCTGCCGTAATATTAACCACCAGCCTGTAAGTAAGGGTTTAGGGGTGTACAGTGCCATTTTGATTGTCCAATAAATCTGGGTCATTTTCATTATCTGGCAGCTTGCCATCATTCGCTGCGAGGCGGGAAGCCGAGTAGTCCCCAGAAGCGATAGGGCTGGGCGTTTTCACGGAGCGTTTTTTGCGGCGTGAAAACGCAAAGCATTCCGACAT
>JAYVGW010000189.1:0-6304 GCA_043771735.1 Methyloglobulus sp.
CTGCGTCATGCCAAGTCATCCGATGGTACTCCAGCAGTGCAGGGAAAGGCGGTAACCGGCTTCACCAACACCGAGGAAGACGCAGTCGGGCTAACCCAGGTCGTCCCTTTCCTGGTAGAGGACATGCTTAAAAAGAACGGCGGTAATTATACCAAGGCCGCCGACTGGCAACCGTATGTCGTCACCGATGGCTTGCTGATTACCGGACAGAACCCCGCTTCTTCGGAATTGGCGGCAAAGGCGCTGCTCGAAAAGCTAAATCTTGGTTTTGAGTTTCAACAACCCATGAGCTAAATTAGCGACGAAACCCTAAGACAAGACAAGATGTTCGATAGTCCAATCTGCTTTTATTTGGCACATCTGAATTATCGACGACTTTATGCCTATGATTCGAATTACCGGATTTCTGCTTCCCGCTTTGTTTCAATTTTTAAGCTTTGGTATTCATGTTGTTCCAGCTTGCCATCTTTTCCAGCGTCTACCTTGTCGAATACTTGCAGCAAATAAGGAAAATTTTGCAATTCATCTTTAGTAATGTAGTGGTCACCATTTACATCAGCCTGGGCAAAAAAGGGTAATTTCCCTTTGCCATCGGCAGGCTTATCGACAGGATCATTTTTTGGATCAACTTGTGCTTGTTGATCACCTGAACTAGATTTTTCAGCCTTTGTGTCTGTGCCTAAGAGCGGCATTTGTTGGGTTTTTTGGTCGGTATCGGTAACTTGGCTATCAGAATCAGATGCTGACGATTGGGCATTACTTTCCTTTACATCAACAACGGATGGTTTTTTGGGTTCTTGTCCAGCATTTTCAGTGGATGCCTGATTTTCTCCAGAGCTGGTTTTTTGAATGCCTGAAGTTGTTTTATCAGTACCTTTGGCACACTTTTCTGTCGAAGATTTTTCAGCGCTTGAATCAGTGTTTTTGGGGCTGGTATTCTCATTAAGATTATTAGAAAGGCCGCCCGGATTTGTTTTCCCAGCTTCCTTGTCTTTTGCGCCGGAAGCCTCTTTTATTGGCTGTTTGGCATTTTCAGCAGTGCTGCCTTTGCTTGAGTTAACGCCGTGTCCTTCAGGGTTCGTTTTTTTTGCCCCAGTATCGTTTGTGGAATCTTTAGGATTTTGACTGGCTTTTCCCGCCGAGCTTTCTTTAGCTTCAGATTTCATATAATGTTGAATATCTACAGCCCCCGCACTTTCTGCATTAACAGGCTTGGCGACAACGCTTAAGCCAAAGAACAGAGCTACGGCCACCCATAACGGCAGGTAGAAATAATCTAAAAATTGTAGGTTTGTTTTAGATGGCAGTCTGTAAATCATAGCAAGTGACATTTCACGGGATGTTTTTTTAGTATTCATAGTGGTTTCCTTTATTTAGTGGTTACGCTCTGGTAATTAGTGCTTTCTATCTGGAAATGATAGTGCGTTGATCTAAACATCTGCTAAAACACGATCTAAGAATGAGTTGATTAGCGTAAGTTGATCATAAGCTTTCCTAATGAATTAAGTCGGTGCGTTGTCACACATAAAGCATGTTCATTGCTCGGCTATCCGCTTTATACCAAAGAATAGTACTTGCAGTATTTTGCATGTCTATTGGTTAATCCAAAGCACAAATATAGTACGCTTGGAGCTAACCAATAGGCATCGCTCATTCATTAGCAGAAAGTATTATTAACAAATCGTTAGTTCCTTGAATCTGCGGCATCTTTAAATGTTAGCAGTCGAAATATTGGCGAAAGCAAGACTTAATGTGGGATAACGCACAGACTACAGATGTTTGGACAATTACATTACGCGCACAGTTTTGAAGCAAGCCCAGCCACTTATTGAAGTTTGTCTCATGGGAATAAGTGACTTGCCCATTGTTGGGTATGGTTAAATTTTATTTCAGGATCGTAATTCTTAATACCAGGGTTTGAATTTACTTCACACCCGCGAAGTTGATAAAAGCTAGTAGCTATACTTTACTTTTTTAGATGGTCATCGCCATGTGATTTAACAACCCCTCTAATGCGGATTTTTAGTTCGATCCGCATTTCTTTTTAACGAGGACGCTATGAAATGCAACTACTCCAATATGCATAATAGTCAAACCGCCAATGGCTCGCAAAATGCAGCTCTTATACAAATTGACAAGAGAACCGCTTATCACCTAGCCGGACATTCTGCAGCCATTTACCTTGGCAATAAGCACAAACAATTACCTGCCGTGCATTTTCAGATCAACATAAAGCCACAAGTTGAAGACGGACAACAAGCCGATAGATTCACACGTATGCAGGGCAAATGCACTGCAAATATTGAAGGCGGCCGCTTAATCCAAAGTTTGCCCATGTCATTTGCTGAGGCTACGCAAGGCTTGCCCTCCTCACAGCAAGAAGAGTCTTTATGCGCTTTTGAAGCCGACGTTATCAATCTGCTGGCAGGGTCGTTGGCCGAGGCTAAATTTGTGGCAGCGCACGATGGTGAAGTATTCACCCCCAATATAGTCAATTTGGCTGCGCTGAAATTCTACGGCGGGAGCTCTGACTTGGAAGTCATAAATGAGTATATGGAATGCTTCATGCTTCATAAGGCAAAGCGCGATCAAAAGCTGTCAGAATTGTTTTTAGCGGCTTTCGGTTTCGTCAACAAACCATCAAACTGGCAAGCTATTTCAGGCCTGGCAGAATTCATCCAGGGTGAGCCTCAAGATATCATTCACTGCGAGGATGTCATTAGTTTTCTTGATACGCGTTTTGTGGAAGGGACTGGGAATTATTCAGCCCTAATGCCTTCGTGTATATGATTATCGGACTCAACCGATTTCTATTCCATAAAGATTTAGCCGCTACGTCTATCCAAAAGGGAATTGGTAGCCATTATTTAAACCTATCTGTTCGTTACCGCACCGACCAGGTTTGTCTTTGTGCGTATCTTGGCATATAAGCGTTAGGAAACATTATTCCGCGCTTTGGTTGTGGCCATTTGGCTATGGCCAACACCTTACCAGGAGATACTCATGAACAAAGATCAAGTAAAAGGCAAAGTTGAAGAAGTCAAAGGTAAAGTCAAAGAAGCCGCTGGCGTGATATTGGACGACGATGAATTGGAAACAGAAGGGAATGTCGAAAAGAATGTCGGCAAGGTTCGAAAGGGCTTTGGTGATCTCAAGGAAGAAATAAAGAAAGACGACTAAACCGACTAATTGGTTGTGCAGCCAAGACACTATTTAGTCAGGCTGCACGGCGGAAATCGGATTATTACACCAAATTTACACGGGAACTAAACATGAAATTCACTAACATGAAACGCGCTGGTTTATCAGCAGCAATTATTCTAACCTTATGCTCGTTGTCCGCTTACGCCGAAGAAAAGCAGGATGAACCCTATATGAACAAAGACCAAGTCAACGGCACAGTCGATGAAACCAAAGGTAAGGTCAAGGAAGATACTGGCAAGATATTGAACGACAAGGGACTGGAAAGAGAAGGCAATGTCCAAAAAAATGTCGGCAAGATACAAAAAGGCGTTGGCAATATCAAGGAAGATATCAAAAAGGACAAATAAAACCCACACTGCCGAAGTTTTTGAGCAAGTCAAAATAGGCTGGTCAATTACTCGGTAGCAACGAGATATTCTCAAACACTTTACAGGGAATAAATATGAAACTTACCAACATGAAACTCACCGGCTTATTATTAGGCACCATTTTAACTGTCGCCGCGTTTGGCGCTTATGCCGGAGAAAGCCACATGGCAGAAGCACTTAAACACGCACAAGCTGCGGTCAAAGCTGACGATGGCAAAGGTATTGCCAAACATGCGGATGCAGCTAAGACCCACGCACAAACTGCCAGTGAACACTTGAGCGCCGGCATCACGAGCCTGAATGACGCCATCGACCATGGCAAACTGGATCATACCGACTTGGCGAAAAAGTCCGCCGAAGAAGCCGTAACCCATCTGAAAGCCGCGCAATAAAAACGTCGGTTTAGGGATTACAAAGAACGGCGGGTGAGTAGCCCGCCTTTTTTATGCTCACTACTTTACGACGGTTAGTAAGGATACCCTGCAATTTGTTGAATTATCAAAAGCCTGTCGGCTCACGGCGCTGTTCGCCATTGAGTTCATGGCGAACACGGGAGATCGTATCGTAGACTGTTTTACGAACACGGTTTATGCCGCCCAGTGGCCGATGCTCAGGGATAGTATGCCAAGGCGTGAAAGCTAAGTTTTCGCAGTACGCCTCTTGTTTTGGCGAGGCAAACTCCTGGCGTGGAATGGTGACCTTCGCCACAGGAATAAAGGGCGAGTCCTTTTCACTCCACGCGACAATAGGGTCTTCAATGGGCATTTCCGAAGGACGCTTGCGTAGCTGAACCATAAAGTCAAAACAGGCATCGCCCTGATCAAGCTGCTTCCTCATATTTTCGCGCAGAAAATTTGGAGACGAGGTATCGTCGAATTGAGAGGTAGCATTACAAGAACGTACGGAAAACTTCATCGCAGCATCGCCAAATCCATACGGAGTAGTACTCCAGTATTGTATATCCAGCGGATTGGCAATCTCTTTCCCCTTGATCGCGTTGACAATTCCAAACTCATGCAGTCGAAAATTAAAGGGATTCAAGCTGGGAAAAAAGAATTTGAAGGGGCTGCCTTCCGAAAGAGCCTTCTGAAATTCGATGTAGTCTGCCGCATTTCGCACGAAAAACACCGGATGGTTAATCATGACAAAATCCTGTGTGCCGGACTCGCTACCCTCTATCCCCATGAGCTTAATCGCCATACCACGGGCATCGCCGACGGAGTCGTCTTGCACTTTTCCAGAACCGTTGGAGTAGCGTATCCATGCCGGATAATCGCGCAACTCCTTGAAGATCCCGACCCGCATTTCCTTGGGCAGACCATCTAGGACACTAAACTTTGCTCGCACACAACCGTGAGCTTTGGGATGGGCATCTCTACGGGCGACGCCATTCTTGGCTTCGGCCCGTACACTGTCCTCTATCATCCGCACGATTTGCTGGGTAGCACCGTCCTCGTCCGCTGGAATTTCCTCGATACTGGCGGCCAAAGCAGGGAATGTAGAAAAAAGAGCCAAGCTCAGTGGGAAAGCTTTGCTAAACATTTTCATCCAACTCTAAAAGACGTAATACCGTTCAACTACAGTTTTCATATAAACCTCATAAAGTTTCGAGTATTGACCTAGCATACCTTGTCATTCAACGACCTAGGCTAAATCTAATGGTAATGCTTAGTGCAGTCGGTACGCTATCGCACATAAGTAAGAAATATTGTGAACCCTGCCCTATGTGCGCAGACGCACAGACCCGTTTTAGTTATGTATGTAGAGTAAAGCCGTGTACAGAGGATTTAATTTGGGTATGCGGCGGGTTTGCTCATTTTTTGGATGTGAATAATCCAGCTAAGTCAAAATGACCATCGGCATTTTTAACCCTGCCTGCAATACCCGACTAAGAAGTATAACTTAACCTGCTCATACTGAGCCTACCGGAGAAAAACCATGATTAATAGCGACCAGATCAAGCCTGAAATGCCCGTTGTGTGTTCCGAAGACGGCCAATTTGCTGTTGTAGATCATATGGTAGACGAAAATACCATCAAGCTGAATAAGGACAAAACGGGGCAGCACCATTACATTCCCTTAAGCTGGGTCACCTCAACCGAAGGCGGTAAGGTTAAAGTTGACCGTCCGGGAAATGAAGCTATGGAAGATTGGTCAACAACCCCGCCCGTTAATTACCCCACGAGTGGTTCCTAGATATTTTGCGGCGTTCACATCGTTTAGACCGTTAAAATTTAGCCGACCCAACCGCACCTTTAAAGAAAAGGACTTTGTGGCCCTCATAACTTATAAGTCAGTAAATGGAACACAAAATGAAACCAATCAGTAGAACTTTTTTCAGAGGGTTAATCGCCATTATCCCCCTCGTGCTCACGCTTTATTTGCTGCTCTGGCTTGCGGCCACTGCTGAATTCGCGTTGGGAAATATCTTCAAATTTTTCTTACCGCAAAGTTGGTACATTAAGGGGTTTGGGTTTGTGTTAGGCCTTGGGGTCGTGCTGCTTTTCGGAAATTTTTTAGATTCACGGGCTTTCCGCAGACTGTTCAATATTTTTGAAGAGCTTGTGGCCCAGATTCCCGTCGTTAAAAGCGTTTATTCCGCAATTCGCGATTTTACTTCCCTGTTCTCCGGCAAACAGACTGGGAAATTTAAACAAGTCGTGTTGGTGAATGTGCCTCATGGCAAAGGCCAGCAAATAGGCTTTATTACCGTTTCGGATATTGAAGAGAAT
>JAYVGW010000190.1:0-27544 GCA_043771735.1 Methyloglobulus sp.
TAGCCGCCAAAAACGCCCTGCTTGCCTGGGGTAAGCAAAAATTTGCTGCCACTAACCTAGGGGCGATTGCCGACTTTTGTGATGCACGGTTAAGGGATGAAATTCTTGACCTAAATCAAACCTTGTACGGCAAGGATAACAGCGAGTGGGCAGGCAAAAAACTGATGCAAGCGTTTACAGAAAACAATGCTAGGGAAAAGGTGGCCAGTAACGATGAGCCAGTCTTGGAACCCTTGCATCGCTTATAAACGTAGTCTAACTGAGCAGCCCTTCGACAAGCTCAGGACGAACGGCTGTTTGTTGATTCTGCGTGGTATCGAAGCCTTAGATACATTTCCAAATTCCGTTCGTGGTGAGCTTGTCGAACCACATGCAAAACCAAACCGCTCAGAATTTTTTCAGATGTTCAACCGCCATAAACAACGCCGCTATCGAACGTGCCTCCGTACATTCGCCCGTCGCCAATAAGCTATTAATATCGGATAATTTCCAGGGAATGACTTCCAGCTCTTCCGGCTCGTCGCCGTCCAGTTTTTCGGGATACAAGTCCGTGGCGATAATGATCTCGGTCGTATGTTCCAGGTAAGACGGCGCGATGGAGAAAGAAGCCAAATGATGGAGATTGTTTGCGCCATAGCCCACTTCTTCCTTCAATTCCCGGTTGGCGGCCTCAAAAAACGATTCTCCCGCATCGGTTTTGCCTTTCGGCAAGCCCAGTTCGTAACGATGCACGCCCGCCGAATATTCCCGGATAAGCAAAACTGTATCGTCATCCAGCATAGGCACAACCAACACTGCGCCACCGCCGGGATTGCCACGCGCTAGACGTTCATAGTTGCGTTGCTGGCCATTGCTAAATTCTATATCCAGTGATTCAATACGGAATAATCGGCTGGTCGCAATCGTGGTTTTTTTAAGGATGATGGGTTTTTCAGGCATTGTGTTATTTTGTCAGACTGTCCATCTCAATATAACGCATTTTTTAATATAAAGTAGCCTTATGGTCAATTGGCAAGAAATTGATACGGTATTCCTCGACATGGACGGCACATTGCTGGATCTACGGTTCGACAACCATTTCTGGAAGGAGTTTGTGCCGCTTAAGTTTGCGGAAAAAGAAGGGCTGATGATTGAACACGCCAAAGCGCATCTGATTCCGCGATTCAAAAGCAAGGAAGGCACGTTGGATTGGTATTGTCTGGATTACTGGAGCGATAACTTACAATTGGATATTGCCGGGTTAAAAGCCGAGCTTGCCGAGTTGATTGCGGTGCTGCCGCACGTAAGTGAATTTCTTGAAAAAATCAAGCTGTCTTCGCAGCGGGTTTTGTTGGTGACCAACGCACACCGTGACAGCCTTGACTTAAAAATGAAAAAAACGGGGTTGCAGCCGTTTTTTGACGGCTTGGTCAGCTCCCACGATTTCGGCCTTCCTAAAGAAGATACGGAGTTTTGGCATCGTTTGCACAATCAACATCCCTTTGAAAAGCACAATACGCTATTGATCGACGATAGCCTTGCGGTGTTAAATTCAGCCCGCCAATACGGTATTGCCCATTTGGTGTCCATAAGCCGACCTGATTCAGGTATGCCCAAGCGGGAAATATCGGATTTCCCGGCTATTGAGGATTTTCGGGAGCTAATGTCGGGGCTTTAGGTTTGCTGTGGGGAGGGCGTTTAGGCCGCTGGGCTGACCGGAATTCTCTTGGCCTGCGCTCCGGCTTTATCACTTCCGCGAGCAATTCCTTGTCGATGGCTTTGACGGGGATTTTCTGCCCGATAAATTCTTCAATGTCCGGCATCGAGTACGCATAATCCTCACAGATAAAGCTGATCGCTTCGCCACTTGCGCCAAACCTCGCTGTCCGCCCTATCCGGTGGACATAATCCTCGACATCTTGCGGCAGGTCGTAATTGATGACGTGGGAAACGTCGGCAATATGCAAACCCCTGGCAGCAACATCTGTGGCAATCAATAGAGAAATTTCGTTCTCCTGAAAACTTTGCAACAACTTCTGGCGTTTTTCCTGCGGCACATCACCGCTTAGGGCGGCGGTTTTGTAGCCATTGGCGTTAAGGGTGTCGCCCAACTCCTCCGCGCAGCGTTTGGTATTGACGAAGATAATGCTGCGTAGCGGTCGCTCATGTTTCAAAATACCCAACAGCAGCGGTATTTTTTGGTCGTTTGCCGGGCAGTAGGCACTTTGCTTGATAGCTTTGGAAGTGACTTCTTCGGTCTCGATCTTCACCAAGACCGGGTTGTTCATGTGTTCGTAGGCCAGTTCAGTCACTTTATAAGACAACGTCGCCGAAAACAGCATGTTCAGGCGTTTATCCGGTGGCGGCATACGGCGCAGCAGAAAACGGATGTCCTTGATAAATCCCAGGTCAAACATGCGGTCGGCTTCATCTAAAACAGTGACCTTGACATGGTCAAGCGTAAAGGCGTTTTGGCGGTAAAAGTCGATAATGCGGCCTGGTGTGCCGATAATAATATCGACATTGGTTTTTACCTTAGTCAACTGCTTTTGGTAGTCCGTGCCGCCGTAGATCAAGGCGAAAGACAAGTTAAGGCGTTTGCTCAACTGTAGCGCATCCTTATGGATTTGTATGGCCAGTTCCCGGGTTGGCGCGAGAATAATCGCCCGTGGGTATTGGGTAACCTTATTTTTAACCGGCTTAACGATTACCTTTTCTACTACCACCCCATCAACAGCATCTTCATCGCAATCGGTGTCCTCTTCTTCATCCAAATCGACTTCATCATTGATAAGGTGTTGAAAGGTCGCCAACAAGAAAGCCGCCGTCTTGCCTGTCCCGGTCTGCGCTTGCCCTGCCACATCCTTGCCGCGTAGTGCTAAAGGTAGGGTCTTGTCTTGTATGGGGGTGCAATGATTAAATCCAGCTTCTTTTAAGCCCTGTAAAATAGCTTGTGACAACTCAAGGTTACCGAAAAGGGTTTCTGTTAAATGGTTATTATTCATACCCTATAGGATACCGTAAAATCCGGCTTAGCCGAAAATTGATTGACTACGTAGTTTATCCCTCCTATAGTAAAGTTTTTAATCGTCGGAGAAACAATGTGAGCGACCTCGTCCTTCATGTGAATGATAGTGATTTTAATGAGACAGTACTTAAAGCCGCAGGCCCAGTACTGGTTGATTATTGGGCGGAATGGTGCGGCCCTTGTAAGATGATTGCCCCAATTTTGGATGAAATTGCCAAAGATTATGATGGCAAACTCACGGTAGCCAAATTGAACATTGATGATAACCCAGCGACGCCGCAACATTATGGAGTACGCGGCATTCCGACATTGATGCTGTTCGTGGACGGTGAAGTGGAAGGCACCAAGGTGGGTGCATTGACCAAATCGCAGCTTGCCGCATTTATTGACAACTATCTGTAAGTCACGCAACGACGAATCGCTGATTAAATCAGCGATTCTACTGTAATAAAGCCCCGTCACAATTGTGGACGCGGCGAAATACATGCGTTATACTAGGAAATCGCGGCCAATTGCTCGCGTAGTCAAACCGAACCGCCTGATAAACCACACCTCTTAATCCTAAACCCGCTCTATGGCTTATTCTAAGTCAAGCGATCGCATAAGCGAATTCTTTATGTATCTTCCTTTCCTATGAATCTTACCGAGTTAAAACTAAAACAAATCAGTGAAGTTATTGAAATAGCCGAATCCCTCGGTCTCGAAAATGTTGCCCGATCGCGTAAACAAGACCTGATCTTTGCCATCCTAAAAAAACAGGCAAAAGCGGGCGACGACATTTCTGGCGACGGTGTTCTGGAGATCTTACAAGATGGCTTCGGGTTTTTACGGACACCCGGCTGCTCTTACTTAGCCGGCCCTGACGACATATATGTTTCACCCAGCCAAATCAGGCGATTTTCGCTTAAAACCGGCGACACTATCACCGGTAAGATAAGACCACCGAAAGATAACGAACGCTACTTCGCGATGCTCAAAGTCGATCAAATCAATTTTGAACCGCCCGAAAACACCAAAAACAAAATCAATTTCTCAAATCTCACCCCCCTGTTTGCCAAGCAACGTTTTGTGCTTGAACGCGGCAACGGCACCAGTGAAGATTTGACCGGACGCATCATCGACCTTATTGCACCCATCGGTAAAGGCCAGCGCGGCTTGATCGTCTCGCCGCCCAAAGCTGGCAAGACCATGATATTGCAAAGCCTGGCACAGGCAATTGCTGAACAGAATCCTGAATGTTACCTCATCGTGTTATTGATTGACGAGCGCCCTGAGGAAGTCACCGAAATGGAACGCTGCGTTCGCGGCGAAGTGATTTCCAGCACTTTTGATGAACCAGCAACACGGCACGTACAGGTAGCAGAAATGGTTATCGAAAAAGCCCGTCGCTTGGTCGAACATAAACACGACGTGGTTATTTTGTTAGACTCCATTACCCGTTTGGCCCGTGCTTATAACACGGTCGTGCCTTCGTCAGGCAAAATACTGACCGGCGGTGTCGATGCCAACGCCCTGGAAAAACCTAAGCGCTTCTTTGGCGCGGCCCGTAATATTGAAGAAGGCGGCAGTTTGACCATCATTGCCACCGCGCTGGTCGATACCGGCTCAAAAATGGACGAAGTCATTTACGAGGAATTCAAGGGTACAGGCAATATGGAGCTACATCTGGATCGCAAGATTGCCGAAAAACGGATTTACCCCGCCATCAACATCAACCGTTCTGGCACCCGCAGGGAAGAATACTTGATTGATCCCGAAACTCTGCAAAAGACCTGGATCCTTCGCAAAATTCTCCAGCCGATGGACGACACCGCCGCTTCTGAATTCTTGATCGGCAAACTCAAAGATTTTAAGACAAATGCGGAATTTTTTGAATCGATGAAACGGTAACTAATCGCTACAAACAAAACCCTAATACCCTAATACCCTAATATCCTAATATCCTAATATCCTAATATCCATGCCTGACATTTACTTACTTTTCCCTGCCATCATTCTCGGCATCGTAGAAGGCTTAACTGAATTCCTGCCCGTATCCTCCACAGGCCATCTCATCTTGGCTGGACAACTGTTAGGATTTAACGACGACAAAGGCAAAGTCTTTGAGATTGTGATTCAGTTTGCGGCAATTCTGGCCGTGGTCTGGGAATACCGTGTCCGGCTTACCCATACCTTGGTTAGTATCACAAAAGAACCTGTTTCGCAACGCTTGGCAATAAACTTGGTTATCGCATTCCTGCCTTCTGCTATCTTAGGTTTTTTGTTCTTGAAGCAAATTAAAGCCTATTTGTTCAACCCAACTGTGGTCGCCTCGGCCTTTATTATCGGCGGTTTGTTGATTTTATGGGCAGAACGCCGTCAACACACCATCCACGCCGAAACCATCGACGATATGACTTGGCAAGATGCCTTGAAAGTGGGATTCGCACAGGCTTTGGCAATGATACCCGGCACTTCCCGATCTGGCGCGACCATCATCGGTGGGCTGTTTTTTGGCCTATCCCGCTTGGCGGCAGCAGAGTTTTCATTTTTCCTCGCCATCCCCACCATGTTTGCGGCTACGCTATATGATGTGTACAAGCATCGTGTATTATTCAGCAGTGATGACATCAGCCTGTTTGCGGTAGGCAGCGTAGTTTCGTTTATCAGCGCTTTTCTGGCTGTGCGCGGCCTGATCCGGTTCATCAGTCGGCACGACTTCACTGTATTTGCATGGTATCGCATCGGCTTTGGTATACTGGTGCTTAGTTCAGCGCATTTTGGCTGGGTAGATTGGAGCAATCACTAACAGAACAAATAAAGAATCAATGCACAGCTTAAATGTTAATTTATAACTTACATACCCAACTAACTAAGCTTTGAGACCTTCGTATGAATTGCGCAGCCACAAGGATTCTTCTCGTTTTTTTTAGTGCTGTACTCCTCATTAGTTGTAGCGAAAATCCTTTCACGCACTCCCCAATATTCACCGGCGAGACAAGGTTACCTAATCCACCCAAAGAAATCCTGGTGAGTGATAGTCGCTTCGACAGGCCTTACACAATGCTAGGCCCAATCGAAATTACCCAGAAAAAATATTCTTCAGTTTTTACTGATAAAATTGAGTTGCGTAAGCAAGCAATCGCCATGTTGAAACAAGAGGCATTGGCCAGATATGGGAATAAAGTTGACGCAATCATCGATACTCAGGTTACAGAAAATACCCTGACGGGTTACGATGATGCCATGAGCGTTACGCATGTGCAAGGCATTGCCATCGCTTTCGATACTGAGAAAAAACCGACAGCCAGGCGGAGTATAAAACGCAAAGTTTCTTCCCCCACCCACAAAGCAAAATCGTCAAGAAACACAGCGCGCGAAACCAGGCCGCGAGACATAGAAATTACCCCATCGGAAATACTAAAATAGGCGGGTTAATTTTGGGGCGGCACATAACCCTGCGGCATGTCGTCGTTGCCTTCAAATAAAAACTTGTTCCTTTCTTCTGAAAGATACACCCTGGCTTGGGGGTCATAACTCGCCAATTTGTTCTCATTAATCAGCATAGTCTGTCTACTTAGCCAATCTTTCCAGACTTGTTTGGATATTTTTTCAAATATTTCCTGGCCTTTAGCGCCTGGAAAAGGCGGCTCGTCCAAACCTTCGGCTTCTTTGCCTAATTTCACGCAGTGGATTAATCGGGTCATTCTTGTTCTCCTTTGAAGTGTTGTTGCAATAGGTTTTTAATGGGCGTGGCAAGGCCGATCTTGTTGATTTGTTGGATGTTATGCCAAGTGACTCGACCAGCTTCCGAGACAAAATCCACTGAACTGTTAGTTTCGACGAGCAACGGATTATAGTCCAGATGGTAATGCGAAAAAGTATGGCGTTGCTTATCACTGTATTGTTGACGGACTATTCGCAGGTTATTGCTTATACACCAATTCACGGCATCATCCTCGCCGGCAAATTCGGGCAAACTCCACAGCCCGCCCCAAATACCGGTAGGTGGCCTTTTTTCCAACAATACCTGTCGATTATTGTGTAACAGCAAAAATACCAATTTTTTTACGGGTAATGTTTTAGCCATTCTACGCGCTGGGAAATCAGCTACCGTTTTAGTTTTCCAAGCTACACAAGCGGGTGCAAGCGGGCATGATTGGCAATCCGGTTTGCTGCGTGTGCAGACAGTCGCCCCTAAATCCATCATGGCTTGGGTGTAGTCAGCCCCTCTTTTATCAGGCGTAAATTGGGCGCTGATCTCCCAAAGCTGTTTGCTGACCTGACTGTTGCCAGCCCAACCAGAAACCGCCATGAACCTTGCCAACACCCGTTTTACATTGCCGTCAAGGATAGGGTGGCTCTTGTTGAAAGCAATGCTTAGGACAGCCCCTGCTGTGGATTGCCCTATGCCAGGCAACGCCATCAGTCCGTCCAGGGTGTCGGGAAACCGGCCTTGCCCAACCATAATCTGCGCCGCATTGTGCAAGTTACGCGCACGTGCATAATAACCCAGACCCGACCACAACTGTAACACCTCGTCAACAGGGGCTTTCGCCAAACTTTCCACCTCGGGAAATTTTGTGACGAAAGCCTGGAAATAGGGGATGACCGTAGCAACCTGGGTCTGCTGCAACATGATCTCGGAAAGCCAGACCCGGTAAGGCGTGATGTCCTGTTGCCAGGGCAGGTCTTTGCGGCCATGTTGATCAAACCACGCCAATACGTTTTGCTGGAATGTTGCGGGGGACATAGCTGGTAGCAATTACGTTTAAAAAATCTTTTTCAATAAATCACTAGCGCCTGGGCCTAACTTTTTATCCAGCTTATCCATTAACTTATCAACTTTATCCTTATTTTTGTCCAGAAAGCGTTCAATTTTTGCCTTGTTCTTATCTGTCAATAATGCCGCCACATCCAGCGTATAGGTGGGCTTGCTGAATGTGCCGCCAATATGAATGCCGATGGGGGTGTCGTGTACTTGCTCTGGCGTGGTGGCGGTCGCTTCTGCCTTGAGCAGTTTGGCCATTATTTTGTAATCCACAAGCTCGGTATCGAGATTGACATTGCCTTTACCTGTGCTGCGTAATTTTGCGGTATTGGCAATAAGGTCGTCATTTTGCAGCAAGCCTTTGTTGATGGTCACCGTGCCGCTGATTTTGGAAAATGCGGTTTGGTCGTGCTGGGTATCTATAGGTAACTCCTCGCCTTTAACTAGCTTTTTGCCGTTTTCAACCATTTTTTGCAAATTGAAACCCTTTATAAAGCCGTCTTTCAAAAAAAAATTTACTTTCCCTGTTAGATTTGATTTTACTTCTTTTGGGTTACTACCTTGCCCTTGCAATTGGGTTGAGGCTGTGACAATGCCGCCCAGCTTCGCTTCTCCTTTGACATCTTTCAACAAAGTCTCAAGCCGAATGTTAGTGAGTTTTTCATTAAGCGCTAAAGAAAATTTTTCTGCACGCGCATCAATGTTGAGATTACCT
Source organism: Methyloglobulus sp. (assembly GCA_043771735.1). Taxonomy (GTDB): domain Bacteria; phylum Pseudomonadota; class Gammaproteobacteria; order Methylococcales; family Methylomonadaceae; genus Methyloglobulus. The sequence goes on from JAYVGW010000190.1 coordinate 8,473, forward strand.
GAATAAGATCCCTGGTAAAATCGCTTTGCGGTTTGCTCGACTTTAACGATGCTCTTTTTTGAACTCAGTGTTAAGTGCATGTCTTGCAGGGTCATTCGATTAAACGTCATTTTGCCCAAAGCCAGTTTACCTTCAGCATCTAGCTTTCTGAGCCACTCCAGCGGCAAGCTGAAAGCCCCTGCCGCAAAAGTCATACCAGGGCTGACTATGGGTTTGCTTGATTTTTCTGGTGCTGCTAAGTAGCGGTCAACATCAATCGTATCCACAGCCACATCAAATAAAACTGAGGGTTGGGCAAAATCTTTAATCGTCACAGAGCCTGTGCCGTGACTGTTATCCAAGGTGACATCAAGGTTGATAAATTCAACCTGGTCGGGAGTTGCCTGGAATTGAAGGCTCACGCCTAGATTGCTCAAAGCCTTGGCATCGCTCATTACGGGAAGCACAATTCCCGATTGCTTAAAGGCTGCGCCAGGATTAAATGGTGCTGCAACGGCAGAACCCTTAAGGGCTGGCTTATCTAAAATGTGCTCACCCGTCATTTCGGCGGTGAGCTTAATGTCGCCTGATTGCAGTTGCAGGCCTGTTAGCTGGACTGTCTGTTGGGCAATATTTACGGCTGCATTAGGTACAGCAATCTTGGCAGCTAATGGCTGGCCGGACGCTAATTCTTTAGCGCCAACCCATTCAAGATGGCTGTCGCTGAAAACAAAATTATCTAATTTTTCATCAACGCGCAAAGCAGTGGTTAATTTTACAGAGCCAGGGAATTTTAGATCCATACCGGTAACATCCATCGACGCGTCGATTTTTACCGGCTCACCAAAAGTAAATTTATCGGCTGTGAAATCGATATTTTTTAATTCTAAGCGTTTCCCCGTCTGTTGGTTATCCCAGTTAATCTGGGCGTTTTGAATGCTGATGCCACCGACAGTCAATGCTGCCAAGGCAGATTGCGGATTGATATTTTGGTTAGCACGATTAGCTGTAGCCGCACTGGGCGGCGGTTGATTGGGTGCGACCAAACCTTCCCAACTCTTTAGCCCTTGCTTGTCTTTGAGCAAGTTTAAAGTTAAGCCTTGTAAGTCGATGGTATCCACTTCGACCTTCTGCGAAAGCAAAGGCAGCAACTTGACCTTAATGTCGCTTTTAGCCACGGTAATGAACGGTATTTTTTGGAAGCTTGGATTATTGCTAACCACCATTTTTCCAGTCTTAAGGCCGATCCAGGGGAACACTGATACCGTAATATCGCCCTCAAACGCGACATCACGCCCCGTCTTACCTTTAATCAAAGCCGCAATATCGGCTTTATAGTCATTTGGATCAACGACTACCGGCACAAGGAATGCCGAAATGACTAGGATAAATAGCAATAAGGACAAGCCGGCTAACAAATATTTGATCAATTTTCTCACAAGTTACTTCCGGTTTTGGCTGGTGTAGTTGATGTCAATATGAAAAACCTTAAGCTTAAAAGATAAAGGAATAGGATAACAAGCAAGTGAATAAATTCATTAATGGTTGTAAAATTCAAGCTGTACGCTGAATTTTGATAAACTAACCATAATACTTTTAGAGAGGGGAAAACATGTTACTTTTAGCAAAACTGGCCGCGCTTTGCATCACTATATGGTTTTATATGACGGCGGACAAAGTGGGTGAGCCGCCAGTAAAATGGGTGATTATCGGGCTAATCGGGTACTTGATTACTTGGTTTCTGGTGGATTTGACTGTGGTTAAAGCATTAACAGCGGCAGTCGCCAAAAAAAGCACAGCGATTATTGTTTTTACCCAAATACCTGCCGTGTGCGGCTTGGTTGCCGCTTATTTTATTAGAAAGAAATTACTGAGCAATCTTAACGCCAATAACTGAACGTCACGACGCATTGCTTGAAACAATGCGTCGTTTTATGTTCCGCTTGCTTAGAGCTTATCTGCGTTTTTATCTAAATACTCAGCAACGCCGGTAGGGCTGGCGTTCATGCCTGCATCGCCTTTGTTCCATCCGGCTGGGCAGACTTCGCCGTGTTCTTCAAAAAATTGCAAGGCGTCGATCATGCGTAACAACTCATCCATGTTACGGCCTAAGGGTAAGTCATTAACAACCTGATGGCGCACCATGCCATTGCGGTCGATCAGGAAAGTGCCGCGATAAGCAACCGCCGGGGCCGCCGCTTCAACATCATAATCCTTACAAATGGAATGCGACATATCCGCCGCCATCGTGTAACCGACAGGGCCAATACCGCCTTTATTGACCGGCGTATTGCGCCAGGCATTATGGGTAAAATGCGAGTCTATAGACACCGCAATCACTTCAACGCCACGGCTTTTAAATTCGGCCATACGGTGATCCAACGCAATCAATTCGCTAGGGCAGACAAAAGTAAAATCCAGCGGATAAAAAAACACAACGGCATATTTGCCGCTGGTGGCCGAGGAAAAGCTGAATGAATCAACTATTTGCCCGTCGCCCAATACGGCTGGAACGGTGAAATCGGGTGCTTGTTTACCAACTAGTACGCTCATCAAATATCTCCAGGTTATTCAAATAAAAAATAAAGGCATTATCAACCATATTTAAAGGATTTTTTTAAAAAACTAAATGTCTTCTGCCTGTGCGGAAAAAAGCCTGTGTTAAGGAGTTAGAAGATAACTCGCCACATAAACGCCAGCCTCTGAAAAACTAAGAGGTGAAGATGCTTTTAGAAGTTCCCTTTGGTTAGCTTATGACGCTAAAAGGCTGGATCACATTCTACACCAGATTTTCTCAGAATTGTGATGTAGTCCCGATATTTTCGCTTGCTTTTCTTAAAACTTCAGCCATAATTTGTAGTCGTAGGATTACAAATTATTTTATGGGTTATTTGACCCGAAGCTGCTCTAAGTTTAGCAACATAACCTTAGCGTTATCTGTTTAATTCTTTTACGAGATTACTGGTATGATAAAAAATAAGCACATCACTGAGCCCGATGTGTTCGGTTATCAAGTTCGAATCGTCAGGCGCGGCAAAGAAAGCAGCCGTTATTTTTCCCATAAACTGTGGGGTAACAAGGGGAAATCGCTAAATGCCGCTATCACTTGGCGCGACCAAATGCTGGTCGCGCTTAAAGGCAGCAAAACCCGTTTTCTCAAGCCGCCAAAAAACAAGACCACCACGGGTGTTACTGGCGTATCAAGAACCATCAAATTCGATCATCGCAAAAACAAAAGCTACCTTTGCTATACCGTATTTTGGGTAGATGACGGCAAATCCAGAAACAAGACTTTTCAGGTAGGCAACGTGGAGATTGTTACTGCCGATGATGAGCTACATGCTTTCCGTACGGCCCGTTTGTTTAGAAGCTGCTACGAATATGCCATCGACAACGACCTTCCCTTTCATGATGAAACATTTGCTGGTTGGAAGAAAGTGCGCATCTACGAAAACGAGAACCTAAGGGCCGTATAAGCTGTTTTAGTTATAGGCATAAGTATTCTCGATAGAGAGATGCCGCTTATTTATTGAGCTTGAAGCTGAATTTTTGGGTTTCTTTATGTTCAACAGCAACGCTGCTAGATAATTCCGGCTTGAAACGGTATTGACTGTGTGACGATTTTTTTGGATTATTGATTGAAATATCATTAGCGATCCAAAAATACGGTGCTACCCATTAATTGGAAGGTTTGCTTAAGGGAATCTCTAAAAATTCAAAAAACTCCTTCTCCCTAAGGGAGAAGGTTGGGATGAGGGAATTAAAATCAATCAGTTACACCCCTCAACCTAGCCCTCTCCCATTGGGAGAGGGGATTATTAGAGATTCCCTTAAGCAGTTCCAGTATCCATATAAATCAAAAATATCTGGCATTTACCCAAAAATGGACAAAAACACTTGCGATATAACCCAGTAAAATGACTGGCATCCACCGCATGTGGTAACCGAAGGTATAGCCCTCTTTAATCTGGCCTAGCAGGCCGACGCCGGGAGCCGAGCCGATTGCCAACAGACTACCGCCGACACCAAGTGTTAATGTCAGCAACAACCATTGACCGGTCGGAAGATCAGGATGCATATTTAGCACGGCAAACATAAGCGTACCGTTATCGATAAATGCGGATGACAATCCGATAATAATATTGGCATTCGTCGGGTGGTTTTGCCCGTATAAAAAATGGGCAATGGCATCAAGGTAGCCAACAAAACTCAACGCGCCAATAATCATCATGGCACCATAAAAAAACAACAGCGTATCCCATTCCATGTTGCCAACGTTCTTATAAATGTCGAAATCTTGCTTTTCGTTGCCGACGGGAACATCTACCCCAAAAAATTTATAAGCGTAAGCAAATTGGCTTTCTTGGTTTTTAACAGTCTTAGTCAGATAAAAACTGAAAAATTGCAACAACGCCAACCCAGCCATCATTCCTGCTGCTGGAGGAAGCTCCAGGTAAACGTTCCCCCACACAGTAATCATCAGGGTCATAACGAAGAGAATAAGAATTCGTTTACTACCGCGCCTAAGATTTATTGATCGACTTGAAGCGGCAGGCGTATCTTTAGGGACAAAAAAATGCATGATGATTGCCGGGACGAGAAAATTGACCAGGCAAGGGAGCGCCAAGACAAAGAACTCACCGAATTTCAAGATTTTATTTTGCCAGACAAATAGCGTCGAGATACCGCCCAACGGGCTAAATGTCCCACCAGCATTGACAGCTACAACGATATTGACACAAGCAATGCCGATGAATTGTTTTTTATTTTTACCGACTGCTGTCGCTACGGCACCCATTAACAAACCGACCGCAAGCCCGCTGACTACGGTGGAAAGCAGAAAGGCTAAAAAGCCTGTTATCCAAAATAATTGCCGGTAGCTGAATTGCTTATTTAGCAGCCAAATCCGCATCCCTTCGAAAATACCGCGCTCCTCCATAGCATTTAGATACGTCATGGAAACCAGGATAAACAACAGCAGTTCTACATAGGCGAGCAAATTGCTTTCAAAGGCAAGGGCTGCAACTTTGGCTTGCCCGTTCATCGCGTAATAGATGCAGATCGCAAACCAGATGACGGCTGCACCCAAGACCATCGGTTTTGATTTGCGTAAATCAATTACGTCTTCCATCATCGCAGTCACGTAGGCCGAGACCGTTAACAGGACGGCAAGATAACCGATAATATGATGGGTTAGATTAAGAGGGTGGGCAACCCCAACTCCTGAGCTTTCGCTCGCGAAAACAGCAGTGGGTAACAGCAGTGAGGCGGTAATTAATAGGATGCGGTTCATAAGATCCCCGTAAATACAATGAATGATAAAAACACAATCTGCATTAAGAACCCATAATATTGATTATTTTGAATTTGCCCGAATATTACACCAAAATTGATAGGCCAAAGGCAACAGCGAAATCACAACAATGCTTAAAATAACGAGTTCAAAGTTACGCTTAACGATGTCGAGATTGCCGAATTGATAGCCTAGTGTGATAAGTCCGCCCACCCATAAAATCGCACCGGTTATACAAAAAAGCAGGTAACGTGGATAGTGCATATTACCAGCCCCCGCCACAAAGGGGGCAATCGTCCTGATTATCGGTATAAAACGGGCAATAGTGACAGTCTTGCCGCCATGTTTATCGTAATAAGCTTCTGTTTGATTGATATATTCACGCTTGAAAAAGCCTATTTTTTCGCGTGATTTGATTTTAGTCCCGAAAAATTTACCTACGACATAGTTGAGATTGTCGCCTGCTAAAGCCGCAACAATTAAAAGCGCAATCAGCAGATAGACATCCAGTTTTCCGGTACTTGCGCCCAATGCGCCAACAGCGAATAAGAGGGAGTCGCCCGGCAGCAAGGGCATAACCACCAGACCCGTCTCACAAAAAATAATCAGGAATAATATGGCGTAAGTGAGTGTGCCATAGTGCGCCAATATATCGGCAAGATGGGTGTTGAGGTGAATAAAAAAATCAAGTAATTGTGCTAATAAGTCCATAAGTACCAAGTTTTAAACCCTAAAATAGGTGACACTAGGATACACTACTCTTCTACTGTTACGAATGCTATTTTAGCGATCCCTGCATGTTGCACAGTAGCCATAACTTCGGCAATTTTTTTGTAAACCACAGCTTGGTCGGCGTATAAATGCACTGCAACTTCCTTGTTTTTCACAAGCTCATTCTTCAAGAATGTTTCCAGTGCAGGCAGATTTTCGATAGCTTGTTTGTTGAGCGTTATAAGGCCTTGCGCGTCGATGGCAAGCTGTAATGGCTGATCTTCAATGTTAGCAGTTGTTTCTGCCGTTTTCGGTAACTTTACATGAACAGACTGAGTGAGTAACGGGGCGGTGACTAATAAAATAATCACAAGCACCAGCATGACATCAACAAGCGGGGTGACGTTAATCTCGCTCATTGCGCTATCGTTTTCGGATTGTGGTTTAAAAGCCATGTTTACTCCTTCGTGCCTTGAGTGTCCGCACTTAAGGCAACGTGCATAAAACTGACCACGAAATTTTCCAGTCCGGCACGGTGCAATTTTACACGGCGCAAGAAAAAGTTATATGCCAACACCGCTGGCACGGCAACCGCGATGCCGATGGCGGTGGCAACAAGGGCATCACCAATGGGCCCTGCAACCACATCTAAGCTCGTCGAGCCGCTTGCAGTGATTTCGTGCATGGCGTGCATGATGCCCAGAACCGTCCCGAATAATCCGACAAATGGCGCAGTGCTGCCGATACTGGCGAGTATCGTCAGGCCGCTTTCCATCAAGTGCAGTTCTTTCTGCAATTGCACCGACAAGGCGTGCTCCAGTAAATCACTTGGCGTACCTAGAAACTTGAGGCTCTTGACTGCGGTTTGCCGACTTTCCGCCAGCCACGCCAAACCTTGCTTGGTAATTCGTGCCAATGGCCCTCGAAATTTATTTTTGGGCATAGCTTCTGCTTCAGCCAGCGACTCGGTTTCCCAAAACGCGCCTTCAAAAATCCGGTTGCAATAGCTGTTCCTTGAGAACTGCCAAGATTTAAAAAGAATAAGTGTCCAGGTCACTACCGAAAAAACCAGCAAAGCGTATAAGGTTCCGTCAATAATAACGGTGGGTGAAATATGATGAAACATTAAGATTTCCTTTTTTGGTTGTTCAAAATAATAATTACAGTCCGGTTGCGGCAGTAACGGCCTGTATTGATTCAAGACTCTTAAACTGCCATTAGTTGGCTATCTTAAACCTAGACACTTTTGATCCTCTTTGCGTAACTGCTATGCCATTGACTATCTTTGGTTTGAATTTACATTTCTTGGTGGCATCCAATGCTGCCTCATCAAAAATACCGGGAGGTTGTTCGCCAATAACATTCGCACTTGTCACTGTTCCCGTTGCGCTAACGATCACCTCAATTTTAACCCAACCTTCAATATGTCGGCTCATGGCGCGCATTGGATACTTAGGCTTAGGACAGCCCAATTCAACAATACCTGAATTAACCCCTTTGGATTTAGCCTCGCCATTGCCAGGTTTTGCAACAGGCTTGTTAACAGCAGCCGATTGGGACAGTGATGCTGGCGTTTCCGGCTTCTGAACGGATTCCGAAGGCGATGGTTGTGTCGATTTTTGTTCATCGGTTATCGGCAGCTGTTTTGGTATCTCGCCCTGTTTATGGATAACTGGCTCTTTCTTCTTGACGGGCGGCTTGACGGCCTTCTTTTTCGGGGGAATTTTTTTGGGCGGCGCAGGTGGTGCAGCTTCAGCTTTTGGGCTAGACTCAGAAAGCAACGACACTTCCATAACTTTTAGCGGCTCCGTCACATTCTCGTTTTCGGTCGGCTGTAATAACAAAACAACCCCCCATAGGTGCAACAACAGCACCAAAATAGCCAATAACCCAACGATAGGGCGATGATGTATTTCGCCGGTAAGCGCTTCAAATAAGCGTGATATTTTTTGCACTATCTTGCCTTAACGTAAGTCCATTTGCACAAACTTATCCAGGCTGGCTAACATCCTCAAAATCAGTGGCAACACTTCTTGCTGAGTAACTTCAATATCTTTAAGTTGTTTTTCCAGCGAAAGCTTCTCTTCGGATTGTGATTTGATCTGATCTTTTATGTGCTGATAGTAGATTTTCAACACATCAGCCTGACGTGTGGCGGCACGGAATTGATCCAGCATGCTAGTTTCGGAATTTTTGGCTGGTGATTCCTTTTCAGCCGTCGTTTTAACACTACCTAATGCCTGGGCGGGTTCGGCGGCATATATCGGCAATGTGCATAAACCTATTAAAGTAGCAGCCAGATACTGATTCAGTAGGCGCAAGAAAGTCATAGTAAAAATATCCATAGTCATTTATTTTGGGGAAAACCCCACGTTTATTTGTGCGTTGCCCAGTAAGTTAAGTGACGATTTAATGCCCACATTACCTCACCTTGGGAAACTTACCGGTGGAAAGGGCAGTAGGCTTCGGCAAATTCAGCCCAAACGATCTCAAACATTATCGGTTCAAATCAGTATAAGACGAAGGCGACCACTTAGCCTATCACATGGATTAAGCTTACGTTATTGTCGACAAAATCTGAGTTCTGTATTTCAACTGGAGCTGCTTTTGTAGGCCATTTTATTGTTAATAGCCGTTACAGGCAAGCCGGACTAATCTATCCGCTGGCGGGACATGTTGTCCTGTTCGCAGGGTTTCTAAGTATTTCAGAGTAACAACATCCGCAGAACTTTAGTGCCGGGGACAAACTCGATCACGCTCAACACCCTCTTTGAAGTGGGCTCTTTCGGTAAAAATATTAGCCTTACTCCAACAACGGAAAATACTTGAATGCGGCCGCTTTTTTATCAAAAGTGAAAACCCGTTGGCAATTGGAAGCCTCCGCAGAATGTCCAATCAATAGATCGTCAAGACCCAGTTTTACATCGTGTGCCGAGTCAATAAAAACCTGGAGCGCCGATTGCCCTTCAAACTTCAACACAGGCATAAGGGAACCTCTAATAATGCCCTCTCCTTCTGGGAGAGGGCTGGGGTTAGGGGAATAACTACTTGATTTTAAATCCCTCATCCCAACCTTCTCGGTAACTGCTGAAGTACAGGACGTACTGAATGCAGCAAACGCAGGAGCATTTTTCCACCTACTACCTACATCCAGGTAGGCATCCCAAAGGGAGAAGGAGTTTTTTAAATTTTTATAGGTTGCCAATAAGCAAAGGCTGGTTAATCGCCGAGACAATCCCTTCATCTTGCTATGTCGTAAATGGACTGCAAAACCCAAATGGTTTTCAGCACAACCAATAACGGCACCAACAACACCTCATGCTTGTCTTCCGATTGCTTAAAAAGCCAGTATAAACATATCATTTTTACGGGCATACCTGATAATTTCTCGGATGTTAATGTGTTACCATTGATGGTGAAGAACATAGTCCGCACCTTCGGAAAGCAAAGACATAGATAGTATGATCAACACGCCCAATCATTTTACTAAAATAAATAACCTTAATCCGGCAAAACCAATTGACCTTGTTCATTCGCTTTGTGCGGGGATTATTTTGCTACTTAGCTGTTGCAGTTCCGCCAGTTATGCGGCGAAACCTCATCCAGCGGCAAAACCCACCGTAAACGACATCGAACATATTGTCGTTATCTATGCCGAAAACCGCAGTTTTGATAATCTCTACGGCTTGTTTCCTGGTGCTAATGGTATCAAGCAGGCAACAAAGGAACAATATACCCAGATTGACCACGATGGTAAGCCGTTCAAGGAGTTGCCGCCCATCTGGGCAAGCGAGATAGATAAGCCACCGCTTTTTGAACATCTGCCCAATAAACCATTCCAGATTGACCGCCCGTCCATGAGCCTGCCTTTGTCCGCCAGGACGCGGGACCTCGTCCACATGTACTACCAGAATATTGAGCAAATCAACGGCGGTAAAAATAACAAATTCGCAGCCATTTCCGATGCCGGTGGACTGGTCATGGGTTATTACGATGGCTCAAAATTGCCGCTATGGCAATGGGCGCAGGATTACGTACTTGCCGATAACTTTTTCATGGGCGCATTTGGCGGTTCTTTCTTGAACCATCAATGGCTGGTCTGTGCCTGTACCCCGCGGGTTCCAGAAGCACCCGAAGAAGAGCGCGTACCCCTGGATGAACACGGCTTACTTAAGCGCAAGCCTGATTCGCCCCCCTCGGCCATGTATGGTGCGCCCAAGTTTGAAGGCGGTGGATTGCCATTTACGTCAGATGGTTACGTGGTTGCACCTAAGCAGCCGCCTTATCAACCCTCAAAAATTGCACCTCCAAAAGGCGGCGACCCTCGCTTTGCCGATCCAGACAAGCAGCCCCTGCCGCCCCAAACCACAAAAACAATTGGTGATACCTTGTCGGCTAAAAATGTCTCATGGGTTTGGTACGCAGGTGCGTGGAAACAAGCCTTGGCTGATGGTGGACAAGCGCCCGAGGTTAAACGCAGCGTGATTTATTCAGATAAGCCAGGAACGATCAACTTCCAACCGCACCATCAGCCATTCAATTATTACGCCCGTTTTGCGCCTGGAACGCCAGATCGGGATCAACATTTACAGGATGGTGACGATTTTCTACTGGCGATAGATAAAGGTACGTTGCCGCAAGTCGCGTTTTATAAACCTACAGGGCAGCTTAACGAGCATCCTGGTTACACCGATGTGCTTTCCGGCGATCAACACCTGGACGAGATTTTGAACAAGATCAAAAAAAGCCCAGTGTGGAAAAAAACCGTTGTCATTATCACTTACGACGAAAATGGCGGTTTTTGGGACCACGTCGCCCCACCCAAGGGCGACCGCTGGGGGCCAGGCACACGCATACCCGCCATCATCATCTCGCCATTTGCCAAAAGGCATTATGTTGACCACACATCCTACGACACCACTTCGATTATCAAATTTATTACACGGCGATTTGGTTTGGAGCCGTTGCCGGGGGTGCGTGCTAATGCGGGTGATTTGATGGGTGCGTTTGATTTGCAATTGGAAGACAACACACTGGCGACTGATTCAAAAGCGAGCAAAACAGTTGAGATAGCACCTACCGTTAAAAGTGCTAAGGATAAAAAACCACAAGATAAATTAGGCCATTAAAAATTACGGATTCTCTATTATTGGATTGCATTTTTAATAACGTACACGATCTCTACTTTGTTTAACCGTTCGATAAATTCGTGATGACTAAACTAAAAAGATTTATAGTATTCATCAGCCTATTCGCCTTACTTTGGACGGTACAGGTTTATGCAGGTAGCCCTAAGGTTGCGATAGCATCCGCCCATCCTTTAGCGACTGATGCAGGGTTTGAAATTATCGCCAAAGGCGGCAATGTGTTTGATGCGGCGGTTGCGGTGAGCGCGGCGTTGGCGGTGGTCGAACCTGCGGGTTCAGGTCTGGGTGGTGGCGGTTACTGGTTATTGCACCGAGCAAAAGACCACATGGAAGTCATGATTGATGGCCGTGAAAAAGCGCCACTAGCGGCGCATAAAAATATGTTCCTGGACAAAACCGGTAAAGTGATACCGAAATTATCGCTGGATGGGGCTTTGGCCGCTGCAATCCCAGGTTTGCCAGCCGGATTGGTGCATTTGTCTGAGAAATATGGCCGCTTGTCACTCGCGGAAAGTTTAGCGCCAGCGATTCACTATGCCAAAAATGGCTTTGCCATTACTGAACGGCACAGGAAAATGCTTACATTTCGTGTTGATGCCCTCAAAAAAAATAATAATACAGCCGATATTTTTTTAGTGAACGGAGCAGTACCCAAACCCTTTGCCATTCTCAAGCAACCTGACTTGGCGAATACCATTAAACGGCTCGCCAAATCCGGCAGGGACGGCTTTTACAGTGGTGAGGTCGCGGATAAATTAGTGGAGGGAACCCGCAAAGCAGGTGGAATCTGGAGCCAAGAAGACCTTGATGCTTACCAAGTCGTTGAGCGCAAACCCGTAAAAGGCAGCTACCAAGGTATAACCATCACGAGTGCGCCGCCGTCATCGTCGGGTGGCATTGTCTTAGTAGAAGCCTTGAATATCCTGTCAGGATTCGATTTGCAAAAAACAGACGAAACAACCCGCAAGCACCTGATAACAGAAGCCATGCGCCGTGCTTACCATGACCGCGCCTTGTATCTTGGTGATGGCGATTTTATCGACATGCCGATCCAGCGCCTACTCAGCTTAGATTATGCCGCCGGATTGCGTAGCTCTATTAGACCCGATAAAGCTTTGCCCAGTGATTTTTTATCGGGCGACCTGTCAGACCAAAATCAAGGCACTCAAACCACGCATTTCTCGATCATCGACGGAGACGGCAATCGCGTTGCCGCAACCTTAAGCATTAACGCGGCCTTTGGCGCTGGGTTTGCACCCGAAGGCACGGGGGTGTTGCTTAATAACGAGATGGATGATTTTGTCAGCCTTCCAGGTAACATGAATGGTTATGGGCTGGTGGGGGGTGTAGCTAATTCAATTGCGCCGGGTAAGCGGATGTTGTCCAGTATGACACCGACTTTTCTGGAAACGCCTGACCGCATTGGTGTTTTAGGTACGCCAGGCGGAAGCCGCATTATCTCGATGGTTTTACTTGGCATTTTGGATTTTGCCAAAGGCAACAACCCTGATTCCTGGGTAAGCATCCCGCGTTTTCACCATCAATTTATACCCGATGTTATCGAGTATGAGCAAGGCGCATTGGCTTCAGATGAAATTTCCAAGCTCTCGGCTATCGGCCATCACCTAAAAGAGACCAAGCGACATTACGGCGATATGCAAGCCGTGCAGTTGCACAAAGGAACACGTAAGCTGACTGCCGCCAGCGACCCGCGCGGAGAAGGCAAAGCCTGGGTAAACCCGTAAGTGGATCAACCTGAAATCAAGCTTTGGCAGGGTGAAATTGCCGCAAGGGAAACTGATTATCCGCAGTACTGGCGCATCCTCGACTCAATAGAACAACAATACGCCAACACCATAAACAATGTGCAACGACACAGGCGCTATGTCGAAATCCATGCCCGGCTTAGGATTTTGCTTGGAGATGCAGTCAAAGCAGCACCAGAGCAGCTACTTATCCATAAGGCCGAGTACGGCAAACCTTATCTCGCGGATTACCCTGAACTGGCTTTCAATTTATCGCATACGGGCAATCAAATGGTGCTGGCAATGGCGAACAACTGCTATCTAGGCGTTGATATTGAACAGTGTAAGCCAAGGAAAAACTTAACTGCGCTGGTGGATAAATGTTTTGCTGAAGAAGAAAAAAATTACTGGCAGAAATTGCTCGAAGCCCAACAAATTCGAGCTTTCTATCAATTATGGGTGCGTAAAGAAGCGTTTGTAAAGGCAACGGGCAGGGGCATTGCGCTAGGGTTGAATAATTGCGTCGTTAATCCGGAAAGTCAAAACGAACTATTAAGGATTCCTGAAAATTATGGCCTAGCCAGTGAATGGCTTGTTCAGGCTATTGATTTGGGCGAGCCTGTCTGTGGGGCAGTGGTTGCAAAAAACAAGGCTGTATGATCAAGCTGCCGTTTCCTTAGGCCCTTGCACGTCGGCAGGATCGCCTTCGTAAGGCGTGGCGTATTTACAGTCTTTTTGGGGGCAGGTTTTTTCCACGCCGCGGGTTTTGGTTTCCTTGACGACCAGGACGGGCCAGTTGCATTCAGGGCAGCTGTCATTTATCGGTGCGTTCCAAAGTGCGTAGCTGCACTTAGGATATTCGGAACAGGAATAAAATACTTTGCTGTTACGCGATTTGCGCTTGAGGATAGTACCTTTTTTACATTGTGGACATTCGACATGCGTATCTTGGGGCTTTTCTAGCGGCTCGATGTGTTTGCACTTGGGATAAGCGCTACAGCCGATAAATTTGCCATATTTACCGACTTTAAATACCAAAGGCGATTCACAGGTCGGGCAAACGCGACCTTCGACGGTTTCTGGCGCAGTGCTGGCACTGGCATCGTCGTTTAAGTTACGGGTATAGGAGCATTCTGGGTAGTTGGTGCAGCCGATAAAGCGCCCATTCCGTCCCAAGCGGATGGATAAGGGGCTGCTACAGAGCGGACATTTTTCGTCAATGGCCTCTTGGGTGACATCTTTGCGCTGGACTTGCTCTTCTTTTTCTATGATCAAGTTGCTGAACGGCTTCCAGAACTTGGTCATGAGTGGAATCCATTCCTGCTCGCCGCGTGATACCGCGTCCAATTCATCTTCCAGATTGGCGGTAAAGTCGTAATCCACGTATTTGGTGAAATGTTCGGTCAGGAATTTATTGACGATCCTGCCGACATCGGTCGGGTAGAAGCGTTTGCTTTCCAGGGTAACGTATTCGCGGTTTTGTAAGGTCGATATGATGGACGCATAGGTGGACGGACGGCCTATGCCGTGTTCTTCCAGCGATTTGACCAAGCTGGCTTCGCCGTATCGTGGCGGCGGTTCGGTAAAATGTTGTCCAGCGACGATGTCATTAAGTTTGATTGGACGACCTTCTTCCATAGAGGGCAAAAAGTTTTCCTTATCGTCACTTTCCTTAGTGTCATCTTTCCCTTCCAAGTACACCGCCATGAATCCTGGGTTGGCAATGCTGGAGCCGGTCGCCCTGAACACGTGTTTGCCGTCTTCACCACAAGTCAAATCAACGGCAACTAGGTTAAGCGTGGCATGTATCATCTGACAAGCGATGGAACGCTTCCAGATTAAATCGTAAAGCTTAAATTGCTCCGCGCTAAGGTGGTCCTTAAGCTGATTGGGCAGATGGCGCGGGTAAGTCGGGCGTATCGCTTCGTGTGCTTCCTGGGCGTTTTTTGATTTGGTTTTGAACAACCGAGGTTCTTTGGGGACGTTATCCGCACCATAAGTTTCGGTAATTAAAGCGCGAATTTCCTGCACCGCATCCACAGACAGGTTCACGGAGTCGGTACGCATATAAGTAATCAAACCAGCCGTTTCTCCGCCTATGTCGATGCCTTCGTACAACTGCTGGGCGACCATCATGGTACGCTTGGTGGTGAAACCAAGCTTGCGCGAGGCTTCCTGTTGCAAGGTTGAGGTAATAAAAGGCGGCGCAGGATTGCGGTTTTGCTGCTTTTTTTCCAGCTTGCTGACGACTAACTGGCCGTCGGCGGCATCCAGCAAAGTCTGCTTGGTTTGTTCCGCTAACTCGGCAGCGGTGATGCTGAATTGGTTAAGTTTTTCGCCATTGAAATGCGTCAGCTTTGCTTTAAACGCCTGTTCTTGGGCAGTTAATGCGGCATCTATCGTCCAATATTCGCGGGTTTTAAAGGCTTCTATTTCCAGTTCGCGCTCGACAATCATACGCAAAGCGGGACTTTGCACACGGCCTGCGGACAAGCCACGGCGGATTTTTTTCCACAATAGCGGCGATAGTTTAAAGCCAACCAGATAATCCAACGCCCGTCGCGCCTGCTGGGCATTGATTAGGTTGATGGCAAGTTCTGACGGGTTAGCAATGGCTTCGGTAACGGCTTTTTTGGTGATTTCATGGAACACGACCCGATGCACCGGTTTGTTTTTGAGGAGATTTTTTTCCTTGAGCAATTCGTATAAGTGCCAGGAAATTGCCTCCCCTTCGCGGTCAGGGTCGGTAGCAAGGTAAAGGACATCAGCGGCTTTGAGTGCCTTACTGATCGTTTGTACGTGTTTTTGGTTACGTTCAATAACCTCGTACTTCATGGCAAAGCTGTTATCGGGATCGACCGCGCCCTCTTTGGGGATAAGGTCGCGGACATGGCCGTACGAAGCCAGCACATGGAAGTCTTTGCCCAGATACTTCTCAATGGTTTTGGCTTTGGCCGGGGATTCTACAATAACGAGGTTCTTGCTCATTCGATCAAATGCAAGCGGGGAATGTTCAGTTCAAATAAGTGGGTACGAGGTCGTAAACGATATCTTCCATTCTGGAAAAGGCAATTTCTTCGTCCGGTTGGCTAAGTAACACCAGCATAACTATCCACTTGAGCTTTTCGATGGACAGCTCTTCACCTTCCAACGCCAGCGCACGGTCGATGACCACTTCCCGATTGGCTGAATTCAATATGCCGCTACGTTCAAGGAACATAAGCAGGTCGCGGCACTCAAGGTCTAGCTTGGCTTTTTCTTCGTTGCTGAAAATACGGAAAGAAGTGGCTATGGTGGGTCTTATGCCACGTTGTAGGCTGAGCGACTCCAGCCAAACAAAGGCTTTATTGACCTCGAGCTGTTCAAAGCCCGCCGCCAATAATTCTGTCCTGACGCTGTCACTGTCTGGAAGAATTTCGAGTTCATCTTCCATATAGTGTTCAAATAGGTACATCAGGACATCAAAAATAGTTTCTTTCATAGTTTTTTCGGTTTATTTCAAACGGGTATAACTACCGCCAGCGTTCGCCTCTACGTACCCAGATAGCTCCAAGATCAATAGCATGGACGAGATAACCTCAACCGACAACCTGGATTCTTCAACCAGTGTGTCGATGAATGTTGGGCTGAACATGACGCGATTCAATAGTGTTTGTTGCTCCAGGTCAAGCGTTGATTGCAATATTAAAGTGGGGGCATGTTCATCTTGTTGAATATATTGATTAAATTCTTCAAGTATATCCTGGGTGGTTTCGACCAGTTTTGCACCCTCGCGGATCAGCGCATTGCAGCCTCGTGCCAGTGGGTTATGGATAGAGCCTGGAATGGCAAACACTTCGCGGTTTTGTTCCAACGCCATCCGTGCGGTGATTAGGGAGCCGCTTTGCTTGGCAGCTTCAACCACCAGCAAGCCTTGGCACAACCCACTGATGATACGGTTACGCCTGGGGAAGTGGTTGGCTTTTGCCAGGGTGCCGGGCGGAAATTCTGACACCATCGCACCGGTATTGACGATTTCGGTCGCCAAGTCAATATGCCGCGCCGGATAAACGCGGTCCAGCCCAGTGCCTGCGACCGCAATGGTGTAGCCTTTGGCATTAAGCGCACCTTGGTGACTAGCAGCATCAATGCCTAATGCCAAGCCGCTGGTAATCACAAAACCAGATTGGCTTAGGGTTTTGGCAAAGGCGGCGGCGGTCTCCATGCCCAATGTCGATGGATTACGGCTGCCGACGATGGCAATCTGCGGGTATCCTAGCAATTCAGGGTTTCCCCGCACAAACAGGAGCGGCGGCGGGTCGTGGATTTCCTTAAGTTGCGGCGGGTAATTGCTGTCAGCTAGCGTGATGACAGCATTGTTGTTTTGTTCCAGCCAAGCCAGGTCAGTGTCAACAAGCGACCAGTCCGGATTTTTAATCGCCTGGACGATGTCGTTTTTCAGGCCTAAAGCGGAAAGTGCCGCATTGGATTCTGCAAATAACTGGGGCGGGGTGTGGGTTTCTAGCAGCTTTAGGAAAGTCCTGCCGCCGACACCTGGCGTACGCAATAGCGCAAGCCAGTACTTAATGCCGCTGTTTTGTGCTTGGGAGGAAATATATTCAGGGAGTTTGGACTTTATCGAAGACATGGATTGCTTGCGAGGATTTCATGACCAACGCGTAACTCACGCGTTCAAAAGGCCGGAAAACCATCAAGGAACCGGCTATTTCATCGGGAAGCTTCACCTGGTCGTTTCTGACCACGCTGTAGGAATCCCTGGCAATCCTGCCGCGCCTGAAAATTTCGAGTTCATGGCCGGGCAGCAGGCCGTCATTGCTGCCTTTATCAATCACCACCACATTATATTTACCAATTTGGTTTACGCCATCAAGCACATAAATAATGCTGCCTTTAATGCTTTCTTCGGGTGGCCTGGGGAAATAATTTAAAGTGAACTGTTCCTCAGGTTTCGGCATCAGCCGGTCGCCCAGCATGATTTCATTGACCGATTTGTCGATAACAACGGTCGCCGGATCGCCTTCTTGCAACAACGATGTGTCGGCGATGTATTTGGCCTCATAACCCAATACCTCGCCAGTTTCAGGTCTTTTAAACGTGGTTCCAGCCCGATAGAGGGTATAGTTTGTGGTTTTCGGTTCGATAATGGAACGCACATAAAGCTTGTCACCGGTTGCCGCAATCAGGTGTTCGCCAGCAAAATCGACCACATAAGGCGCGGCATTGAGTTCATTGACGCTAACCACTCTGGGTGAAGTCAGGTATTTGGCGATGGTTTCCGTAGGGATTAACTGGATGGCCGCTTTCTGGCTGGTTTCGCGGATACAGGGCGACAATTTGCCGCCTTGTGCCATCGCAAAGCTGGTACGGCCATTGTGGATGTCCTCTTCGCTAACTACACAAGTGTCGCTGGACGGCATGACACCAGAATCTTGATAAGGCTCGTTGCCCTTAGAAAAACTCAACCTGGGCTGGCCATCAACGACAGAAAAGTAAACGGTTTGCCCAGGATAAATAAGGTGCGGATTTTTAATCTGGGAGTTGTAGCTCCACAATTGTGGCCACTGCGTAGGATGATTTAGAAACTTTCCTGAAATGTCCCACAAGGTGTCGCCTTCGACAACGGTATATTGGTTGGGATGGGATGGATTGATCGATATTTCACCTGTTTCGTTAGCCCACAATGATGCGCTTACGAAAAAAGAAACTACTAATCCTAAAAGTGCTCTAAAAACCATAGTGTATTCCCGTGGTGTCTTTTTAATCATTATGAATTCAAAGTTTAGATGAATTCATATAGAATTCCAGTATTAACCAATTATAGCGGAGAGTTTGTTGAGCGTTTTAACTATTCTCGAATTTCCTGACGACCGTTTGCGTAAAAAAGCGGCTCCCGTTCAGGTGGTCGATGGCAAAATCAAACAACTGGTCGATGACATGCTGGAAACCATGTATCAGGCTAAAGGTGTCGGTTTGGCTGCAACTCAGGTCAATGTCCATCAGCGTATTGTCGTCATTGATGTTAGCGAAGAGAAAGATAACCCTTTGTGTTTGATTAATCCAGAAATTATTGCGAAAGATGGCGTGGAAGAGTCCGAAGAAGGCTGTTTGTCGGTGCCCGGTTTTTTTGAAACGGTCAAACGCGCCGAACGTATTAAGGTCAAGGCTTTGGATAAAGAAGGCCAACCTTTTGAGTTTGA
>JAYVGW010000191.1:0-14798 GCA_043771735.1 Methyloglobulus sp.
GCGTCGCCACTCGCTACGAGCGGTTGGCGGTTAATTATATGACCCTGCTCAGCCTAGCCAGCATTTTGATTTGGCTTAAATGAGAACGCCCCCTAGTTAGAAAATCTTTGGCGAATGTTCCCTAAAACGGCTTCAAAACCGCCAAAATCACAATCGCAATCAAAAACAACACCGGCACTTCATTCATCCAGCGGTAATAGACATGGCCGTGCTGGTTGCGGTCGTATTTGAAATCCAACAACCACTTGCCACAGATGACATGGTAAATGAACAGGATAGCCAACAAGCCCAATTTGGCATGCAGCCAGCCACTCGTGTGGTAAACATCCCAGGCATAACTGGTAAGCATCCAGATGCCGAAGATGAAGGTCAAGATCATGCCCGGTGTCATAATGCCGTAATACAGCTTGCGCTCCATGATCTTGAAGCGTTCTATGCTGATAGCATCGTCGCTCATGGCGTGATACACAAATAAGCGTGGCAGGTAAAACAACCCAGCAAACCAGGTCACCATAAATATCAAATGTAAGGCTTTTAACCAGAGCATCGCTTATCCTTTTAGTAAATGTTGAATGCGGTTTTGCATATCTGTTACGTCAAATGCGCCGATGAATCGTTTTGTAACCGTCCCGTCAGTGCCAATCAAGAGGCTAGTCGGCGTAGCCCAAACGCGGCCAAAAGCCCTGGCATGTTCCGAGGTGACATCCAGTACGACTTTATAAGGCAAGTTACTTTCGTTCGTCATCGCCACAACACGGTTCGGCGGGTCATAAGCCATTGCGATAGCTATAATTTCCAGCCCTTGCCGATGAAACTTCTCATACAGCGTAACAAGATGTGGGATTTCTTTCACGCAGCTTCCGCAACTGGTCGCCCAAAAAGTAATGAGTACGGGCTTCCCATGCAAGTCTTTCATTGACATGCGTTCGCCTGTGATGGTGGTAAAAGTCGTATCAGGCGTAAAGGTATACTTCTCGCTTCTTGCCATCCATAAGGCAAGCGCAATCAACCCTATTAACAAGAACCCTCTTAGCCAAGGATTGGTTTTAACACGTCGTAAGTTTACATCTAGCATATCCCGATTATACCAAAGCTGGTAAACTAAAGGATTTTTAGCGCTTTTTCCTTTGGTTTTAACATACATGAAAAAAATCCTGATTTCCGACAAATTATCCGAAGCTGGCATCAATTACCTTAACCAGCAAGCGGATTCTGGCATCCAAATCCATATCGAAACCGGCCTTAACGAAGAGGGCCTGTGCAACATCATCGGGGAATACGATGCCTTGTTGATCCGCAGCGACACCAAAGTCACCAAAAAAGTGTTGGAAGCCGCCAAAAACCTCAAGCTTATCGGACGTGCTGGGATTGGCGTGGATAACGTGGATATTCCGATGGCGACGGAAATGGGCGTGATCGTGATGAACACCCCCGATGCCAACGCCACCACCACGGCGGAGCTGGCGATTGCCCACATGATGTCATTGAGCCGCCAATTACCGACGGCGGACCGTTCCGTACGTGCAGGCAAGTGGGAGCGTTCCAAGTTGGTGGGTGCGGAAATTGCGCACAAAACTTTGGGTATCGCCGGCTTTGGCACGATAGGCCGGATTGTCTCACAACGGGCTTTAGGGTTAAGGATGGACGTGATTGCTTATGACCCGTTTGTGGCCCCAGAAATCTACGAAGAATACGGGGTCGAATCCGTTAGCCTTGACGATTTGGTTACGCGCTCCGACTACATTACCTTACATTGCCCGTTGATCGAAAAAACCCGTAACCTGATTGGTGCGCCGCAATTTGCCAAGATGAAAAAAGGCGCGATGCTTATCAACTGCGCCCGTGGCGGCCTGATTGATGAAAAAGCCCTATATGACGCGCTAAAGAACGGCCAATGCGCGGGTGCGGCGCTGGACGTTTACGAAAACGAACCGCCCGCCGGATCGCCGTTACTGGAACTGGATAACATCGTATTTACCCCGCATTTGGGTGCATCCACCACAGAAGCCCAGGTTGCCGTGAGCGTGGAAATCGCCCGTCAAGCCGTGTTGTTTTTAAAGACGGGTGAAGCCGTCAACGCCTTGAACTTGCCCAGGGTATCGGCGGAAGAACTGAATAAATCACATGATTTCATGAACTTGGCGACGGCGCTAGGCAAGATTCTGGCCGGATTGGCCAACCAACCCATCACCAAGGTTGAAGTCGCGCTATATGGCAGGGCGGCAGAGGCGGCGGTGCGTCCGGTGTCGGTGGCTGCGTTGATCGGTATCTTAGCCGGACAGGTTTCCACGCCCGTCAATCGCGTCAATGCAGAAAATATCGCCAAACGCCAAGGTATTGCGCTGGTGGAATCGGTCTCCAAAGACTCGCCGGATTACGTGTCGCTTATCAAGGTGACAGGGCATTGCGCCGACCAAACTATCGCCTTATCTGGCGCATTGCTTGGCGGTCGCCAACCGCGTCTGGTATGCATCAACCATTTCGACATCGAAGTCGTACCCGAAGGTACATTGATCGTGACCCGTCACGACGACAGGCCAGGGGTTATCTCCGCAATCAGTTCGGTCTTGGGCAATGCCAATATCAACATTACCCGTATGCAAGTGAGCATGGTAGATGTCAAAGACCAGGCCATGGCGGTCATCAGCGTGTCAGAACCCGTGCCGGATGCCATCATGCAGCAAATCTGCAACCTTACCCCAGTGTGCAACGCCAAGCAAATCAGCCTATGAGTTTTGAGGTCATCTGCTTTGATTGCGACAGCACGTTAAGCAAGATAGAAGGCATCGACGAACTGGCACGGTGGGTAGGCGTAGGCGAAGAAATGGCAAAGCTGACCAATGCCGCCATGAACGGTGAATTGCCACTGGAAGCCGTGTACGGCAAACGCTTGGAAACCATACGTCCAGACCGGGCAAGCATAGCAAAACTGGCTGATCTTTACATCCAAGAAATGGTCGAGGGCGTTAAGGAAGTCTTCGCTACCTTATTGGGGCAAGGTAAGGATGTCCATATTATCAGCGGCGGCTTGCGCCAAGCGATCTTGCCGTTGGCAGGGGTTTTAGGTTTGCCGGAAACCCAAGTCCATGCGGTTGATATTGTTTTCAATGCTGACGGAAGTTATCAATCCTACGATGTAACTTCGCCGTTAGCGCGTTCAGGTGGCAAAGCTGAAATTTGTAAGCAATTGTTGAATGGCAAGCAATCGTTGGTATTAATTGGCGACGGTAAAACCGACATGGAAGCCAAACAGCCTGGGGTGACGGTAATTGGGTTTGGTGGGGTTTGTGATCGGGCGGTGGTTAGGGAGATGGCGGATGAGTTTGTTGATGATGTTGATTTAATGGCGGTATTGCCATTGATTGATGGCAGATTGGTGTGAGGAACAAACTCAACGTAAAAGTAATAATCTATTGTTGGGGTTCACAAGCACACCCCAACGAAATAGTGAGAAACTGAGGTAATTAATGAGTTGGAAAGAAATACTTATCGGTGCCGCAATAAGCCTTATTGTTACCGTATTAGGTGGGCTTTTAGTTTACTATTTTACATATTACAAAAGCGAACCAAAATCTGAAATACTTTCTTATCAAATTGACAAACAAGTCTCATTCGTTGGAAGCGATAAGCAAGTTTCAATTGGTTCTTTAAAGTTTGCTAATATCGGGGCGGAGCCAGCTAAAAATGTATCGGCAATATTTCATATTTCAAACTCCAGTATTCTCGAATTCAAAGTTACTAGCGAAAGTGAAGCAGAAATAAGTAAAGAATTATCAAAGGATAAGAAGTCATTATCATTATCAATTAAACACTTACTACCTGATGAAATAATTTCAGTCACTTATCTGTTGAGTAAAGAAAGTCCAGTTGAATTTCAACTACGAAGTGAAAAATCAATTGGAAAAGCAGGGTTTTTTCTAAAAACTGATAAATCAAGAAATTCACTGCTCAATGATTTTATTGGAAATTTAGTTCCTTTACTTATTTTATTTGTAATCCCTCTTCTTTTTATAATACGCAAACTACTGCGTGCCTCAAATACGTTAGGTAATTGTAAAAATAATGTTGGCTTTGTTTTATTACATAAGAAATCAATAGATGACGCTCTTTCGATACTAACTAAATCTGTAAATGAAGGTAAAGATGGGGCATATTCTCTTGCTAATTACGCTTCCGCCCTAGCACTAACAGGTGATTTAGAAAAAGCAGAAAGGTATATAGAAGCTGCAAAGTTTTTAGCAAGAAATAAATATGAAAAAGCTGTTTGTGAATTTAATAACGCAATAATAGAACATGAATTAGGGAATAAAGAGAAATCTATCGACTGTCTTAGGGAATCATTAAGTTTGTCAAAAAAAGAAATTAACAACTACTTAGAGCATAGCCATATTTTTAAAAAAATGTTAACAGAAAATAACGATCTTCGTGATCTGATAGCTCCTTAATTTATTAAATCATTCCCACGCTTCGCGTGGGAATGCATCCGATAATCGCTCCGGCGGTGTGAATCGGGACGCTGGAGCGTCATAAGTTGTGTCCCCACGCCGGAGCGTGGGAACAATGGGTAATACGGAGTCAAAAAACATGTTTTTTGATTCCTTATAAACAGTGAGTGCCGACGCGCAAACCTAGGTTTGCACTCCAAGTTAACAATGTCGCAACGCATAATTTTATCGTTCCTACGCTCCGGCGATGTGAATCGGTATGATGGAACATCCTGGCAAAAAACAACTATCCCGAAAATGTGAACGACAATAGTAAAAATATTGCTATAATATCTATTGAAAAATAGATATTTTTAGCCATGCAACTCACTGCTTCTCAACTCCAATCCAAACATAAAGCCTTGATCGACGCGCTGAAACGCGGCGAATCGGTGGAAATTACCTACCACGGACAAATGTTAGGCGTTGTGCATCCTGCTGCTCAGGCTGTCAACACCCAGGAGCAAGAATCCGCGATGGCGGAATTTTTCGGCATGCACAAAGAAAACGACATAAATTCCGTGGAAGAGGAATTACGACTCATCCGTAAGGGACGCAGGGGTTCATTGGTTGATCTTTGACACCAACATCCTGATCTATGCCGATAGGGGAGTGACATCAGCCAAGGCGTTGATAATGAACACGCAACAGAGGTCAATTTCGGCGGTCACTTACATGGAATACGTGCCGTTTTGCCGCAACAAGCGCGAACTGGCGGTGTTTGAGAACATGCTCAAAGTCTTGCAATTCACCATTCATGAAATCGATGATGCCATTTCTTATCAAGCGCGGCAGTTAGTCCGCCAGTTTGCCCTAAGTCATAGCGTGGAGATGGGTGATGCCTTGATTGCAGCAACCGCCTTGGCGCATAAGGAATTGTTGTGTACGAGTAACGGCAAACATTTTGTGGCGGTCAAAGGTTTGCAGCTTGAGCTTTTTGTACCAAATTAATGATCTTCTAACCAAACATTTACACATTTCAAAATTTAGAGAGTAACAGCAATGGCCGGACACAGTAAATGGGCTAATATCAAACACAGAAAAGCCGGGCAAGATGCCAAGCGCGGCAAAATTTTCACCAAAGTGCTGCGTGAAATCACCGTCGCCGTAAAGACCAGCGGGGCGGATGCGGCAAGCAATTCCGCCTTACGCACTGCGATTGATAAAGCGCTGGGCAACAACATGAAGCGCGACACCATCGACACTGCCATCAAAAAAGCCTCCGGTGCGTTGGAAGGCGCAAATTACGAAAACGTCCGCTATGAAGGCTACGGCCCTGGCGGCACGGCGGTCATCGTCGATTGTCTGACCGACAACCGCAACCGCACCGTCGGCGAAGTCCGCCACGCCTTTACGAAAGCGGGCGGCAACTTGGGTACGGACGGTTCTGTGGCTTATCTATTCAACAAGTTAGGCATACTCAGCTATGCGCCGGGCGTGGACGAAGATGCCCTGATGGAAGCCGCGTTGGAAGCGGGCGCAGAAGATGTGGTCACTTATGATGACTGTTCCGTCGATGTCATGACCACGCCAGAGAGCTATCTGGCTGTCAAAGAAGGGTTAGTCGCCGCAGGATTAGAGCCAGATAACGCCGAAGTCACCATGCAAGCCTCCACCCAGGCCGAACTGGATGCTGAAACCGCCGAGAAAATGCTGCGCCTGATCGACCGCCTGGAAGACCTGGACGATGTGCAGAATGTCTATTCCAATGCGGATATTAGTGATGAGATTATGGAGAACTTAGGCGCTTAATGCTATAAGTTTATCGATAGCATAAGCTTATCGTTCCCACGCTCCAGCGTGGGAATGCAGCCCTAGACGCTCCAGCGTCCAGGTCAATGACAGCCAACAAATGGGAAGAAGCCGTTACACCATAACCGAACCCGATAAACCGCACTTTATGACCTGTACCGTTGTCGAGTGGTTGCCTGTTTTTACGCGCCCTGACGCGGTAGAAATCTTGCTGGATTGTTGGCGTTATCAACGGGAAAACGAAGGCTTACGGCTTTATGGTTACGTTGTCTTAGAAAACCATTTACACTTTATCGCCCAAGCGCAAAACTTAAACAAATGCGTGAGTAGCTTCAAATCGTTTACAGCCCGGAAGATTATCGACTATCTTAAGATACAGCAAGCAGAGATGTTGTTGAAACGATTGCGTTTTGCCAAACTAGCGCACAAGCAGGATCGGGAGTATCAGTTTTGGCAAGAGGGCGTTCATGCCGAACTGGTATTTAGCGAGGCAATGATGCGCGAAAAATTGGATTACATCCATGCCAATCCCGTAAAACGCGGCTATGTAAACCTGCCTGAACATTGGCGCTATTCGAGTGCGAGCAGTTATTCCGGGCAGGCGAGGTTGATAGAAATAGATGCTTGGTGAGGCGCGACGCTGGAGCGTCCAGGGCTGCATTCCCACGCTGGAGCGTGGGAACGATGAAATGGTCGAACCATTAACGGATTGTTTTTGCCTTGGACTAAATTTCTCATCGTTCCCATGCTCCGCGTGGGAACATTTCTTGTACCGCTCCTGCGGTACGGGACGCAGAGCGTCCCTTGCGGCATTCCCACGTAGAACGTGGGAACGATAAAATCTGTATTCCAACGCGGATATTAGGGAAGGGCTTAACTAAATGGTTAATATTGAAAAAGTTATATTGAGAATAAACTAAGTTATGGATAAATCTAAGCCTTCTTGTTTTGTAATTCAGCAATTTGATGAAGGTGGCACCTATGATAAAAGGTACACAGAAACCATTTACCCAGCGCTAATTGCTGCTGGTGTTTCACCAAAAAGATCTGATCAAATATTGGGTTTACAGCCAATCATCGAAAAAATTCAACAAGCAATTGAAGACGCTTCTATTTGTGTTGCAGAAGTAAGTACTGATAACCCAAATGTATGGCTAGAACTTGGCTACGCCTTGTCTCTTAATCGGCCTACAGTTATTTTATGTGATAAGGCACTCAGGCAAAAACTACCGTTTGATATTTCACACCGTCCAGTTATTTTTTACCGTACTGATTCAAAAAGTGGTTTTGAAGAATTGGAAGAAAAAATTGTAGTAAATGTAAAAAACGAACTCGAAAAAGATAATCGAATTTTTAAAGCACCTGTATTGAAAGGTGGAGCTCATAGCTTAGAAGACCTCAAAGATCATGAAGTTGCTGTATTAAGCACATTACTAGCTCTTTGGACTACGCCGAATAGTGGGGCAACAAATTGGGATTTAGATCAGAAGTTAACTTCACTAGGATTCAGAGATATCGCAATAGGACTTGGAGTTACTAGCCTCTTGGAAAAAGGTTACATACAAGTAAAAGATTTTGATAGTTACGGAAATTCACATGAAACAAAACTCTATCAAATTCTTCCAACAGGTATTAAATGGCTTCAAAATCACGAAGACAAGCTTGAACTAAAAAGTAAACCTGATAATTACGAAGATGAACGGGAAGCATTATTAATAAATGGCTATAAAACCGCAAACCAAAAAAATGAACCTGATGTTTACGATGATGATATACCATTTTAAAGCCACAAAGCACAGCAGGACCGGTCAAGACTTGCTTTACAGTACGTAGGTTGGGGTGAACAAAGTGATTCCCAACGATTTTGATAAGCTCCAATATTGGGGTTCGTACCTCGGCAACTGCTCCATGCGTTGCCCTACCTCCTGCATCCATGCAGTCGTCACCCCAACCTACAATAATTAATGAGAATTTTAGGCATAGACCCCGGCTCACGATTGACAGGTTACGGTGTGATTGAAGAATCACCGCGTGGATTTCAATACATCGCCAGCGGGAGCATTCGGGTGACGGCGGAGTATTTTCCTGATCGGCTGAAGCAGATATTCAAAGGCTTATTGGAAGTGGTGGAACGCTATCAGCCTGAGCAAATGGCGATTGAGCAGGTGTTTATGCATATTAATGCGGACTCTGCCCTTAAACTGGGACAAGCACGCGGTGCGGCGATTTGCGCGGTGCAAGCGGCGGGTTTGCCGGTGTTTGAATATTCCGCCAAGCAAGTCAAACAAGCCGTCGTCGGGAAAGGTAATGCGGCAAAGACGCAAGTACAGCACATGGTTAAAATTCTGTTAGCTATTCAAGGCGAAATGCAAATTGATGCCAGCGATGCGCTGGGCATTTGTATCTGCCATGCCCATCATCAGCAAACTGCGCTGCGCTTACAAAAAGGTTTAGGATTGTGATCGGATTTTTGCGTGGTAAACTGATTCATAAAGCGCCGCCGCTATTATTGCTGGATGTGCAAGGCGTGGGTTACGAGGTGGAAGCGCCGATGACCACGTTTTATAACCTGCCCGCTATCGGCGCGGAAATCCTCTTGCATACACATTTAGTGGTAAGGGAAGATGCCCACATTTTATTCGGTTTTTCGACCGAAGCCGACCGGACAATGTTCAGGACGTTAATCAAGGTTAATGGTGTTGGCCCAAAATTGGCGTTGACGATATTGTCCGGCCAGACTGCCGAAGAATTCCATCGCTGCATCCATAACAACGATACCCAAGCCTTGGTGCGCTTGCCGGGGGTCGGAAAAAAAACCGCCGAACGGTTGGTGATCGAAATGCGCGACCGTCTGCCGGATTTGGGGGATTCTTTTATAGCTAATGTGGAACACGTCAGTTCAGTGATGCATATAACGAATGGCAATCCCAAGCAGGAAGCCATCAGCGCATTGTGTTCTTTGGGTTATAAGCCCTTGGATGCCAGTAAAATGGTGCACAATATCGGTATCGAAGGCAAAAGCTGTGAAGATATTATCCGGTTGGCGTTGCAAAATGCAGCTAGATAACTCGAGCTTCGATGAGATGATTGTCGATCCATCCGGTTATGTTTTAAATCTCGATATGAGATTCGATGTCGAATGGCTTTTAGGTATCATACCAATCCCAATAAGTTCTCATATTGTTCCTTCTCCAGGGGGAGAAGGTTAGGATGAGGGTGTTCAAATAACAATTTATTGGGATTGGTATCAGACACAAGGCGCGCCGCACGTTAAGGCCGTTTGTCCGCACTAAAGCTATTTGGATTGGGGTTTTTTAGGCGGCGGAATCAAAAAAGGGCGGTTTCCCGCCCTTTTTGTGTTTGTCAAAACCTTACTTTTTAGCAGGTTCTGCTTTTTTCTCTGCTTCGGCAGGTTTCGCTGCATCTTTAGCGGGTTCTGCGGCAGCGGGTGTTGCCGTCGCTGGGGCAGATGCCGCTGGGGCTGGTGTGGCGGCTTTCGGCGCTTCATCCTTAAGCGGTATTAAAATCTCTACCTTGGCTTGTTTCCGCAAGCCTTCGACCATGTTTTGGATTTTTTGGCGTTGCAACATGGGTGTCAGTTGTTCTTTGACGGCTTCCAATGGCGGCGCAGCTTGTTTTCTGGAATCTTCGCTCAAAATAATGTGCCAGCCGAATTGGGTTTTGACTGGCGTTTTGGTGTATTTGCCTTTTTCCAGCTTGGCGACGGCTTCTGAGAACGGCGCTACCATTTGGCTAGGGCTAAACCAGCCCAAATCACCGCCATTTTGGGATTCTTTAGCGTCCAATGAATGCTTATTTGCCAACTTGGCAAATTTTCCGCCTTTATCTAGCTCGGCAATCAGTTTTTTGGCTTCGTCTTCGGTTTTGACCAAGATATGGCTAGCCTTGTATTCGGTGCCGTTTGCACCGCCCACTTTGCTGTCATATTCTTTTTTGATGTCAGCATCGGTGATGGGATTGGTCTTCAAGTAAGCTTGCAAGCTCGCTTGGGTCAAAATAGCTTTTCTGGCGGCATCCAGTTGTGCAACAACTTCTGGCGTTTGATCCAGCTTTTTTTGCACGGCATCTTGCACCAATATTTCGCGCTGGACCAGTTCATCAACCAATTTTTCCTTAGGGAAAGCAGGTGCTTGGCCTTGGCTGCGCTGGGTAAGGTCTTTTTCCAGGTCTTCCAGCGTTTTTTTGCTGATGTATTGGCCGTTTACGCTGGCGATGGCATCTTCTTTTTTAACGGAAGGCGCAGATGAGCCGGTCATGCCTTTTGGATCGCAGGCGGTAAGGATGGCGGTGCTTGCAATAAGTATTGGGATAAGTTTTTTATTCATTAATGGATTCCTTTGGTTTCTTCTGAGGGTGAAAGGGCATTTATGCCTAAGGCATGAATTTCTTGTTTCATCATGTCGCCTAATGCTTTGTAAATCAGCTGATGGCGTTGTACGAGCGATTTTCCATCAAATGCGTCGGCGACGATTTTGACGTGGTAATGGCCGCCGCCGCTTTTGGCTCCCGCATGACCGGCATGGGCGGCGCTATGGTCGATTATTTCTAATACTTGCGGGCTAAACGCTTCGTTCAATAAGCGCTTAATGGTTTCGGATGTCATTGTGGGAATACCTTCTTAAATGGCTTAACGGTTACTTTGGAATAGACTTTAGCGTTCATGTAAGGGTCTGTATCAGCCCAGTGTTGTGCGTCTTCAAGGCTTTCAAATTCTGCGACCACCAAGCTGCCAGTGAAACCGGCTACACCGGGGTTGTCGCTATCTATTGCGGGATGCGGGCCTGCCAATACCAGCCGTCCAGCATCTTGAAGTTCTTGCAGCCTTTTGATATGGGCAGGTCTTGCCCCGGCTCGTAATCCTAAGCTATTGGCGACATCTTCACTGATGATTGCGTACAACAAGCATTATTCCTCTGTTTCGGGCATGTATTTATATAAAAAAACCATCTGTAACACAATGAACAAAACCATCAATCCAGGCACGCCAAAGGTCTTGAAAGTAACCCATTGGTCGGTCGTGTAATGGAACATCACATACACGTTGATAAACCCCACGATGATGAAAAAACAGCCCCACATCAGGTTTAAACGTCGCCAAACAAAATCGGGAAGCGTCAGGCTTTTGGACATCATCCGCTCGACAAAAGGTTTTTTGCCGATAAACTGGCTGCCAATAAAAGCAAGGCCGAATAACCATTCGATGATGGACAACTTCCATTTTATAAATTGTTCGTCATGCAACACAATGGTCGCACCGCCCATTACAACGATCAAACCCAGCGTAATCCATTGCATGGCTTCCACTTTACGGTATCGAAACCAGGCATAGCCTACTTGTAAGATGGTTGCTGCGATGACGACGGCAGTCGCAACGTAAATGTCATACAGCTTGAACGCAATAAAAAATAAAAGAATCGGGAAGAATTCAAAAAGCTGTTTCATGAAGATGGGTGGCGTATTTAATTTTGTAGCAGATTAGTGAAAACGAATCCGGCTAAGGCATTCTGTGCTTCGCGATAGGAGTTCCATACAGCACAAAAGTTCACTATCACTTACGTTTTGGTCGCTTGCGTTTTTTGGTAATTGTTGATGGCCTCGTGGGTCAATCATCTGGCTTTAGCGTTTCTACGCGTACCATTGTAAGGCCAATGCCGCTCAATGTACATGTTTTGATTGTAAATTCTGCTAAAATAGCGGTTCATTTTGGAGGTAGATCGTGGACGATAACACAAAAACCCAGCTAGAAGCGGCTGCATTCAGGCGCTTAATCCATCACTTGCAGGCGCATACTGAGGTGCAAAACATTGACTTGATGATCCTGGCCGATTTTTGCCGTAACTGCTTGGCAAAATGGTACGCCGCTGCCGCCCAAGACCAGGATGTGGAGATGGATTACGAACAAGCCAGGGAACACATTTACGGGATGCCTTACAAAGAATGGCAAGCCAAGTATCAGAGTGAGGCCACGCCACAACAGCTTGTCGCTTTAGAAAGCAGGATAAAGTCGAAATCATGACCCAGCAAGCAAATTACGGTGCGCTGTTTTAGCGGCGCACCGGCACATCCCTGCGCGTCTGCCCAGTATACAACTGCCTGGGCCGCCCGATTTTCTGGTCGGGATCGGAAATCATTTCATCCCAATGAGCTACCCATCCGATAGTTCGACCCATCGCAAAAATGGCGGTGAACATTTTGCTGGGGATACCTAAAGCGTGTAGGACGATACCGGAATAATAATCGACGTTGGGGTAAAGTTTCTTGGCGATGAAATAGTCGTCTTCCAAGGCAATCCGTTCTAACTCCAATGCCAGTTTGAACATCTTGTCATCGTGCAGGCCCAGTTCGGTAAGGACTTCATGGCAAGTATCGCGCATCAATTTGGCGCGGGGATCGTGGTTCTTATAGACACGGTGGCCGAATCCCATCAGCCGGAACGGGTCATTTTTGTCTTTTGCCTTGTCGATGTATTGTCCTATGCGGGATACGTTGTCAATCTCAACCAACATATTCAGCACGGCTTCGTTAGCCCCGCCATGTGCTGCACCCCATAAACAGGCGATCCCGGCGGTAATACAGGCAAATGGGTTAGCGCCGCTGGAACCTGCCAGTCTTACGGTAGACGTGGAGGCGTTTTGCTCATGGTCGGCGTGAAGTATCAAGATCCTGTCCAACGCCCTGACCAGTACCGGATTGGGTTCGTAGTCATCACACGGCGTAGCCAACATCATCCGCATGAAGTTTTCGACATAACTCAACTTGTTTTTCGGATAGATGAAAGGCGAACCGGTGCTGTATTTGTGGCACATGGCAACTATCGTAGGTACTTTGGCAATAAGGCGGATCGCGCACATATTACGGTCTTCCTTGGAACGGATGTC
Organism: Methyloglobulus sp.; assembly: GCA_043771735.1. Classification (GTDB taxonomy): domain Bacteria; phylum Pseudomonadota; class Gammaproteobacteria; order Methylococcales; family Methylomonadaceae; genus Methyloglobulus. The sequence goes on from JAYVGW010000191.1 coordinate 13,136, forward strand.
CATCGCATCGTGATAAAACGCGGACAGCGCACCGACCACGCCCACCATGATCGCCATCGGATGGGCATCCCGACGGAAGCCCCGAAAAAAAAGGTTTACTTGGTCATGCACCATCGTATGGATGGTGACATGATGTTCAAAATCAGTTAATTCCGTTTTGTCGGGCAGTTCACCATGCAACAACAGGTAGCAGACCTCCAGGAAGGTACATTGCTCGGCGAGTTGTTCAATAGGGTAGCCGCGATACAGCAGCACACCCGCTTCACCGTCGATATAAGTGATTGCAGAGCGGCAACTCGCGGTGGACGTAAAGCCAGGGTCAAAAGTAAACATACCTGTTTGTTTGTACAGGCTTTGCACATCCAATACATCAGGCCCCGTGCTGCCGGATAATACCGGCAATTCACATACGGGCTTAGTGTCATCAGTCAATGTTAGGCTGCGGGGATCAGTCATGGGTATGCTCTCAGTCTTGGATAAGTTTTAAGGTTACCATAATGCCCAAAAAAAGCTAACCCCGAATGGCATCGGCCACCGCTTTTTGTGCCAGTTCGGTCACTTTTGCCCAGTTTTTTTCGTTGACGACAGCCTGTGGTGCCAGCCATGATCCACCGACGCAAGCCACATTCGGTAACTCTAGGTATTCGTTATAATTTCCGGGTGAGATGCCGCCAGTCGGACAAAAAGTGGCTTGTGGGAAAGGCCCTGCAATGGCTTTTAGCATAGGGACTCCACCTGCGGCTTCAGCAGGAAAGAACTTGAAATGGTCGAGGCCATATTCCATACCCAGCATCAGTTCCGATAAAGTCGCAATGCCCGGTATTAGTGCAATTTTGCCTTTGTTTGCGGCACTTAACAGGGCAGACGTAATGCCTGGGCTGATCGCAAATGCCGCGCCAGCGTCTTCTGCGGCCTGTAATTGTGTAGGGTTGGCGATAGTGCCGGCGCCGACAATGGCCTCTTTAACTTCCTGGCTAATCAAGCGGATAGCTTCCAACGCTATCGGTGTGCGTAAGGTGATTTCCAGAACTTTAATGCCACCAGCGACCAATGCCCTGGCCAAGGGTACGGCATCGTCGAGGTTTTGGATGACCATCACCGGCATCACAGGGCAGGCGTTTAAAACGGCTTTGGGTTGGATTTTCCAGTTGTTTTGTGTCATTTTTGTATCCATTTAATCGACAAGGAATAGATTTGAGGCGCCCGTCTCAGCAGACGAAGCACCCAGCCTAAAACCGCCAAACATCTCCCGCCCCATGCCGTAATGGTGGTTTTTGGCGGAATTAGGCCAAGGTACACGGGCGTTAAATTCATCGTCGTCAACCAGTACGTTGATATCGCCAGTCTGCAAATTCATGGAGATGATATCGCCGTTACGCACTTTAGCCAGCGGCCCTCCGACTTCACATTCTGGGCAAAGATGGATGGCTGAAGGCACTTTCCCAGATGCGCCGGACATGCGGCCATCCGTAACCAGCGCCACTTTAAAACCCTTGTCCTGAAGCACACCCAACGGTGGCGTTAGTTTGTGCAGTTCCGGCATACCATTCGACCGTGGCCCTTGAAAGCGTAGCACGGCGACAAAGTCTTTTTCCAGCTCGCCACGTTTAAAAGCCGCCAGAAAATCTTCCTGGTCGTCGAATACCACCGCTGGCGCTTCAAC
>JAYVGW010000192.1:0-2810 GCA_043771735.1 Methyloglobulus sp.
AAGGCCAAGATGGGCGAATTGCCCCAAGAGTTTCTTGAACGGTCGACACGGGCACAACATGCGCCAGAAATCCGTTCGGTGCTGGATTTTGTATTGCCCACCGCAGCAGGTATGGCTTCCGTTGGGGCTGATAAGGATACACCTGATGGCTGCTTGGAACAGTTTAAAGGCGGTCATTTGGAAGGCCTGGGGCAAGTGCATGGGCGCGGGAATGTTGCGGCAGGCAGCTAAACAATTTTTAGCAGGGATGTAGCTATGGATTGTTTAACGCAAAGCAGTTATGAAACGTTTAGCCCTTTAAAGGGTAAAGGCTTTTAAAGGGATGCCGCAATTATTATTTCCAAGCCACGGATTATTGATGCAGGAAACCAAGGATAGCAACGTTGGTTAGGGGGTGCGCTCCGCACCCCCTAACTGGGTTCAATGGCTTTTTAATGTCGTACTGGCTGGATAGACGTAAATGAACGAGACGAAAACGACCGCGCCAGTGCCAAGCCTGGAAATGTTGCGGCAAAAGATTCAGGGATGCCAACGGAGCTGTGCTGCTGTTGCTCTGGAAATGAATGAGACGGCGACGGTTTTTAAAGCAACTTTCCGGATGCCCTGCCCGGTCTATTTGTCGGTTCAGAAACTGGGCACAGGATCGATGTACTTACGTTGGCGGCAAACCGGTGTTAAGAAAAAGCAGCCTTACATTCGGATCGAAGGACAAGCGGGCCTTTTAGTATTAAATACGATGACCCCTGTGGTGAGGCAGGCCTATTACCGTTTTCACCATCAAGCCCTATTCCTCAACATCCAACATGCCCTGCTGTTGGCGGAACAACGGCGTTGGGAGTATTACCTGCAACAACGGCAGGCGTTGGAGCAACTTAAAAACCAGTTTAAGGAGGATTGAACCGCTAAAAATAGTGGGAATAGCTTTGCTGCAATTTAACCGCATATTTTGGAAGGTCGGTTGTTTGTTGTGTCAGATCGAATTGTGTGGCGAACTACAGCTTTCAACGTAAGGAGTAAAAGTGATGAGCAATGATTTTCGTGGTGAAGGGAATATAGGCCAGGCACCGGCCTTAAGGACTGTTAAAGTGAATGGTGAAAATCGTTCAGTGGCAGATTTGCGGGTTTTCTTCGACCGGAGTATTCCACTGGATGATGGGACTTACGAAGATGGCGGTGGGTTTTGGCTCACGGTGAGCGTTTGGGGGCATCGTGCGGATTCTGCCGTCAAGCTCTTGTCCAAGGGTATGCGTATCCATGTCACGGGCTCACTTCGGCTGGATAGTTGGGAGAATGAAGCGGGTGAAGCCAAAAATGAGTTCCGTTTAACAGCGGACAAAATCAGCATCGATCCAGTTTGCCTGGACAGTGTTCAATTACGCAAACGTAATGGCCAGGCTGATGAGCTTGACCCACCGCCAACAGACCTGTCCAGGCCGATAAACGATTCAAGTCCAACGATGCCGACATCATCCGGTTAGGAGCCTCAACATTAACACGTTAACGATAGCCATTGCCGCGCTGGGTGTTCTTGCCCTGCTGATGGGTTGCACCAGCACCGGCGAGGTTGCCCCGATCCAGTTACCTTTGTTGGGTGACCTGAGCAAGATCATCGTGGTGGAAAATAAACTGGGTAAGGAAAGCATCCTTTTTGAAAGTTTAGGGACGAGCTATCCCGATGCTTTTAGCCTGGAGGATGAACGTATCGCCCAACAAGCGATGACGGCCAATCAGGACCAAGTCGGTTCGACCTGGCACAACCCAAAGCTGGGTGACATGGCCATCGTGCCGATTAATACCCAAACCGGCAATGGCTATACCTGCCGCGACTACTTTATCCGTTATACCTTCATCGGCGGGGTCGGCAGCTACAAAATGAAAGCCAAAGGCCAGGCTTGCCTGAAGGGTAAGTTGTGGCTGGTGGATTCAAAAACCGTCGGCCGGCCATGACATGCGCATAGGGGATGACATTTACAACCTGGATGGCCTACCCTTCCGAAACGAAGGGAAGGCCATCCGCATGTGCGACCTGTTGTCGGGAGAAACCGGGAATGACTACCGACTGGAACCTTATCCGGAAGGTGGCTTTGTCGTTCGGTTGGCAGCATCCGAGCAACAAAGCCACAAGCCGGGGAGGCAACAACCGCCGTTGCAACCGTTGCCTAAGGAAAACCCTGTATCCCCTGAATTGGCACTAGCGGTGACGGCGAATACCGTGCCGGTCACAACGCCCAAGGATTATGAGCTGCGCCAAGCCGTGCTTAGGACGAATTTATGCGCACTGTTTTTGATAGCCGTTGCGGTTTGCCTGGTGTTGTTGCCGGACAGTTTGTTGTTGGCCGTATTGGAGCTTATCAACGTCCAGCCGCGTCAATTGGGCGCATGGCTGCAACGGCTTGATCAAGGCATGACGGGTGTTGGCTCAGCCATGCTAATAGTGATATGGCTGTCTTTTCTGTGGCAACGGGCGGGCGCTCTGTACCGGGTAACTGGCTTTGGTGTCGAAGCCAGGCTGGGCATCATTGCCCATCAGACTGTAGGGCTGCGTTTTCAAGATATCCGCTCAATGGGCATTAAACAAACCTTGCTTGACCGCCTGTTGAATGTGGGCTTATTGGAGTTTACCTCGGCGGGCACTGACGGGGATCCGGTACGTTTTAATCGGGTAGCCAATCCTGGCAAGGTGTTACGAATCGTTAAAGCCCGGATGGCCGGGCCTGGCGGTTCCGATTAATTGAATGATTGTAGGAGGCGAAAATGGCTGTTATTGACGAGAACTTACGGAAAATTTTGCAAACGCAAAATGATGAAGA
>JAYVGW010000193.1:0-5240 GCA_043771735.1 Methyloglobulus sp.
GAGCAGAAACATTACGAGATGTATCTACGTTATCAAGCGGCACGGCACAGGGAAGGTTCCATGTCTGATTCCAGCCCGGAAGATTACCTGCATTTTCTGAAAAGTTCGTGGTGCGACACTTGTTTTGTGGAGTTTTTAATTGATGGCGAGTTGGCCGCAATAGCCGTGGTTGACCGGTTGGATGATGCCCTGTCTGCCGTCTACACTTTTTTTGAACCTAAATTTTCCGGTTATGGCTTGGGGGTTTATGCCGTACTTTGGCAAATCGAGTGGGCGAAACAATTACAAAAAGAGTTTTTATACCTGGGTTTTTGGATAAAAAGGTGTAAAAAAATGTCCTACAAAAGCGACTACCAGCCGCTGCAAGTATTTAGGGATAAGCAATGGGTGCCGCGCGGTAGTCATTAAAGCGTATGTGCATTGTTGATTTCTTATATTACCCCACTAAGATGGGACTGGGCAGATTGCAATAAAGGCCTGATTTAAGGGATAATGTGGGATGAATCAATGTTTACTTTTTTCCGCAGAAATAATCATGTTTTGGCGGTGAAATCAGCAAGTTTTAGGAACAAGCAATGAAAAAAACGATGTATGAAAAAATCTGGGACAGCCACCTCGTTGTTGAAGTGGAAGGCCAAGCGCCCCTGATTTATGTAGACCGTCATTTAATGCACGAAGTGACTAGCCCACAAGCCTTTGAAGGGTTGCGGTTAGCTAACCGTAAAGTCCGCAATCCGCATAGCATTCTAGCGACGATGGATCATTGCGTACCCACCAAAGACCGCCATTTGCCCATCCCCGATCCTATCGCCAGAAAGCAGGTCGAGGTGATGGCGGAGAATTGCGCGGAAAACGGCTTAAACCTCTACGACATGAAGAATCCCAACAATGGCGTGATTCATGTGGTCGTGCCGGAACATGGTTTTGTGCATCCAGGCATGGTGGTGGTTTGCGGCGACAGCCATACGGCAACGCATGGCGCTTTTGGTGCGTTGGCGTTCGGCATCGGCACGTCCGAAGTCGAACACGTCATGGCGACACAATGTCTGCCGCAGCAAAAGTCCAAGACTATGCTGGTGCAGGTTAATGGCAAGCTATCCAAATATTCTTCCGCAAAAGATATTGCCTTGGCAATTATCGGAAAAATTGGTACGGCTGGTGGCACAGGTCATGTCATCGAATACGCTGGCGAAGCGATCAAGTTGCTTTCGATGGAAGGCCGCATGACGCTGTGCAATATGGCGATTGAAGCTGGAGCCAGGGCAGGGTTGGTTGCGCCGGATGAGAAAACCTACGAATATTTGAAAGGCAAGGAATTTGCCCCCAAAGATGATCAGTGGGATCAAGCGCTGGCTTATTGGCAAGGCCTACCTAGCGATGAGGGCGCGGTATTCGACACAATTATTACCTTGGATGCCGCAGACATTGCCCCACAAGTATCTTGGGGGACATCGCCCGAACAAGTCATAGGTGTGGATGGCTGTGTGCCAGCACCGGAAAGTTTCGATAACGAAGGTAAGCGCAAGGCTTGCGAAAGTGCTTTGGCTTATATGGGCTTGACCGCTAACACCAAGATGACGGATATTCCTGTCGATTTGGTGTTTATCGGCTCCTGCACCAATGGCCGGATAGAAGATTTCCGCATTGCGGCAGAAGTGACCAAAGGTACCAAAGTTGCCAAAGGGGTCAAGGCGATTGCCGTACCGGGATCCTATCATGTTAAGCATCAGGCTGAAGATGAAGGGCTGGACAAAATTTTTATTGAGGCCGGTTGGGAATGGCGTGACCCTGGTTGCTCCATGTGCCTCGCGATGAACGGTGATGAACTGACCAAAGGCCAACGCAGCGCGTCCACGTCCAATCGCAATTTTGAAGGCCGTCAAGGCAAGGGCGGCAGGACGCATTTAGTGTCCCCAGCTATGGCGGCGGCAGCGGCGGCGGCAGGGCATTTTGTGGATATTAGGACATTTGGTTAATTTTCTCTCACTTTATGAGGAAAGTTGATTGCCGATATTAATTTTAGGCCGTTCGTGGTGAGCTTGTCGAACCATGAACAGCAAGGTGGTTCGTCCTTCGACAAGCTCAGGACGAACGGTCAAGTATAAATATTTTTAAAACTATCCATTATGGAACCTTACAAAAAACACGAAAGCATTGCCGCATTGATGAACCGCAGCAACGTCGATACCGACCAAATCATCCCGAAACAGTTTCTTAAAAGAGTCGAGCGCAGCGGCTTTGGCGCTCACCTTTTCCACGATTGGCGGTTTAATGACGACGGCAGCGACAATCCCGAATTTGAATTGAACAAGCCTGTATTTAAAGGCGCTAAAATTCTGGTCGTCGGCGACAACTTCGGTTGTGGATCGTCCCGTGAACACGCGCCTTGGGCGATAGCCGATTATGGTTTTAACGCCATTATTTCAACCAGCTATGCCGATATTTTTTACAACAACTGTTTCAAGAACGGCATACTTCCTATTAAAGTGAACGACCAACAGTTAGCCAGTTTAATGGCAGAAATTAGTGCTAATGAAGGTGTTCGCTTCGTTATTGACCTGGAAAACCAACAAGTCATTACGCCAGCAGGTAATGGCTTTACCTTCGATATCGATCCGTTCAGGAAAGGCAATCTGTTAAGTGGTTTGGATGATATTGGTTTGACTTTGAAGCATGTTGATAAGATCAGTGCGTATGAAGAACGGAACAAAAAGGTTTTTCCTTGGCTTTGGCAATCAGTATAAAAAATGTAGGTTGGGTTAGCCCCGCATTGCGCCTAACTATGGGATTCACTTACGGTTGGGCGGGGCGTAACCCAACATTCGGCTGATGGCAAAGAACGATAAGTTGATTCAAAAAATCCTGCAAGGTCAAGCGGATGCGAACATAAATTTTGAAGAACTTTGCGCTTTATTGAAAAGTTTTGGTTTTGAGGAACGGATTTCCGGCAGCCATCATATTTTTCGACGCACCAATGTTGAAGAACGGTTAAATCTCCAACGTGATGGCGCAAAAGCCAAGCCCTATCAGGTGCGTCAAGTACGTGCCTTAATTCTTAAATATCGGTTAGGAAGTGAAGGCGATGCATAAATACGAAGTAATCATCTATTGGAGTCAAGAAGACACTGCTTTCATAGCGGAAGTGCAGGAACTTGCTGGTTGCATAGCTCACGGTAACACGCAACCCTCAGCCCTGGAAAATATTAATCAAGCGATAGAATTATGGTTAAGCACCGCCAATGAATTCGGGGATGCCATTCCAGAACCCAAAGGGAGAAGGCTTTTGTATGCTTGATGCGCTTCGATTTTCAGGCGTATGGTCGAAGTGACAAACATTACGGTCGAAAGCCTTTCAGTTATTGCGCCAACGGCCTTGAGATAAATCGTATGAGTCCAAGGATCAGCAATGTTACAGCAGCGGAAGATTACAAATTGAGGCTTATCTTCACCAATGGGGAGCGAGGTATTTATGATTGCTCTAACCTGCTCAATTTTGGCGTATTCAAAGAATTTAGGGATGTTGATTATTTTAAACAAGTAAAAGTGTCGGATGGCACGGTTGTCTGGCCTCATGAACAAGATATTTGTCCTGATACGCTTTATCTTGATTCGTATAAAGAAAATGTCTAACAAATTACCAAATCGGAAGTGAAGTTTTTCTGCACTTTAGATTGCATGGATTTTAAGCAGTTAATCAAGGAGGAAAGCGAGATGATTGAGCAACTTCATTCAGAGATTCATAGGGCGTATCAACTCAGGAACTTGGATAAGCGTTCGCACCGTGTGTGGGAGGAGGCTTGCAAGAAATTTCATGGTTATGTCTCACTACTGGATGCTTATCTTGAGCGTGCATGTAGTGAGGCTAAATACTCAGATATAGAATTGATAGAGTTTGCGGTCTGTTTCCTAGAGTTAGATGCGTGGTTTTTTCGTTCTGGTTATCTAAAACAGATACTAATTGCCCGTTTAAACCGCTCAGAACTAAAGGAAGAAATAAAACAGCGACTAAGATGGGTTTTGATGAAGGTTGGGCGGGGCGTAACCCAACATTCGGTTAGGGGAATGTCCAATGTTGGGTTATGGCGCACAGTAGCCATAGTTCAGTAGGGCGGGTCGAGGCCCGCCTCACGATTGAATATGTTGATCAAAGAGGGAATCAATAATGAATATTGAAAGCCGAATTACCTATAATCCATTGCAATGTGGCGGCAAGCCTTGTGTTCGCGGTATGCGGATAAGGGTTGCGGATATTTTGCAAATGCTGGGAGAAGGTGTCAGCGTTGAGGAAATCTTGCAGGATTTTCCCGACCTTGAACAAGACGATATTCGGGCTTGTTTGCTTTATGCGGCCCGTCGAGCCAACCTTGAACGGCTGGTTGCGTGATCTATTGGATCGACGCGCAGCTACCGCCGCTGTTGGCAAATTGGTTGAGCGAAACATTTGATGTCGAAGCCTATGCCTTACGGGATTTACAATTGCGGGATGCTGAGGATTTGGATATTTTTCAAGCCGCTCGGCAAATGAACGCAGTTATTATTAGCAAAGACAGTGATTTCGTGGAATTGGTTTTGCGTATGGGAACGCCTCCGCAATTACTATGGCTAACATGCGGTAATGTAACAAATAGGCGTTTACAAGTGTTGTTTGTCCAATTATTTCCTCGTGCCCAAGAATTGTTGTCAAAAGGCGAAGCCGTCGTTGAAATTGCTGATATATAAAATTTATAACTGTTCATTTCTATATAAATCAACCAACTTGTAATGACCAAAACCATCCAACTCATGGACACCACCCTGCGCGACGGTGAACAAACGCAAGGGGTTTCGTTCACGCCTGCGGAAAAAGTCAGCATCGCCAAAGCCTTGCTGCAATCGTTGCGGGTAGACCGTATCGAAGTGGCATCTGCCCGTGTTTCGCAAGGCGAAAAAGAAGCGGTAAAAAGCATTAACGATTGGGCGAAACACGAAGGGTTCGATGGTCGCATTGAGGTCTTGGGTTTTGTCGATCATACAAAAAGTGTCGATTGGATTGTGGAAACGGGCGGTAAGGTTATCAATTTGCTCACTAAAGGTAGTGAAAAACATTGCCGCGAGCAGTTAGGCAAAACCTTAACCCAGCATACCGTCGACATTCTCCAAACAATTTATTATGCGCTTGAAAAAGGGCTTATGGTGAATGTGTACCTGGAAGACTGGTCGAACGGTTATCACGATAATCCGGCTTATGTATTTGAATTGGT
>JAYVGW010000194.1:0-11590 GCA_043771735.1 Methyloglobulus sp.
TAGGCCAAGGTGGTGAACAACAACGCAAACGCGGCAACTATCGTCAAGTACCGATGCCGCAAAACCCAAGTAAGAAACGCCCCGTAACGGTGCTGCACCCAATGCTCAAACGACTTGCTGAACCGCTGTTGCCGTTCGTGCAACCATGCGCTACGACCCGTCCTGGCTTTGTCATGGGTATGCGCCAAATGGTTTGGCAAGATGAATATGCTTTCAAGCAAGGAAATCGAAAACACGGAAATGATGACCGTAGGGATCATGTAGAAAATCTTGCCCATTTCCCCAGGCATGAAATACAAGGGAATGAAGGTGACGATATTCGTCAGCACGCTAAAAGTGACAGGCATCGCCATTTCCCTGGCCCCTTCGATGGCGGCTTGCATAGGCGGCAAGCCTTTTTGGCGATTATGATAAATGTTTTCGCCAATGACGATGCCATCATCGACGACTATGCCGAGTGCGATAATGAACGCAAATAATGAGACCAAATTGATGGAAACACCCAACAAGGGCAGGATCAAAAATGAACCCAGAAATGCGGTCGGAATGCCCATCATCACCCAAAACGCATAACGCAATTCCAGGAACAGCGCCAATGCGATAAACACCAACACCAGCCCTTGGGCGCTATTACGCATTAAAAGGTCAATTCGTTGGCCGTATTGGTCGGAAGTGTCGAAACGGATTTCTGTCGTTATGCCTTTAGGCAAGCTTGCCTTAAATGCTTCCAGATGTTTCTTGACGGCATCAGAAACTTGTATCGGTGTTTGGCCGCCGACGCTGTAAACCTGCACCATAACGGCAGGTTGCTGGTTGTAAGTGGCGGAGTAATCGGTATCTGCATAGCCATCGTTGATGCTGGCTATCTCACCCAACAACACCTCGTTGCCGCTGGCCGGGCTAATAATGGGGATACGCGCAAATTGGCGACCATAATCCTTACGCGCTTTCATGCGTATCAGGATTTCGCCGGACTCGGTTTTAACGCTGCCGCCGGGCAAGTCCACGCTGGCTTTTTGAATCCTTTGTGCAACCTCGGACAAGGTCAAGCGATACCGCCTCAGGTTTTCTTGTGGGATTTCAATGCTGATTTCCAGCGGCCTGACACCTTCAAGTTCAACTTGGGTGATGCCGGGGTCTTGCAATAACTGATCGCGGAATTGTTCCGCCAATTCATGGAGCACGGCTTCTTTTGCCTGCCCATAGATAGCCATCGACAATACTTGGCGTTTTCGGGTGACGGCTTTAATGGTCGGTTTTTCGGCATCTTCAGGAAAGGTCGTGATACGGTTAACTTCCTGTTGGATGTCCTGCGCCAAACGCTGCATATCCGCGCCTTTCGCCGCATCCGCCAGTACCACGCCCAAGCCTTCTGTGGCTTTTGAATTAAGGTCGTCTATGCCATCCAGGTCACTGATGGCATCTTCTACCGCGAGGATAATGCCGCTTTCTATTTCCTCTGGGCTGGCACCAGGATAGATGACCTGGATGCTGACGGTGTCTATCTGAAACTCTGGGAAAACTTCCTGTTTGATATTACGTAAAGCCAACAGCCCGCCCAACAAGCAAATCGCCATCAACAGGTTGGCGGCCACGCCATGCCCTGCCATCCAGCTGATAGCACCTTTAGAACCTTTATGTTCTGATGGTTGCATTGACGTTATGGCTGCTTGGGTTTGGCGGATTCGTCGGTGTGGACTAACATGCCCGGTACTGGCGTGGACAGGTCGCTGATGATAATTTGGGCGTTATCGGGTAGCTGTGCTTTATCCAGGTAAACAAAACCTTGCTCAGACCAAAGCGGCTTAACCGTGCGGACATCCAGGGTTTGTTTGTCCGTCATCAGCCAAAGTTGCTGGGCATCGCGCAGGGTGGTTTCCGGCAGCTTGATGACATCATCCAAGGTAATGCCGTCGATCTCGACACGCAAATACGTCCCCAGCATTAGCGGTGGCAGTTGTTTGTTTTCGATTTTTTGGCACAGCGGATCATCGACTTGAATTATCAGTTTCGCCATTCGGCCCTCAGGCTCAAGTTCGGCTTGTAAGCGTTTGACCGTGCCTGTCCGGTACACGCCCTTACCCCATGCCGCTTCATAAGTGATTTTTGCCATCGAGCCTGTTTGGCTGTTGATGCCAGGGATTTTAATCCAGCTTAATTTATCAACGGGAATTGAGGCATTAATCCAGAAACTGTCTATACCCACCAACTTGGCCAACGGCGTACCGGTTGAAAAAGCCGACATCCACGCGCCAACATTGGCGTTACGCGTGGTGATAATGGCATTGAATGGCGCGACGGGACGGGTGCGTTCCAGATTTAATTGGGCTAGTTTCAACGCGGACTCAGCACTTGCAAGTGCCGCTTTGGCGGCATTAAGATGGGGCTTTCGCAACACCAGTTCCTGTTCCTGACCGCTCAACTCCGCACCTAACAATTGGTATTCGCGCCGGACGATCACTTGCTGGCCTTGTTCCAGTTTTAGATTGAATTGCGCCTTGGCCAAATCATTTTGGCTTTGCACGATGGCAATTTTATAGTCGGTGGGGTCTAGCTCGACCAGCGGCTCACCCGTTTTTAAGATGCCGCCTTCGATAAAATTAGGGCTAACCCACTGCACCATACCGCTGATGCGTGGGGTCAAATTGACACTTTGCGCGGCAATTACATTGCCCATAACGCTAACCGTCGTTTGATGGCTGATAATTTCTGGTTTGATGACTTCCACTAACGGCGCTGAAACTTTAGGCGTAATACGTTCAGCCCTGGGTTGGTGGGTCAGCCAATAACTGGACAAGGCAATGCTGAGGGCTGTCAGGATTAACGATGGAATAAATTTCTGTACTTTTTTGTTCACGAAACCGGTTTCCTTGCTAGTTTTTTGGTGCTTCCATCCACTAACGGAAATCTCCCTGCCAATGCCCGGTACAGGTTAATCCGGTATTCAATCAGTTGCACTTGGGCTTGCAGCAGATTTCGCTCAAGACTTTGTTGGCTCAACACCGCCGATAACACCCGTAAAAAATCTATCGCTCCATTAATATAACGTAGACGAATCATGCTACTTGCCTGGCTTGCCAACTGCACTTGCTTTCCAAGATTAGCGACAAACAATCGTTGTTGCCGCTCTTGTACCAAGGCATTTTCAACTTCCTGTACCGCATTGAGCAATAAAGTTGCATAATTGTTCAATGCTTCTGCGGAAATGGCTTGGCTACGCTCGACCTCTGCAACCCTGCGCCTGCCGTCTATGATTGGCAGCACCAAATTTCCCGCCACCGTTGCCAACCAGTTATTAAGGAGCGATTGTAAGTCAGGCGAGCTGGCTTCCACGCTCGCCGATAAGCTCAATTTCGGGAAGCGGTCTGCAATCGCTGAAGCAATGCGCTGGTCAGCGGATTGAACAGCAAGATAGGCTTTGCGTATGTCTGGCCGTCGTTGCATTAAAGTCAGGCTCAATCCTGTTTCCGGGAGCGGCGGCATAGCCGGAAATTCGTCTAAATCAGATAGTGCGATAGCACCCGGCGGCTTGCCAGCCAGTACCGCCAATTGGTTTTCCAAAACCGCAATCGTAGACACCACCGTGTAGCGGTTGCCCACCACCGATTCGAGCAATTGCTGTTGCTGGAACACATCCGCTGCCGTTGCTTGTGCCCCCCTAAACCTTACTGTCACCAAGGCCACATTATTTCGGTTGATTTCAATCTGCTGGTCCAACAGCTTCAATTGTTGGCGTTGTTCGAGCAAGCGATACCAAGTCGTGGCGAGTTCAGCCGTGAGCGAAATTACCGCGCTGAATACATCTTCCTCCGCGCCGCTGACATCCAGCTTGGCGGCATTGACTGCGCTGCGGATACGCCCCCATAGGTCAAGTTCGTAACTGGCCGCTAACCCTAAACTAAAATTATTGTTATTTAAGGAATCCGCTGATGCCTGCGATGCCAGAAAACTGCCATCAACCTGTGGGATTAACTCCGCGCCGCTTTTTTTGGCAATCGCTTTGGCTTGGTCCAGTCGATTGAAGGCTGCGAGCAGGGAGAAATTATTGCCTAAGGCCTGTTCGCATAATTGGTTTAAGGCGGTGTCGTTAAATGCTAACCACCACTTTTCCTGGAGTTTGGCTTGTCCGCTGGCGGAAAATTGCACCGGCAAGTTTACCGGTGCAGGAACATCTTTGATAGTCGCTGAACAGGAAGCCAATAAGCCCAACATCAATAGCGTAACAATGGGTTTCAACATAAGCGAATCTTTAATAATTCAAAAAGCCCCTTCTCCCTTCGGGAGAAAGTTGGGATGTAGTGAATGTGGTTGTGCAGGAGCACAATCCACCTACTACCTACATCCATGCAGGCATCCCAGAGGAAGAGGGCATTTTTGGAAGCTCCCATAACTTACCCGAAATCCAAGTTATGTCGATTTACCTCGCGTATCGCCTTGATACCCGCCAAAGAAAATTGCACCACATGTTCGGCATAAGCCTCTGCATCGCTCATGTCCATCAGGTAGCACTGGGTTTCATCACTTAAACGCAGATGTTTCACCTTCAACAAATGAAAACATTGCCCGACGATGCTGGCATGGCAAAACTGAATTTGTTTTTCCGTTGCGTTGCGGCCCAATAATTCCTTCACCAAGGCATTCAAAGCCTGACGTTCGGGGTTAATTTCCTGTGCCATGATTTTTTCCAGCAAGCGCGTCTGTTGCGCCATTTCCCTGTGGACTATTGCAAAAAAATGGGACTTTGGGTCAGCAATCCTGGCAATCAATGATCGTATGCGTCCAGCGAGCCGGGCTTCGGTAGATGCGTCTTTTACACCACCATCGGAAGGATGCCTTTCCAAATCCTGCTGAAACGCATAACGCCAAGCTTCCAGATAGAGGTTTTCCTTATCGCGAAAATGATAGTTGACTGAAGCGATATTGGTTTGTGCTTGCTCGCATATTTCGGCGATAGTCGTGTCTTGGTAGCCTTTTTCGGCAAAAATGCGGCTTGCCGTAACCAAAAGACGTTGACGGGTTTTTAACGGTGGGCCATTAGTGTCGTTCACAGGCAGGATTAAGATTGAACCATAAAAATCAAATAGCTATTTAAAATATACTTTAGATAAGTCTTGGGTACAATGCCCTCGGGCAATTTAAATCGCGCTTACACGCCGATGCACTGATTTTGTGCTAATCTTGACCGTGTAACTTTTATAATATCCAAACTATCCATAATGGGTAAGAATAAGCTGTCTTAATGAACCACTCTGATACCCAACTTCCAGTTGTATTGCTTATTGATGACGACCAGACCCTGCATTTGTGGGCGAAGCGTAAGCTGCCTGGCGCTGGATTTGAGCTGATTTCCTGCATTAACGGCAAGGAAGGTATTGAAGCGTTTAAAGAATATGCACCTAGTATAGTTTTGATAGACATCGAAATGCCTGAGATGGACGGCTTTGAATCCTGCGCCGAAATACGCAATTCGCCTAACGGCGTTAACGTCCCCGTGGTCATGATGACCGTGACCGAAGACCCGCAAAAAATATCCCAAGCTTACAGCGCCGGTGCTACCGAATTCATTAGAAAGCCCCTAAATTGGGAGATACTCGGCCATCGTCTGCGTTATATGGTGAAGGCGAGCAATAATTTACAAAAACTCGCGCAAAGTGAGTCGCGCCTGTCAAAAGCAAAAAAAATGGCACGGTTGGGCGATTGGGAATTGCAGGTCAATAATAAAATTTTGCATTGGTCGGATGAGATTTATTCCCTGGTCGAACTCAGCCGGCAGGAATTCACGCCAACTATGCAAAATTTTCGGGATTTTATCCACCCTGATGATTTGCGTTATATTGGCCGTCAGGTACGCAAAGCAATCAAAACCAAGGCAGCAGCCACTATTGAATTTCGCATTATCACTGCAATGCAGCAAGAACGTTTTGTCTCGCAACACATTGAAGCTGTTGAAAACCACAAATCTCAGCTCACCTCGCTAATAGGTACTGTCCAGGATATAACAGAGCGAAAAGACCAGGAAAACCAAATACGGCACTTGGCTTACTACGATGAGATCACACAACTGCCTAACCGAGTTTTCTTCCTAAAGTTTTTAACCAAGACCCTAGAGCT
This sequence comes from Methyloglobulus sp., assembly GCA_043771735.1. GTDB lineage: Bacteria > Pseudomonadota > Gammaproteobacteria > Methylococcales > Methylomonadaceae > Methyloglobulus. The sequence continues at coordinate 6,112 of JAYVGW010000194.1, forward strand.
GGCGCAAAGGAATAAACGCAACTTCGCCATTTTATTTTTAGATCTGGATGGCTTTAAAGGCATTAATGACACCTATGGACACCAGGCGGGCGACCAGCTTTTGCTTGAAATATCCAGGCGTTTGACAGAAGGCTTAAGGTGTTCGGATTTGGCATCACGGTACTATGACCACTTTGACCATAAGATCGATGTCGCCCGCTTGGGCGGCGATGAGTTTATTATTCTCCTCAATGAGCTAACCCGCCCTGAAGACGCAGCGGTCGTAGCGGAGCGTATTCAAGGCTGGATAGCTGAACCGATCACACTGGGCGCGCGCCTGGTACAAATTGGTGTCAGCATGGGTATAGCTGTTTACCCGCATGATGGGGAAGATTCTGAAGCCTTGCTGAAAAATGCCGATATTGCGATGTACCATGCCAAAAAAATGGGCAAGGGCCATTACCAATTTTTCCATGAAGGGATGGCCACGAAAGCCTTAAAGCGGCTGGAAATGGAAACCTATATGCACTACGCAGTCGCCAAAAATGAGCTACGCTTACATTATCAGCCAGTCGTGGATGTCGCAACCGGGCGACTGCTTGGCGCAGAAGCTCTGCTACGTTGGGAAAGTCCGCAACTGGGCTTTTTGCCGCCCAATGATTTTATTTCCTTGGCGGAAGAAAACGGCATGATTAACCAATTTGGTGAGTGGGCCATACGTGAAGCATGCCGCCAACATCAGGTTTGGCAGCAACAAGGGTTAGGCGGTTTGTCCATTGCGGTTAATCTGAGTAGTTTGCAATTTAATCAAACCTCATTCGTCCCTATGGTTGCAGGGATTATTAATGAATACGGGGTAACCCCCAGCTTCTTAACATTTGAGCTCACCGAAAGCATGATTATGGCGGACACTGAGAACATGCTGAAAAAACTAAACGAACTGAAAAGCTTAGGCGTAAAACTGGCGCTTGACGATTTCGGCACGGGCTATTCATCCCTGCGCTACCTCAACCGTTTTCCTTTGGATACATTAAAAATTGACCGTTCATTCGTGAAAAAATTACCTGAAAGCACGGATGCCTCGGCCATAGTGACTACAATTTTGGCCTTAGCCAAGGCGCTTAATTTAAGCACCGTTGCCGAAGGCGTAGAAACCCTGGAGCAGCAAGCATTTTTGCAAAACACCACCTGCGATGCCGTGCAAGGCTACTATTTTTCAAAACCTATGCCGGCCATAGAGTTTCGAAAATATTGGGCGCAAAAAAGCAACCTGATTGCATAGGGCAAATGCATGTTTGGATCCGCGCAAATCAAAACTTATTTCCGTAATGCGTCCATCCAGGTCAAGCTGACTTGGGCGATTGGTGCAGTGACCATTCTTGCGTTAATCTTTGTTGCATCCGCGCTCTCTGTCAGGGAATACATCAACCGAAGGCAGCAAACCGAACAGGACCTATCCTCCCTTGCCAGTATTGTCGCCTGGAACAGTAAAGCGGCTTTGGCTGTTAAGGATTTTGATTTGGCCAATGAATCATTGCAGTCCTTAAAAAATCAACCAAGCGTGGTCTCAGCCTTATTGTATGACGGCGAGGGTACGTTGGTTGCCGCTTATATAACGGCGCATACCGCGCAAAAGAAGGACGAGCAAACAACGGCTTTACAAGCACTCCTGAAGGATGATACTTCAGCTACCCTGCCAGAGCCTTCTGTATTGGGATCGTTGCAGCTACGTTTGCAAAAATTCTTCGACAACTCTTCGAGAATGCCGGTACAAAGCGGTTTTTCTGAAGTGACCAGCTATGACCAGCAAGGGCATCTGCACTTATTTCGCCCCATTTTTATGGATGATAAGCTGGTCGGCATCCTACATTTAGTGGACGACCTCAGCCGGTTAAATGCTTTTCTATCCGGTTTTTACCTCATTACCGGCATGATTGTCCTTTTTACTTTATTGGCTGTCCTGTATATCTCGACACGCCTGCAACGCATTTTTTCAGGCCCGGTGCTGGATTTGATGCAAGCCATGCGCCTGGTGACGCGTGACAAAACATTCACTGGCCGTGTCGATAAGACGACTAATGATGAATTCGGGCAATTGGTTGATGTTTACAATGAAATGCTGGGGGAAATCCATAGCAGGGATGAATTATTGGAATGGCAGCGGGAAATGTTAACCGCCCAGGTGCAAGACCGCACCGCCGAATTATCGAATAAGAATTTTGAATTACAACGCATTGCCGCAGAAGCTTGGACGGCCAAAGAAGAAGCCGAAGCCGCCAGCCGCGCCAAATCCCAGTTTTTGGCCAATATGAGCCATGAAATCAGGACACCGATGAGTGCCGTCCTTGGGATGGCGGATTTTTTATGGCACAGCAACTTAGCTGATGATCAGCGCCGTTCGGTCGAAGTAATGAAACAATCTTCGACGCTATTGCTTAGTGTCATCAACGATATCCTTGACTTCTCCAAGATAGAATCCGGAAAATTGGCGCTGTCCTTGCTGCGCTTCAACTGCCATGATTTGCTTCGGGATAGCTTTGAAATATTACAACTTGAAGCCAAATCAAAAGACTTAAAATACCGGATGCAACTAACCACCGAGTTGCCGGAGTGCTTGTCTGGAGACCCGCTCAGGTTAAGCCAGATACTGGTCAACTTACTCAGCAATGCCGTCAAATTTACTGCCCAAGGCGAAGTGACCCTCAGCGTATCCAGCCAAGCGCTCACAGGGCAAAAGGTGCGGCTGTATTGTGAGGTAACCGATACGGGTATCGGTATTGACCCAGATAAGCTGAATTTGATTTTTGATGCTTTTTCCCAAGCCGACAACACTATGACCCGCATTTACCGGGGAACAGGGCTAGGGCTCGCCATTTCCAAGCAACTCGTCCAATTAATGCAGGGGCAAATCGGCGTTAACAGCCAGCCCGGCATCGGCTCAACCTTCTGGTTTTGGGTGGATTTGGAAAAAGCGAAAACGCGGCCAAAAGCCCTGAAAACAAATGCTAATTACCGTTTTAAAGCCAAGCTGTTGGTTGCCGAAGACTACCCTGCCAATCAGTTGGTAGTCCAGCGCTTTTTGGAAGACTTGGGCTGCCAGGTACATTTGGTCAACAATGGCTTTGAAGCGGTAAAAGCCTTGAAAAAAGAACACTTTGACCTCGTTTTTATGGATTGCCAAATGCCTTTTATGGATGGTTATCAAGCCACCGAAGAAATTCGCCTCACTGAACTGGGTTCGGGATCTGGTAAGCATATCCCCATCATTGCCCTGACTGCCCATGCCTTGGCCGAGGACGAAGCAAAATGCAAAGAAGCCGGCATGGACGAATGGGTCACCAAACCTTTTACCCGCCAGGATTTAAGCAAGACACTACAAAAATGGCTGCCAAAACAATTGATTATTGCAGATCAACCTGCCCTGAAAACAGACATTAAAACGTTGGTGAAAGCAAGTAATATGATAGAAGACACGACTGCGATTGATATGAAATTTTTCACGCAGCAGTTCAAATTAGATAATGCTGACGACCTGGCGTTTATCACCGCATTAACGGAAGCGTTTCAACAAAATGCCGCAGAAACACTCGGTAACCTGCAACTCAGCATAGAAAACAAAGATGCCGAGCAGATTCGTAAACTGGCGCACGGCTTGAAATCGCTCAGTACCAATGTCGGTAGCGGAAAACTTACCGAATTATGTATGACGATGGAACAAGCTGGAAAAAACAATGACCTTAACGGTATGCAGCTATTGCTTGAATCCATGAAACAGGAGTATTTAAGGGTGCTGACGGAACTCAAAGCGCTGTGTGCAAAAGCTTAAAGTCATTTTGCTGATTTCTGACAAACAAAAAACCATTCTCGCCCTGCTAGCTGACGGTCAATTCCATTCGGGCACAGAGCTGGCGGAAGCGTTGAATATCAGCCGGTCCGCAGTCTGGAAACAATTAAATGGCTTGGCTCATTTGGGCTTGCAGCACGCTGCCGTTAGCGGCAAAGGCTACCGCTTGGAAAGGCCTTTGGAATTGCTGGATGAAAACAAAATTTTGGCGACCTTAGACGAAAAGGCACGCGCATCAATAAGCGCCATTGAAGTTTTCGACCAAATCCCTTCCACCAATACCTATTTAGTAGGACGCGCCTTGGAAAATGCGCCGTCAGGTTCCATCTGCTTTGCCGAGCAACAAACGGCAGGCAAAGGGCGGCGTGGACGGCACTGGGTTTCGCCATTTGGTAGCAATATTTATTTGTCGATACTCTGGCGCTTCCAAGCCAACCCAATGGCTATCGCTGGCCTCAGCCTTGCCATTGGCGTTGCTGTCATCCGGGCGCTTAAATTCCACTTTGCCGAGACTTTTCAGTTAAAGTGGCCTAATGACATTTATTATCAAGACAAAAAACTGGGCGGTATTTTGGTTGAAGTTTCTGGTGAATCTGATGGCCCGTGTGCGGCGGTAATCGGCTTGGGCTTGAATCTCTACTTACCGGAAACAGCGGCCACCGAAATCACCCAACAATGGACTGACCTAACCCAGGTTACCGGCCAACAGCGGCTTAACAGAAACGCTTTGTCAGGTGCTTTGCTCAATCAGTTACTCCTGGTTATTTCTGAATTTGAAGAGCTTGGTATTTCTTCCTATGTAGACGAATGGCGACGTTATGATTGCCTCAAAGATAAAGCCGCAACCCTGTTCATCGGGCAACGCAGTTACGAAGGCATTGTGCAAGGCATTGATGACAATGGATTGTTGCTGCTGACACGACCCGATGGCAGTACCCAAGCGTATGCTTCAGGGGAGGTTAGTTTTAATAGCCAGCATACGTTACCGGAGCCGATAAAATCCCCTCTCCCTCTGGGAGAGGGCTAGGGTGAGGGGATCAACCGATTGATTCTAAGCTCCTCACCCCAACCCTCTCCAACAGGAGAGGGAGTTTATTGAATTTTTAGGGTTTCCTTACTAATGAACCTATTTATCGACATAGGCAATACGCGGCTCAAATGGGCGGTCGGTAATTACCTTGACATTGCCCCTGGGCAAGCTATAGAAAATGTCAAGATTGATCGGGCCGCACTCACCCAATTATGGCGGGCCATTCCCCCGCCTGCCCAACTAGCAATTTCTTGTGTCAGCACCAGCCAACTATTGGATTTGGTCGTATCAGTAGCTAACGAACTCTGGTTTGGAATAGGGATTATTCAAGCAAAACCTGAAGCACAAGGATTTGGGGTCACCAATGCTTATCAAGAACCTGAAAAGTTAGGCGTTGACCGCTGGCTGGGCATAGTCGCGGGCTACAGCAAATACCAGAAAGCGCTTTGTGTCGTTGGGTGTGGTACGGCTATTACGGTGGATGTCGTCGATGCTTCAGGTCGGCATCTTGGCGGCTTGATTAGTCCGGGCTTGCGGTTAATGAAAGAATCGCTCGCAAAAGGCACTGAAGGTCTTAAATTGAGCGAAGCCGTTTACCCGTTCGGACTGGCAACAAATACCGATGC
>JAYVGW010000195.1:0-4660 GCA_043771735.1 Methyloglobulus sp.
CCGTCCGGCCCGGGCAAGGTTGTGCCATTGACAATCTGGTCAGCGACAATGCGCCTGGCTTTTAAACTGCCTGCCAGGATGGGCCCTGAGCCATCCGGATCACGCGTTGTAAGAAGCGGGTGTTTGCCATAGGCTGCAATGAAATTGACCAGCGACTGAGGGTGCTTAAGATTTAGGCCGAAATCAATCCAGTGTTCGTAAGGCGTCAACTGGCCATCGTTAGTTCTTGCCCAAACCTGCTTGCGGAAGCTGTTCAGGGAAGGGATACCTTCACTGCGGGCGCGAGCCATATTGATGCTGGGCAGGTCAAGAGGCAAACCCAGCAATTTGTTGCGGAGGGTATCGGAAACAAATTCGTCTATCTCGTTACCGACCTGGTCCGATAACCCCATAATGATGGCACCGGTGGCATGCGGGGTGTCGAGGATGGTATTGTTACCGCCCCGGTTGTACTCCGCCGGGTTGAGGAATCCTGAGAATAAACTAATGTCATTGTGCAAAGGCGCACCGGCGGTGACGGAATCAGCCGAATTTAACCGGGGGATCGTCTCGGTCAGCATCGAATGGCCGAAACGGTAAACCGCATGGGCAAACTCAGCCGTAATCGCCGGATTGACATCGGTTTGGTTAAAGGCGAAAGCCTCGAAGGGATTGATCAACGGCTGAACTTTGCGCGCAAACTCTTCGAACACCAAGTGTTGGTATTCCATCTCGGTGACGAAACGCGCGGCCTGGAACAGGCGCTCGCCGGAGGTAAAGGTCTTATTTGGCCCTCCGGCAAGGTTGATGGTCTCGTAAGCAGTTTTAAGGCTTGCGTTCGCAGGCAGGGCGAGTGTCGCGCTGATATCATCTACCAGGCGGTCATGTTCAGAATGGAAGACCTGGTGGATAGCGGTCAGCCCAATGTTCTCGTTGCAACGGCCATCACCGCAGATGAAGTGCAGGTCAAGCAGTTCATCGTCGTACTGGCCGGCTGCGACCGGATCAAGGCTACCGCCAGCGGTGGTATTGTCATCAGGTGTCTTCGGGGTCGCAATTTTGCCAGGATTTGCACTGTGCGCGATATCGTTCAAGAAGGCGGTATTGATCCGGACAGCAGATGCTGGGACAGCAATCGGGCTGGCTAGGTCGCCTTCGACGGTACCGCTCGATGTCACATATAGGGGAAGACCTCGGGCTGGCCCGGGTACAAAATTACCGTAAGGATCAGTCAAGATCTCTGGGATGTTTTGCACATCTACATCATTAAGAAGTAAGCCGAGCTTCAGTGCAGCCTGTTGTTTGATCTGCTTCCAGTTGGCAAGGGCGAAGCCATCATCCCCAGAAAGGAACTTGCCCGTTGTAACCGGCTTGTTGTTGACATCAAGTGTGTACTCACGAAAGAATACCTGGTGCGAGGGATGCGAGGCGTAGGTCTGGCTTTGGTCCACAAACGGGCTGACAGTGTTCAGTGCGTTACGGACACCGTTAGCATCGTTTACGATAGTGCCACGGGTCAACGGCATAAAGCGTAATCCAGCTGGAAGATCATCGCTGTCCCCGAAAATGTGGTTAGTCCCAGCAACCAGCGGGTCATCATCCCTTAAGGGAATGAAAACGGTGCCATTACCACCGTTGGTGATCTTGTCCAAACCGTGATCGAAAAACTGCCCGAAGATGGTGAACAGGGAGTTGAAGGGCGGCGACAGGCCGACATCGGTGGTCACGTTCGGGATAAACAGGGTTTGATGTGCCGGCACACACCCGAGGGGACTTCCGTTTGTACCCTCTTGATTTGTCGGCTCTGTTGTACAAGGAACAACCGAATCAGGGTCGGCTTGCGTCCTGATGGGAAATCCGGCCGCAGCGATGGCGGCCGGGTTGGTCGAGGTCTGGTCAACGATCAGGTTGCTGGCCAAGCGTGGTTGGTTGTCGTAGAAAAAACCACTGGTCTCGTTGTAGGTCGTCTGACCAGGCGGGAAACCTAGCGGTGCCGATTCCGTAGGCCGGTTGAAATTGGGCGTGGACAGGCGAGGGAAGGTCTGGTCTGCCGCACCGTGGTTTTCCTGGCCTGATACCAGGTTGTTGCACGACCCATCTACGGTCCGAAGGCCAAAGGACAGGAGATTGCTAGAGATTTGGTTAGGGCCTGGGCCGAGCAGCGCGCCACAAAGCCCCGTTCCCGAGGTGGTGTTCGCGGTATGGTGCTCGGAAATCTTGATCTGCTGAAGGATGAACGCCAAGTCGGCGGCAGTGACCGTAAACCCTGACCCGACTGGGGACGTGTTTATGGCGGCCTGTGAGGGTTCCACGCCAACGTTCGACATGGCTATGACCAGCGCTACTAGCCCAGTTATCAAGGGCTGCTTCGCTTTCTGGGCAAGTCTGTAATATATTTTAGCTAACATAATATTTTCTCCTCGCTGAATAAAGTTAATTTGTTATTACTGAGACTCCTGGTCGCTTGCTACCTGGCGGCGTGTCGGTGTTATTGTTCATGACGGTTTCCCTGGTAAAGATAAATTAAAAGGTATTTATTTCCGCATGGTTGGGCATTGAATCTTGTCGTTAAATACGCCTAAGCTAACTGGATGATTCACTAACCAATTTACTATTTAATTATCTAGCCGAGTCGGCAAAATCGACCCTGGGTAGGGTGGTGGGCATTCGTGACTTAAGCTACACAACTTCCAGAAACGTGCGATGAAAACACCAGGCCCGTGGTCGGATTATGTGCTGGGAGGGTGCTTGCAGCAAGCCATTAAAATGGGATATTAATGGCTATGTAATGGTTATACAGAATATACATTATGGCTATCAGCCAATGGAGGGTAGCGTCACGCATGAGGGGCTTTTAGCGCCCCGGATTTTACGTTTATTCGCGCAATGACAATAAGTGGTTGTAGAGATTGCTGGCTTTATCTTCCAAGCCTAATTTTTTACGGATATGCTTACGGTGTAGCTCAACAGTCGCCTGTGAGATATTTAAGGTTGCCGCGATAACTTTGCTGGGCAGCCCTTGCCTGACCAATGATGCCACTTGCCTCTCGGTCGGAGATAGTTTTTGGTAGGCGGCGGGTAAGGTGTCCGCGCGACCGTAGATTTTCACCAATTGTTCGAGATTGGCTTCAAGGGCGCTGATCAGTCGGGTGGAATGAACCCGACCGGCACTCGCCCTTTTCAATTTTTCCAGGAAGGGTAAGATGGTTTCTTCCACTTCGTTGGAAAGCGCCAGTTGGGCTTCGATTTTGTCTGATTCCCGGTGCTTGAGTAGAATATTAAGTGCGGCATTAATTTCTGCGGTTTCTTTCTTGACGGTTTCCAGTTCCTTCATTGTGGTTATTGCCTGGTTTTCCAGGCGTTCTCGTGCTTCGAGCAAAATCTTTTCGGGCTGCTTGAGCACTGCGATGTCCGTAAAACTGGCGACATAATGGGCAATATCGCTATCCCTATCATGAACTGCGGTAAGGTTGAGCCATACAGGTAGCACGCTGCCATTCTTGTGCTTGTGCCAGATTTCACCTTCCCAGTAACCATCGTCCCGCACTGTTGCCCAGATTAAATCATAGAAATTTTCGTCATGTCGCTCCGAACAGGGAAGGGCAGTGCTTTCGTTCAGGGCTTCTTCGGCGGTGTAGCCAGTAATGCGGCTAAAGGACTTATTCACGCTCAAGATGACTTTGTTTGGGTCGATAATAAGGATGCCAGCTTGCGACTCAGAGCAGGCAGCAACAATGCTCTTTGCATTATTGGGTTGTCTTCGTCTGTCAATAGCGCTGATCGTGACCAGAAACACCGAGCTTGCATCCATTGCTTGTTTGTAATTACAGCTGAGGCGAGCGTGCGCGAAGGTGTTGTCTGCACGTAGCAGTGTCAGCTCACAACTTTGTTTGCCACCATGTTTTATGGTGTCTAGGCAGTGTTGAAACCAAAAGTCTTGATATTCATCGGTAATAAAACGATCAAAGCGCTCATTAATGATTTGCTTTCGTTCTATACCGAACAGTTTAGCGCCGGTTTGATTGATTGCGGTGATCTTGCCATCTTTAGTGATGGCAACATAGGCCACGGAAGCTGATTCGTACCTTGCAATATTATCGATGTCTGGTGTATCCAAAGCGATTGGCGATAACGACAATTTCGCAAATGGCATCTCCTGACTTGAATTTGTTAGTGTGTTTTTCCTATTGCTAGTGAAAATATTTAGATCATTCATAGTGCCGCTCTCTCAAAGCAAAAATATTTTCATTCCCGTGTTTTCTTAATAGGATGTCGTACGTTTTTAATAAGTATATGAAGCCACTCTCTAAAGGATCTGGTGGTAATCAAATTTCAGTCTTAAGACTAGTTTAAATAGATAATATGTCAAAGTTAAACAGAAAATAACATTATGACTAATAAAACAAAGTTATTTTATTTTTGGTGGGTTTGTGGGTATGGAAAACTCCTGGATAAGTTAGTCTACTCCATGATTTGACAGGCACATGCCTACGGAAATCAAGCAGTTATCGTTTGTCACGTGCCTCTCGAAGGACATATGCTATTTATAGGCAGTTTTTTAGGGCTTTTATATCTTTCAAGCCGCAAAATTCAATAAATCGCCCGAATGTGGTGAGATATTAGGAGGTATATATTCTCGTAAATTACTATTTAACCTTATGAACCAAACTATTGGAACAAT